>CAZXRA010000092.1:0-19998 GCA_964643485.1 uncultured Iamiaceae bacterium | reverse complement strand
CCAACCCGGTGGGAGTGCCCTCGGGGGCCGCCACCGTTCAGGCCATCGACATGGAGTTGGCCGGTGGCCAGGGCACAGGGACGGCCGCGGCCTTGACCTCGGCCAACAAGACCTTCATGTCCGACGCCACCCGCCCCCAGGATCCGGCCCCCGATGCCGTCTACGGCTTCAACGACGAGACGGCGTCGGTCACCCTCCAGGGGGCACCCGGCGACGAGATCCCCATCACCCTCGACCGGGTGCGGGTCACGGGCGTCGCTTTCGCCGCCAGCGTGCTGGACTTCGACTGCGTCCCCCTCGGTGATCCCGTGACCCTGGGGACGGTCAAGCTGGCCGGCGCCGCCCTCACCGTCGATGCACCTGAGCCGGCGCGGGTGGGTGACACGGTCACCCTCACCACCCAGGTCCACCCCATCGGCTCCCCGGGCCTGGTCGAGTTCTTCGACGGGGCCGACAGCCTCGGGCTGGTGGCCGTGGACAGCCTCGGCCTGGCCAGCTTGCAGACCGACGAGCTGGACCAGGGAACGCGTCAGCTGAGCGCCCGCTTCTTCGGCGGAGTGACCTCGGTGAGTTCCACGACGGAGACCGTCGTCCTGGAGGTGTTGGTGGCCACCGAGTGCGCGGCGTTTGCCGAGGACGGCAACGGCGCGGTGGTCCGTCTGGTGTACATGGAGCTGTTGGGTCGCTGCCCGGACCAGGCCGGCTTCGACTACTGGGTCGACCGCCTCGACGATGGCACGTCGGCCGAGGCGTTCGCTCGGGCCATCGCCCGCACGCCGGAAGCGGTGGGCAAGGTCGTCGACGATGCCTATGTGACGATGCTGGGTCGGGCGCCGGATGAGGCGGGCCGGGCCCACTGGGTCAAGCGCCTCCAAGCCAGTGGTCGCTACGACGGACTGCTCGCCGATCTCGGTGCGTCGGGGGAGTTCTGGTCCAAGGCGGGCTCCACCAACATCGGCTTCGTCACCCGGGTCTACGAGCGGTTGTTGAACCGGGCGCCGGACCAGGGCGGCCTGGATCACTGGGTCGGTCGTCTCGAGGACGGCACGTCTCGCCGGGCGTTGATCCTCACGTTGGCCAACCTCGACGAGCCCCTCGGCCGTCTCGTCGCCCTCTCTTATGACGAGATCCTCAGCCGGGCCCCGAGCGCGGGTGAGCGCACCAGCGGCATCACCCACCTGCGCTCCACCGGCGATCGGTCAGCGCTCTACGCCCAGCTCATGGGCCTGTCCGAGTTCGACACCCGGGCTCAGGGCTTCCCCAACCCCGAAGACTGATCCCTCCGGCGGGCTGGTGGTGTTCTCGGGCTGAGAGGTCCGGGATCACCACCGGCTCTGCCGACGGGCCCTTCCTCCGTCAGCCCGCGCCGGTTGAGATGCGTCATGCATCTCCGTTCGTCGTTGATTTGCTGATCGTCCCGCATCCCTGCCGGAGCGGATCGATTGGCATCGGAGGCCGGTCGTGTCCATCCCCCCGGGCACGACCGGCCTCCGCGCGCCCGGCAGGCCTCAACGATGGGCTTCTGAAGGGCCATGCAATTGACGTGGTGCTCGTGCGACGATGGGGGCATGGATGCGCCTCCTTCCACCGTCATGGTCGCCGGTGCTGCGGTGGATCGAGCACGCCTGGCCAGGGTGTGCGAACGCTACGGGATCGCCGAGTTGTCGGTCTTCGGTTCTGTTGCCCGTGAAGAGGCTCGACCTGAGAGCGACTTGGACCTGTTGTATGTGCTGGCTCCTGGTCGGCACCTCGGCTTCTCGATCAACCGCTTGGAAGACGAGCTGGTCGGGATCTTCGGCCGATCGATCGATCTCGTGTCCAAGGCGGCGCTCCACAAGGCTCTCCGCGACGAGGTGCTGGCTGAGGCTCGGGAGCTGTATGCCGCGTGATGGGATGCTTCTGAAGGAGATGATCGAGGCCGCTCAGCGAATCGTCACCCTCGTGAGTCGTCTCGATCCGGAGGATCCAGCCGCGGATCGTGACCTGGTCGACGCGTTGCTGTGGAACTACACGGTCTTGGGTGAGGCCTCGAAACAGGTGTCAGCTGAGATGCAGGCTTCGCATGTCGAGGTGCCGTGGGCCGATCCTGTGCGTCTCCGTAACCGGATCGTGCATGGGTACTGGTCGGTGGACCTCGATGTCTTGGTCTCAACGGCTCGTGAGGACGTGCCCGGCCTGATCGACGCTCTCCGGGTGATCATCGATCCATAGTCCTGGGGGCGATGACCGATGAGCGAGCTGATCGTCGGTCCTCCCGATCATCTCCGCGGCCCCGCCGGTGCGATCGGCTGGCCTCGGCGCGCCGGTCCGAAAGAATGTTCGTTTGGTCGTTGACACCATCCCTCCCGCGTGGGACGGTCGACTCACCACAACCCCTGTGGCCCCGGCGGTGCTTGCGACACCCCGGGGCCCGGCCAGAACCCTCGTAGGAGATCCTGACATGTCCGACGTTATCCACCCCTGCCCCCGCGCCTTCCCCGATGCGGTGGCCGATCCGGCTGGCTATCCGCTGCGGGTCGAGGTCGAGCCCGACACCGGGCGGTTGATCCTCACCCCGGACGAGGCCATCCGTCTGGTGCTGGCTCTCAAGCACCTGGCGTCGTTCGTGCACTGGGCCCGCTGCGCCCGCTTCTACGACGAGGCCATCGCCGACGAGGCCGAGTGGATGGCCGAGACCCTCGGCGACTTCGCCCGCACCACGCCGGCCTGAGCAGCCCGCGGTCGAGGCCCCTGGTGGAAGGGAGGGGTGCACCACGAGCCTCGGCGGGTTGTCTGCGCCGAGGGGAGCGCCACCTGAGCTCGGCGCCCGCCCCTCGGCGGCGCTGCTGGGAGATGGATGCGCTTCGGCGCGGGCAGGAGGGGTGAGACGTCAGCGCAGGGCGCGCAGCCGGAGGCCGCGCAACCGCTCGAAGTCCTTCGTGTTGCGGGTCGAGAGTTGGAGGCCGTGCTCGAGCGCCGTGGCCGCGATGAGGGCATCGGGTAGGCGAAGCCGATGTTCACGGGCGACGCGGCCGGCGCGCTCGGCGACGGTGCGGTCGACGGGAAGCTCGCGGAAGGGGGCCAGGAGCTGGACGGTGGGCGGCCCCACGTTTTCCGGATTCCTCGGGCACTCCAGCCTGACGCGGGCACCCCATCGGGACCACCACCCCCGAACCCCGGAGCCAGCCCCAAGGGGTCGCTTCGGCGCGCCCCTCAGGGCACGATGACCAACTGCGGCGGGTGGGTGCCCTCGCGGCTCGAGTAGACGGCGCTGTTGGTGCTCGGGGTGGTGAGCCGTAGGGCGAGCGAGCCGGTGCCGGAGACGGCGCTGGTGACGTCGATCTCGACCCACGTGCCGACCGACGTCGTCGCGACGGTGGCGACGGTGCCGCCTAGGGCGTCGGGCCGGGTGTTCCAGGTGAGCGAGGACTCGGTCCACCCGGTGCCCACGAGGGTGATCTCGCCCCCGACGGGGCTGGCATCGGTGACCCACAGGCGCAGGCGGGCCGACGTGGGGGCGCCGGCGAGCCCGGCCACGTCGAAGCGGAGGTACGACTCGTAGGCCGGCGACGGAGCCCGGACCTTGAGGTCGGCGGTCGTCCCGTAGCTCTTCGTCGGGTTCCCGCTCTGGACCTGGCCGTCGGCGCTGGCCGTGAACGTCATCGGGGTACCCGTCGGGGGCGGCTCGGCGACGGTGACCGATCCGGCCTGGGTCACGGTGTCGCCGCCGGCGGCGTTCACCGCCGTGAGGGTCACGTCGTAGGTGCCGGGCGCGGTGTACCGGTGTGTCGGGTGCTGGGCCGTCGAGGTGGCGCCGTCGCCGAAGTCCCACGCCCAGGCGGCGGGCGAGCCCGTCGAGGTGTCGGTGAAGGCGACGTCGAGCGGGGCCGAGCCCGACGTCGGCGTGCGGGTGAACGATGCCGTCGGAGGTGACGGTGGCGTCGCCCCGTCGGCGATGACGACCAGCTCGGGCGGGTTGGCGCCCTGGAGGCTGGAGGTGATGAGGCTGTTGCTGCTCGTCGTGTCGACCCGGAAGGCGACGGGTCCGTTGCCGGTGATGCCCGCCGTCACGTCGTACTCGACCCACTGCCCGGCCGTCGCCGCTCCCGCGGTGGCGAGCGGGCCGCCGATGGCCGCCGGCCGGCTGTTCCAGGTGAGCGAGGCCTCGGTCCACCCGGTGCCCACCCGCGTGGCCGTGCCCCCGGTGGGGCTGGCGTCGGTGACGAACAGGCGGAGGCGGGCCGAGGAGGGCGCACCGGACAGCCCGGACACGTCGAAGCGGACGAACGATTGGTACTCGGGTTCGGTGGCCCGCACCTGGAGCGCGGCGTCGGTGCCATACGACTTGGTCGGCGACGTCGACTTCACCAGGCCGTCCGCTGTCGCCGGGAACGTCACGGGCGTGCCCGTTGGCGGGGGCGGCGGGGCGGCGGTGACGGTGACTGATCCGGTCTGGGTCACCGTGTCGCTGCCCGCCGCGTTCGTCGCCGTGAGGCTCACGGTGTAGGTGCCGGGCGCGGTGTAGCGGTGGTTCGGGTGCCGGGCCGTCGACGTGCCGCCGTCGCCGAAGTTCCACGACCAAGACGTCGGTGACCCGGTCGAGGTGTCGGTGAAGGCGACGTCGAGCGGGGCGGTTCCCGACGCCGGGGCCCGGGTGAACGAGGCCGACGGGGTCACCGGCCCCGGCCCCGGGCCCGAGCCGCCGAGCGGGTCGTAGTGCGTCCAGTAGCGGCGGGTGCTGTCGTTCGTGGCCACGACCACCAGGCCGGTGGCCGACGACACCGTCTGCTTCGTCGACGTGACGTTGTTGACGTCGGCGCTGCTGGCGTCGGTCAGGACCGGCGTCCCCGACCCGGCGGGGAAGTCGATGGCGGACAGCGGCGCTGTCTTCTCGTAGATGGAGCCGCCGGCCTGCCCGCTCGTGGCGAACATGTGCACCCGCTGGTGCTCGGAGTCGACGACGGCGATGGGCCGGGTGTGGTTGTCGGTGCCCAGGCCGTAGGTGTGGCTGGTCCAGGTGCCGGTGGGGCTGCGGTCGAGGAGGTGGGTCAGGACGGCCGAGCCCGAGCGGGAGGTCTTGACCGCGGCCAGGACCCGGCCCCCGACGTCCTGGACGGGGGCGAGGTCGAGGTGGTCGTCGGCGGCGTTGGTGCCGGTGTAGGCGATCTCCCGCGCCGACCACGTGCCGGGAGGGCTGGAGTTGAGGTGGTAGGCGAACGACATGGTGTTGTCGTCCTGGTTGCTCCACAGGATCCCGATGCGGTCGCTCCGGTAGGCGACCACGGCGGAGATGTCGTCGGATGAGGCATCCGAGCCGGCCACGGGCAGGGCGAACGGCGCCGACCAGGCCGTGTCGGCCGTGGTCGTGTGGGTGACCATCACCTGGCCTCCCTGCACCCACGTGGCCCACAGTCGGCCTGAGGGCTCCCGGTCGATCACCAGGGTCTCGGAGCGGACGTTGTTGATGGTGACGGGGAAGCCGGCATCGGCCGTGTACCGCTTGTTCACGCTGTCGTAGCTGTAACGGCGCAGCTCGGCCGGCGCCGTGCCTCCGTTCTCGGAGAAGACGTGGTTGGCGATGTACAGGTGCTGGCCCGTCCAGAGGGCATCGCTGCGGCTGCTGGGTCGGGTGTCGACCAGCGTGCCGGTATCGATCCAGGTGCGGCTGGCGATGTCGAGCCGCCAGATGTGGAAGTCGGCGCTGACCGTGTCGTAGAGGGTGGCCCACCAGCGCCCGTCGTTGAACCAGACCTTGCTCTGCGGCTTGGAACCGCTGGGGGAACCCGAACCCCCGGCGTACGACGGGCCCTCCCAGCCGATGTCGCCCGGATCGGCGGCTGCCGGGGCACCGGACCGGGCGGCGGCACCGACGCCGGTCAGGCCCACGAGGAGGACCAGGAAGGCCATCAGCCGCCAGCGGCGCGACACCTGCACGCGGGCGGGATGGGTGCTCATGGCGCGTTCTCCTGGCGGCCGTCCGCTGACCGATGTCAGGGTCGCAGACCCGGAGGGGCAGGGTCACCGTCACCGGGGTGACCCGACCTCACCCCCGCCCGGCGTGTCGCCGTCAGCCGGTGCGTCGCGCCGCGCCCGACGCCACCGTTTGGGTGCCCCGCCCCGTGAGCTCGTAGGCCCACGTCACGTCCTGGCGCCCGGATCCGGTGGCCACCCGGCCCCGGCGCACGAGCGACTCCTCGGCCAGCCTGGTCAGGACGGGGATCACCACGAGGGTGCTCAGGTGCGTCCGCCGCGCCACCTCCAGAGCGCCCAACGGCCCGTCGGACGCGGCCAGGCACTCCAGGACGTTCCGCCGCGCCACGGCATCACCGGATCCCTCGCTGGTCGACCGACTGCCCATGGCTCGTCTCTCCTTTCCTCGGTGGGGCTCCTCCGGGTCGATGGGGTCAGGCCGGCACCTTCACCATTCCCGCGTCGACCGCCACCGCCACGGCGGCGACGCGGCTGTGCACGCCGAGCTTCAGGAGCACGCTCTGCACATGCGAGCGGGCCGTCGCGTGCCGCACCCCGAGGCGCTCGGCCATGCGGGCGGTGGAATCGCCGTCGCTCAGGCTCTGCAGCACCTCGATCTCACGATCGGTCAGGAAGTACGGGGCCCGGGCCCGGTCGACGTGACGGATCACCCCCCCGACTGCCGTGCGCCCCTCGACGAGGGCCACGATGTCGGCGGCCGGGAGGGCCTTGGAGCCGACGGCCGTCGCACCGGCCGCCATGGCCTGGGCCGTGAGCCCGGTCGCTCCGGACAGCACGATCACGTCGACGAAGGACGAGACCTGGGCGATGGCGGCCAGGACGGGTTCCGGCCCGTCGTCGCCGAACAACAGGTCGGTGACGCAGACGTGGGGCCGGTGCCGGTGGACCAGGTCCATCAGCTGCTCCGGGTGCGAGGCCAGCGCGACCGGTTCGTGGCCGTGGGCTCTGAACATCTCCGCCATGGAGTGCACGACGATCGGGTGATCGTCACAAAGGACGAGTTGCATGTCGGGGGATCCTTCCTGGCCGCCGCCGTCCCGGCTCCCCCCGGACAAGGCGATCGGCATCGCTGGCGCGTCACCGCGCCATGCGTGCTGGTGTGCACCCCATCGTCGCTCAGAGTGAACGAAAAGGAAACCCGTGAGACATTTCCGACGACATTGCTCCGGTTCGTCTGCCCCGCCTGGGGTAGGGTGCCTCACCCCCCTTCAGGGCGCGCATCCGTTGAAAACGGTGCAGTTTCTTTGATCTGATGAGCCTCTCACTGCTGGTTGTCGACGACCACGAAGGCGTGGCCAACGCTCTGGGTGAGCTCATGCGCGCCGCCGGTTGTGAGCCGGTGCACCTCGCCGATTCGATCACCGATGCCGTGGCCGTCTCCCGGCGGGAGCGCCTCGACGTGGCCACCATCGACCTCGACCTCGGCGGTGAGGACGGCATCGAACTATTGACAATTCTGCGCGATGAACGCCCTCACCTACCCCTGCTGATCCTGAGCGCCCACGCCGCCCCCGACGTGGTCGTCGCCGCCCTGCGCGCCGGAGCATCCGGCTTCGTGCCCAAGACAGCCTCCTCCGACGACCTGATCGCCGCCATCCGGGCCGTGTCCGAGGGCCACACCTGGCTGCCGGTCGAGCTCATCGGCCCCGTCGTGGAGCTGATGAAGGAGCCCCCGCCCCCCTCCGACTGGGAGATCCTGATCGACACGTTGTCGGAGCGGGAGCGCCAGGTTCTCGGCCTGATGGTCGACGGGCTCAGCCGCAGCGAGATCGGCGCCGCCCTGTCGATCTCCCTGAACACGGTCAGGACGCACGTGAAGAGCATCCTGGCCAAGCTGGGCGTGCACGCCAGCCTCGAGGCGGTGAGCCTCGCCCTGCGCGCCGGCATCCGCCCCGAGAGGCCCGACTTCCGGCAGATCGACCTCAGGAGCGGTGGGGCACGACGATCGTCAGCTGGGCCCCCCCGAGCGGGCTCTCCCCGAGCTCCAGGTGCCCCGAGTGGCCCTCGACGACCCGAGTGACCGTCGCCAGCCCCAGCGATGCCCGCCCGGCCGCGGCCTGGCCGAACCCGGGCCCCGAGTCACCCACCGCGATGCGGATGGCCCCGTCGGTGACGGAGAGCCGGACCTCGACCTTGCCATCGTCCGACGCGGCCCGGCACGCGTTCTCGACCAGGTTGTACAAGCAGCGGTGCCACTCGACCGGGTCGCCCTCGATGGACGCATCCACCGTCTCCAAGGTGATCCGACCCTCATAGGTGAGCTGTGAGCGATCGACGACCTCCTCGGCGACGGCGGCGAGGTCGACGGTGTGGGCCACCGAGCCGTCGGCGAGCTGCCGCTCGCAGACCTCGGCGATGAGGCGTACCTCGCGCTGCAGGTGATCCAAGAGGCCGCAGGCGGGCGGGACGATCGCCTCCGTGGCCCGCAGCGTCCCGATGAGGGCTTGCATGATGGCAACCGACTGCAGGAGGTCGTGGGCCGACCTCCGGGCTTCGTCGTCGCGCTCGTCAGGTGTCATCGCCCGTGTCCCTTGTGTCCAGGTGGCTGTGATCCCGGAGTGGCGAGAACAGTACCCTCCGCGGTGGTGCTCGTGCGGGGGTGGGCGCGGGTCAGCGCTGGGTGATGCGGATCGCGTCGACGACCACGGCGGTCCGCTCGCCTGGGGCGGGGCGCACGCACAGCTCGTCCACCGTGCCGTCGCCGGCGGCCAACCATGGGACGTCGGGCCCCTGGGCCAGGATCGTGCCGTCCGGGGTCTGCACCGTGATGTCCGCCGTCCGCGCCGGGCGATCGAGGCGCAGCGTGATGAGGAGGACGGCCCCCGGCGGGACGGAGAGGCCCGTCGCCCGGCCCAGCGGCGTGGACCAACCGGCGAGGCCGAGCCGGCTGAGCCGCACCGAAGCCAGCGTTCCTCCCGGGCCCCGGACGGTCAGGAGGCGGGCGTCGGCCGTGCCCGGGCCCGATGCTCGGAGGGCGGCCTCGACGGTCACCACCGTGCCCGGCAGCTCGGGGATGGAGCGACAGGCGGACACCGGGTCGGGTCCCCCGGCCAGGCGGAGGGCAGGCGTGGTGAAGATCGGATCGTCCACCACCTCACCGACCGGCGAGTCGGCGCCCTCGGAGGCCCAGGAGGTCGGGCCTGGCCCCCCGGTGGGCTGGGTGTCGAAGGTGTCGTCGACCAGGACGGTCACCGCCTCGGCGTCGACCGGCCCCGGCGGCTGCGGTGCCGCCTCGACCGCCTCGGCCCACGTCGACCAGCGCGTGGCCTCGTCCCCCGAGGCGATGGCCACGATCCCGCCCTCGGGGCCGGCCACCGCCGGGAGGAGGGGCCGGGCCAGGGGCACCCCGTCGACACCGCTCATCAGGCGGCGACCGGGCCCAGGGACGAAGAACGGCTCGGCGAGGGGTGCCTCCTTCTCCACCAGCGCCGTCGGCGCCACCCCGCCCCGCTCGGACCACGAGGCGATCTCGTCCACGGTCGGCGGGGCCAGGGCGAAGACGCGCGCCCGATCCCCGTCGACGAGGAGACGGGGCCGGGTCAGCCCGTCGGCAGCCCGGGCCACCACGGCGATGGTCGGTGGGGGAAGAGGAGGGTCGCCGCCGGCAACGACGGCGAGGACGAGAGCGGCAGCCTGGTCACCGGCGGCACCGGGGTCGGCCGTCGTGGATGCCAGGACGGCCAGTGGCCCCCCCGGGGCGGCGGCCGAGGCGTCGACCGGCCCGGTGCCGCGAACGCCGGGCATCCCGACCTCGATCGACGACCAGGCCTCGCCCCGACGGCGAGTCACGACCACGGCGTCGGCCGCCAGCCGGCGGGTCACGATCACCACGTCCGCCCCCTGGGACAGCACGTCGAACCCGCCGACGTCACCACCCGGGAAGGCGAGGGTGTCCCACCCGGCCCCGCGCGCGGCGCGGCCGGCGGTGTGGGCCACCTCCAAGCCCGTTCCCCGGGGGCGGACCAGCCAGGCGGTGCCGTCGGCGGTGACCGCCAACCGGGCCAGCGGTTCGCCCTCGGTCGTGAGCTCGATCGGGTGGTCGGCGGCCGGTACCCACCGCCGGTCCGAGGCCGACCAGCCGAACCGGTGGACGCGCAGGGCGTGGCTCCGGTAGGCCCGGCCCCCTGACGCCGCCACGACCAGCTGCTCGCCGTCCCACGCCACGTCCACCTGGGCGAAGGGGCGCTCGTCCACCAGGGTGCCGGTGTCGA
Source organism: uncultured Iamiaceae bacterium (assembly GCA_964643485.1). Lineage (GTDB taxonomy): Bacteria > Actinomycetota > Acidimicrobiia > Acidimicrobiales > Iamiaceae > Iamia. The sequence continues at coordinate 9,817 of CAZXRA010000092.1, read as the reverse complement.
TCCAGGGGCCGTCGGGGCCGGGGAGGCCCCAGATGCGGTGCACGCCGGAGGTCGGATCGGGCAGGACGGCCCACCAGGTCCCGGCGGCGAACCAGACCCGGTGCGTGCCCCCCTCCGTCGTCGGCAGGGCCGCACCCGGGGGACGGGCCGGCCCGTCGACCAGGGATGGCAGCGGGGTCACGTCCGCCTGCGGCTCACCCAGCTCAGGGGCGACCGTCGCCCGGGCCGGGCCGGCGATCTGCCCGACCGAGGCATCGTCGCGAGCGGAGCGCGCCGCGGTGAGGGCCACGGCGACGAGGACGGCGGCGGCGCCCGCCCTCCGCAGCCGTGATCGGTCGAGGATCCTGACGCGCCGGTCACGCACCGCCGCGCTGCACCACCGATCGCACCGTGGCCGCCATGATCCAGAGGTCGACCGGGAAGCAGCAGTGGTCGATGTAGCGGAGGTCGAGGCGCAGGCGCTCGTCGAAGCTGAGGCCGGTGCGGCCCTGGATCTGCCACAGCCCGGTCAGCCCCGGGCGGACCTCGAGGCGCCGCGTGTGCCACAGGTCGTAGGTCGCGGGGGCGAACGAGGTGGGCCGGGGGCCGACGAGCGACATGTGCCCCGCCAGGATGTTGAAGAGCTGAGGCAGCTCGTCGAAGCTGGTGGCCCGGAGGAAGCGACCCACCCGCGTGATCCGGGGATCGTCGATGACCTTGAAGTCCGGCGCCGGCACGATGCTGAGGTGCTGGAGGGACGCCTTCAGCTCCTCGGCGTTGCGCACCATGGTGCGGAACTTGAGCATGGGGAACCGGACCCCGCCGCGCCCCGTCCGCCGCTGCACGAACACGATCGGGCCCGGTGAGTCGACAGCGATGGCCACGGCGATGAGCACCATGAGGGGCCCGGCTACGAGGAGGGCGAGGAGGCAGACGGTGATGTCGACGCCGCGCTTTAGGAAGCGATAGGCGGGGCGTGGTCCCACGTCACCCTCCGGCCAGGCGGGGTACGTCGCCCGCGATGAGCACTCCGGCCTCGACGCCCGGGGCCATCTCGGTGGGCCGGCTCAGGCGGGCATGGAGGCCGTCCGCGGTCACGGCGTCGGCGGGGAAGGAGGCCCGCCGGACGGCGTCGGGCGCCACGAGGGACGCCATCCGGGTGGTGAACGGCACCGCCCCCTCGGCGTCGGTCTCGACCAGGAGGAGGAAGAGCACCTCACCCGCCCGCCACGCCCGGTCGGTCGTCCGCAGGTGCGACACGATCTCGAGGCCGACGGCCTCGCCGCACTGCACCGACACCAGCGTGAGCGGGTGGCCGTGGCGGCGGCTGCGGTCGAGCTCGGCCACCAGGACGTGGTCGGGCCGCTCGGCCCGCACCACCACCGAGACGTGGTCGACGACCAAGCCGAGCAGGGCGGTGCCGGCGAGGATGCCGCCGAGCACGAGGTAGACGGGCCGGCTGGGGAGGACGCCGACGAAGCCCCGAGCCAGCAGCACGCCGGCGGTCAGGAGCGACACACAGCAGCCGAGCACCGTGCCCGGGCGCATGCGGGGCACGGCGCAGAGCACGGCGTCGCCTCCCGACCAGCGGCCGCGCCGGTCGTAGCCGGACCAGGGTGAGCGCCTCATGTGGCCGACAGCTCCCGGCCGTAGACGCCGACGGCCCACGCCGCCATGGCCTCGAGTCCCACGCGGAGGGGGGTGGAGGGCTGGTAGCCGAGAACGGCCGAGGCCCGGCTGATGTCGGCCGCCGTGCTCCGGGCGTCGCCGGCGACGGTCGGGATGTGCTCGACGTCGATCGGGCCCACGATCTCCTGCACGATGTCGATGGCGTCGGCCAGCGTCACCGGGTGCCCGCCGCCGATGTTGAGCACCCCGTCCCAGTCGGCCAGCCCCGCCCGGTAGGTGGCCTCGACGGCGTCGTCGACGTAGGTGAAGTCCCGCGACGCCGAGCCGTCGCCGCGGATCCCGAAGGTGCCGCCCTCGAAGGCGGCGCGGAAGAGCTTGTGGAACCCCATGTCGGGGCGCTGGCGAGGGCCGTACACGGTGAAGTAGCGGAGGCAGGTGACGGGCAGGTGCATCTCGCGGTGGTAGGCGAGGCAGAGGTGCTCGGCGGCCAGCTTGGAGACGCCGTAGGGGGAGATGGGGCGGGGGAGGGCGGCCTCGTCGGTGGGCTGGATGAGGGCGTCGCCGTAGATCGACGAGCTCGATGCGTAGACCAGGCGACGGATGTTCGACCCCATGCAGGCGGCCAGCAGATCCTGGGTGGCGGCCACGTTGTGCCGGGTGTACTCGGCGAAGTGGGGGCCCCACGAGCGGGTGACCGAGGCCTGGCCGGCGAGGTGGTACACGATCTCGGCGTCCTGGAGCACGGCCCGGGGCACCGTCCGCGACAGGTCGGCGGCGACGAGCTGGAACCGCGGGTGGTCGATCAGGCCCTGGAGGTTCCGCGTCTTGAACTGGAGGTCGTAGGACTCCGTCAGGCAGTCCACGCCGATCACATCGTGGCCGTCCTCGATGATGCGACGACTCAACGTCGAACCGATGAAGCCCGCTGCACCCGTCACCATCACGATCACCGAGGGACCTCCCATCCGCGTCCGGTCGTCCGCTCCGCACCCTCGTGCAGGGGACTGGTGGCGACGACCGTCGGTGGGGTGAGGCCGACTCCCCCGATCCGCCGGTCGAAGTGGGGCCCGACGACCTGACGGGGCCGCTCCGCGCGATTCGCGGTAGGGGGACTCACCCACGTCGCGGTTCTGGGCGCACGGGGGCCGCGCCAGCGTGGCCGCTGCATCGAGGACAGGCCCTCGAGGGAGGACGCTGGCGTGACGGTCACAGAGCGAACGGGGGTGGACAGCGCGGAGGTCGCCCTCGACCAGGCCCTCGCCCGCCTGGACGCACGTGAGCTTGCCGTGGCCGTCCTCCGCGACCCGAGCCGCGACGGACGGGGGGTGCTCGAGGCCGACCTGCTCGTCGACCCGTCCCAGCGGCGCGAGGTCGAGGCCGCCCTCGTCGCCGACGGGTTCCGCCGGCGCCCCGGCTGGGGTCGCGACCCGCATCGCTTCTTCTTGCGCCCGGTCGTGGTGGGGGGCACGGCCGACTGGCTGAAGCTCGACGTCGTCACCGACCTCTGCTTCGGCGGCCGGCACGAGTGGCCGACGCGGCTCGGCCCGGCCTGCCTCGGCGACCGGCGCCGGCTGGGCCGGCCCCGCCTGGCCCCGGCGGACGAGCTGGTCGCCCACGTCCTCCACGCCTTGGTCGACCGGGACGGGCCCCGCCCCCGCGACATCGACGCCCTGGCTCGCACGGCGGCCGAGGTCGCGGAGGGCGGCTGTCTGGCCCGGGCCCTCACCGAGCCGGGGGATGGCCCGGCGTCGTTCTCCGGGCTCGTCGCCGCCGCCCGGGAGGAGAGGTGGGACGCCGTGCGGGACGCGGGCCCTGTCCTGCGGCAGCGGGTCGCCCGCCGTCACCCGGTCCGCGGGCGGTGGCGTCGGGCGACGAGCCTCGTCCTGCGCCGGGGCGCACCGTTGCTCCGGCCCCTCGCCGGGCCCGGAGGCGTGGTGGCCCTCGTCGGGCCCGACGGCACGGGCAAGTCCACCCTCACCGCCGGCCTCCTCGGATCCGTCGGGGTGCCATGCCGGGCGCTGTACGGCGGCACCTACCGCAGCGGGTCGTCACCAGGGCTGCCCGGGCTGGCCACGGGGCGCGTCGCTGCCCGCCTGCTGGCCACCCGGGGCCGGATCGGATGGCACCGTCGGATGGGCCGCCTCGTCGTCCTCGACCGTCACCCGGGCCAGGCCCGGCCGGCGCCGACCGACGGGCTGCCCCTGCGCACCCGCCTGCGGCGGTCGGCCCTGGCCGCCACCCTGCCCTACCCCGACCTCCTGTTGGTGCTCGACGCCCCGGCCGATGTGCTCCACTCCCGGCGCCCCGAGCACGACATCAGCCACCTCGAGCGGGATCGCACCCACCACCTCGCCCTGCGGATGCCGACGCCGACCTACGTCGTCGACGCCACCGAGTCCCCCGAGGCCGTCCGGGCCCGAGCCATCGACCTGATCTGGCGCCACGCCGTCCCCCCGGGCGTGCGGATGCCCGCCGCCGTCCGCCCGTGACCCCCCCAACCCACGTCGGCCCAGCCCCGCCCGAGGGCACCGTCCCGGCCCACGGTGCCGTCGAGGGGCAGATCCGCGGATCGAGCCTCCTCCTCGTCGGACGACTCGGCTCGATGGCGACGAACCTGGTCATCCAGGTGCTCGTCGTCCGGGCCCTGACCCAGGCCGACTACGGCCTGTTCGCCTACGCCACGTCCGTCGTCACGGTGCTGGCCACCATCGTGACCTTCGGCCTGGATCGGGGCCTGGCCCGCTTCGTCGTCGTGTTCGAGGAGGAGCGGGACCAGTCCCGTCTGTGGGGCACCCTCGTGCTCCAGGCCAGCACCATCCTGGGCCTGGGCGCGGCGGCGGCGGTGGTGGCCATCGGCTTCCAGGGCTGGGTGGGCCGCACCGTGGTCGACGACCCCCGCCTGGCCCAACTCCTGGCGGTGATGGTGCTGCTGGCGCCGGCCCAGGCCCTCGACAGCGCGGCCGCCTCCCTGTTCGCCGCCTTCGGCCGCTCGAAGGCGATCTTCTTCCGGCGCTACGTGCTCACGCCCGCTCTCCGCCTGGCCGTTGTGGCCGCCGTGCTCCTGGTGGGCGGTGACGTCCTCGCCCTCGGGGCGGGCTACGTCGTGGTCGGCGTCATCGGCGTGGCGGTCTACGGCTCGATGCTGGTCCGGACCTTCCGCGCCCGGGGCCTGCTCGACGACCGGGCTGCCCGCTCGCGGCACGGCATCCGGCTGCCCCTGCGCGAGATCGGGGCCTTCACCGTCCCCCTCCTGCTGAGCGACGCCATGTTCGTCGTCCTGAACACCTCCGACGTGGCCATCCTCGGTCGCACCCACGGGGCCGAGGCGGTGGCCGCCTACCGCTCCGTGCTGCCCCTCGCCCACCTGAACCAGGTGGTGATGAACAGCTTCGCCCTGCTGGCCGGCCCGTTGATGGCCCGGATGTGGACCCGGGACGACCGGGCCGGGCTCGCCACCGCCTACTGGCAGACGGCCACCTGGGTGGCCGTGCTGACGTTCCCGATCGCTGCCGTCACCATCGGCCTGGCCGATCCGGTGGTCTCCCTCCTCTTCGGTTCGCGCTACGCCGAGTCGGGCACCTACCTCGCCATCCTCGCCGCTGCCTTCTACGCCAACGCCGCCTTGGGCTTCAACGGCGTGACGGTGAAGATGGTCGGCCGGGTCTGGCTGGTGGCGGGCACGGCCGGCATCGCCCTGGTCGGAAACCTGGTGCTGAACGTCCTCCTCATCCCGGACCACGGTTCCATCGGCGCGGCCTGGGCCACCGCGGCCACGGTGGTGGGCTACAACCTCCTGAAGCACCTCGCCCTCCGCCGGGCCACGGGAGTGGAGCTCCTCCCGGCCCGCTACGCCACGGTCTACGCCACCATCGGGGTGGCCTCGTTCGGGCTCGTCGCCACTGCCGTCCTCGGGTTGCCGCTGATCCCGGCCCTTGCTGTGGCCGCGGCCGGCACGGCCGCCGTCCTGTGGGTCGGTCGGCGAGAGCTGGCCGTGGACGCCATGTTCCCGGAGCTCCTGCGGATCCCGCTGCTCGGCCGGTTCGTTTCCCCTCGCGAGACGACACCATGACACTCGCCCTCGATGTCGTGGCCGGGCTGGTCCGGGTCCGCCTGGTCGGGGCCACGCCGCCCGATCGCGCCGCGGTGGAGGCCCAGCTCGGCCCACTGGCCCCGGCATCGCCCGAGCCGGCCGACATCACCATCCGCTACGTCGAGCACCTGCCCTTGCCCGAGGGGATGCGCCTGGTCGGGCCGGGGGAGCTGGGCGTCGGTGACGGCGGGGCCCTGATCGTGCTCCGGGGCCGGCACCGGAGGCCCGTTCGGGTCCGCATCCCGGTGGCCGACCTGGGCGGCCGGTGCGAGATCACCTGCGAGCACGGGGTCGGCCGCGTCCCGCACCTCATCGCCGCCCTCAACCTGGCCCTGCTCCGCCACGACGCCGTCGCCCTCCACGCCTCGGCCGTCGAGCTCGCCGGCCGGGCCGTCGTCGCCACCGGCTGGAGCAAGGGGGGCAAGACCGAGGTCGTCCTCGCCCTGCTCGCCCGGGGCGCCCGGCTCGTCGGCGACGAGTGGCTGCACCTGCGCCCCGACGGCACCGTCACCGGCATCCGGGAGCCGGTGCGGGTCTGGGACTGGCAGCTCGGCCAGCTCGAGCCGGTGCGGGCGGCCGTGGGCCGGCGCACTCGAGCCCAGATCACCGCCGTGGGTGCGGCCCGGCGGGCCGTCAACCGGCGCTCCCCCCGATTGGCCACCGTGCTCGACCGCCAGCGCGGGGTCGACGTCGACGGCGCCCGGCTGTCGCCCCTCGATCCCATCACCGAGCCGGTGCCCCTGGGGCCGGTGGTGCTGGTGACCTCGGCCCAGCGGGAGGACATCCAGGCCGCCCCTGTCACAGGGGCCGAGGTGGCGGAGCGGATGGTCGCCTCGTTGGCCTACGAGCGCCGGTCCCTGCGAGAGCTGGCCGACGCTCACCGCTTCGCCTTCCCCGACCTCCCCCTCCCGATCCTCGACGGGGCCGCCGACCGGGAGCGGGCGCTGCTCGTCGCCCGCCTGCACGGCCGCCCCGCCGTCGAGGTGCTCCACCCCTACCCCGTCGACCTGGCCCGTCTCGGGGCCGTGGTCGCTGACGCCGTCGAGGGACGCCCATGAGCGCCGTCGAGATCCAAACCGGCCCCGAACCCACCCCGACGACGGCGGCCGTCCCCCCCGACTGGGTGGCGCTGATCCCGGGCGGGAGGCTCGGAACCGTCACCGTCCTCGGCCCCCGAACCGACGAAGCCGAACGAGCCCTCGCCGCTGGCGTCCCGGCCCGGCGGGGGCGACGGTCCGACGCGGTGATCGTCACCGACGATCGTCCGTCGACGGTGCGCACCGCCGTCCGCCGGGTGCGCCCCGGGGGGGTCGTCCGCATCGAGCGCAGCCGCCGCCGACACCGCCTGCGCACCCGCCGCATCCTGCGCCACGCCGGGATGGTCGACGTCTCCTCCTGGTGGGCCCGCCCCACCATCGACGATCCCCGGTGCCTGATCCGCCTCGACGACCGGGTGGCGGCGTCCACCGTGGTCCAGACCGTCGCCGACCGGCGGCGCCGCACCGCCTTCGAGGCCGCCCTGGCCCGGGTGGGCCTGGCCGGCAGCCTGGCCCGGGAGGTCTCCGTCCTCGCCGTCGCTCCCGGCGGCCCACCCGAGCCGGCCCTGGCCGCGCCGGCCGACGGACGCCGGGTCGACGGGCTGGTCGCCCCCGGCTACCGGCGGTCGCGCGCCGTCATCGGGGTGTCCACCGGCGACGACCGGCGGCACCTGGGCGGGGTGGCCAAGGTGGCCCGCCGCCCCGAGGACGACGGCGCTGTTGCCCGGGAGGCGGCCCTGCTGGGAGCCCTCCGGAGCCGGGCCGGCACCTTCCCCGGTGCCCCGCAAGGAGCCGGGGTGGTGCACCGCGCCGGCCGCGACGTGCTGGTGGAGGAGGCCGTGGTCGGCCGGCCGCTGGACCGGACGGCGGTGCGGCGCGACCCCGTGGGAGCGCTGGTCGCCGGTCGGCGATGGATCGACGCGCTGCCGTGCGAGGAGGCGACGATCCCGGTCGAGGACGGCCGGGCCGACCTCCTCCTCCGGGATCCCCTCGCCGCCCTCGCCGCCCGCCCGGGGATCCCGGCCGAGACGGTCCGGGCCGCCGCCGACGTCCTGGGTGCCCTCGAATCGGTGCCGCTCCCCGTCGTGTTCGAGCACGGCGACCTGAGCCATCCCAACCTGTTCGTCCGCGACGGCGCCCTCGCCGCCGTCGACTGGGAACGGGCCCGCCCCGACGGGCTGCCCCTCCACGACTTCGTCTTCCTCGTCGCCTATCTGACCGAGAGCATCGAGCGGCCGCGCACCTTCGAGGAGCTGGCCGTCGCCGTCGTCCGGGCCCTGCGGCCCCACGGGTGGGCTCGCCCCGAGCTCGACGTCCACGCCGAGCGGCTGGGGCTCGACCGCAGCCTGCTCGTCAGCCTCCAGGTCGCCTGCTGGACGCGCCACCTCGCCGCCCGGCCGCTCACCCTGAGCGCCGACGGCCCTCCGGGTCGGGAGGAGGTGCTGTGGAGGATCACCGTCGAGGACGCCGCGGCGAGGCGACGATGACCGCCCGTCGCGTCAGCTACGTCACCGCCGGCTTCCCGTTCCCCCTGTCGAGCGGGTACCTGCGCCACCACCACCTCATCCGGGCCCTGGCCCCCGACCACGCCGTGCGCCTGCGCTCCCTGGTGGGCCGGCGCTTCGACGAGGCGGCCGTGACCGGGGTCGTCGACGTGGTCGAGGACGTCCGCACCTTCCGGGAGCCCCTGGCACCGATGCCGGTGCGGGAGGTCCGTCGCCTGCGGCCGGACGAGCGGGCCGACGTCGCCGCCCTGTGCGCCGCCGTGGCCGCCGACGTCGAGGACGGTGTCGACGCCGTCGTCCTCTCGGGCAAGGAGACGGTGGCGGTGCTCAGCGCCGTCGGCGGTCGGGTCCCCGTCGTCGTCGACCTCTGCGACGCCACGTCGGCCCGGGTCACGCAGGAGATGCGGACCGCCGGCCCCGTGCGCACGGCCGGCCTGGCCCTGCGCCGCCGGGCCCTCCGTCGAGCCGAACGTCGGCTCGTCCTCGGGGGCGACGTCCTGATGACGGCCTCGCAGCGCGACCGCGACCTGCTGGGGGAGGAGGGGGCCCCCGCCCGCATCGGCGACGCCCTCGTCGTCCCCAACGGCATCGACCTGGGCTACTGGCGGCGCAGCGGCAGCCGCCTCGGGGACGAGGTCGTCTTCTGCGGCAACCTCGGCTACCGGCCCAACGCCGACGCCGCCCTCCACCTGGTCGAGGACGTGATGCCCGGGGTGTGGGAGCAGGTTCCCGAGGCGACGGTGTCGATCGTCGGGGTCGGAGCCCCCGAGGGCCTGGCCCGCCGCCTGGCCCGGCCCCGAGTGATGCTGGTCGGCGCCGTCGCCGACGTCCGGCCCCACCTCGAGCGGGCCGCGGTGGTGGCGGCTCCGCTGCGCGTCGCCACGGGGATCCAGAACAAGCTCCTGGAGGCCCTGGCCATGGAGATCCCGGTGGTGACGTCGACGGTCGCCGCCGCCGGCCTGGGCGCGGGGGCGCCGGTGGTCGTGGCCGACGACCCGCGGGCCGCGGTGGTCGCCATCGTCGACCGCCTGCGCGCCGTCGCCGCCGGGCACGACCGGTCCGATACCGCCGCCCGGGCGTGGGTGGGCGTCCGGTTCAACTGGTCGACGAGCGGCCGGATGCTCGCCGCCGCCCTCGACGGCGCCCTGCGGACGGCGGCGGCATGATCACCGTGGCCGTGGTCGGGGCCGACGGAGCGGGCAAGACGACGGTCGGCCGCCGCCTGCCCTGGTGCCTGTCGGTGCCCGCCCGCTACGTCTACCTGGGCGCCAACCCGGCGTCGGCCACCCACGCCCTCCCGACCACTCGGCTCATCCATCGGGTTCGCACCCGACGGGGAACGGCGGCGGCGGGTGGGCCGCCGCCGCTCCACCGCTCGCTCGCCCCCGACCGCCACGGCCCCCTGCCTCGCCGGGCCCTCCGCTCCGGGCGGGCCGGCCTGCGCACCGCCCACCAGATCGCCGAGGGCGGCTACCAGTGGGCCGTCATCGCCTGGCACCGGGGGCGGGGCCGGGTCGTCGTCGTCGACCGCTGGTACGGCGCCGACCATCACGCCCACGAGCTGGCCGGCGACCGGC
>CAZXRA010000091.1:0-8970 GCA_964643485.1 uncultured Iamiaceae bacterium | reverse complement strand
CGGTGCGCATCCGGTGCCAGGCCCTGGTCACCCCGGCGTGTGGCCTGGCCGGGCACCGCCTCCCCCAGGCCGAGCACGTCATCGACCTGAGCCGGGCCGTGGGCATGCGCATCCACGACCAGCTCGCCGGTGTTCGCCTCTCCGTCGGGGCGTAGACGATCCCGTCTCCCTCGGCGGGGAGCTAGATCCGGCGCAGGGCGTCGACGAGGCGGCGCAGGGTGCCGGTGCGCTCGGCTTCGAGGGGTTCGCTGGTCTGGAAGGCGACATCGAGGGCCTGCTTCTTGCCCGGTTCGTCGACGTCGTCGATGAACTGGGCGTAGAGGTTCTCCAGCCAGGCCGCGTTGGGGTCGACGCGGGAAGCATCGGTGGCGTCGGCCAGGGCCGGATCCTCGTCACGCAGGCCGGCCATGGGGTCGTGGAAGCCGGCGATCCCGGCCAGGGCCGGGCCCAGATCGTCGGGGAGGCCCAGGCTGTCGCCGGGGAGGGCGGCGTCACCGGGCACTTCGCCGGGCCACAGGTCGGTGGCGTCGAGGTGGTGGGCTCGGCGGGGGAGCAGATCCTCGGCCTCGACGGGCATCTCGGGTCCGGTCCCGGCGTCGTCGAGGCGGGGCCCGAAGGTGACGCCCAGGTCGTCGTCGTCATCGACGGGGGGGTGCTCGAAGGGGTTGCCGGGACCGGAGGGGTCGGTCTCGGCCGCGGCCCGGCGAGCGGCGGCCGAGGGCTCGTGGGTGGGGTCGTCCTCGAGGGCGAGGAAGGGCCCGGCGTCGACCTCGAGCAGGCCGGCGCGCACCAGGCGGTGCACGACCTGGGCGGTGGAGTACTCACCCCGGCCCATGCTGGCGGCCAGCTCCTTGACGGTGCGGGGGCCCGAGAGGGAGGTGACCAGCTCCCAGTCCTCGCGCAGCAGGGTGACCTGGGCGGCGCCGTCGGGGAGGGTGCGGCAGGCCGTCACCCACGTCTGGGTGGTGGGGATGACGTCCTGCATCTCGTCGACGTGGCGGACCCGGCGGCGCACCTCGTTGACGATGGCCTCGACGTTGAAGCCGCGGTACGGGCCGATCCAGTGGAGGGTGTCGGGCTCGAAGTCGAAGTGCCCGTCCCCGTCGCGGAAGAGGGTGATGAGGGGGTCGTAGATCACCGAGAGGACGACGGAGGCCAGCAGGTCGGGGTCGATGGCGCCCTGGCTGATGAGCAGCTCGCCCACGCGGGGGCTGTCGCCGGCGGTCTCGACGGCGGCGGTCCAGTCCTCGGCGCTGATGCGCCCGGGGCGGACGAGGGCGGTGGCCAGGGCGTCGTCGGTCTCCTCACCGCGGGCGAAGTAGAGCTGCCCGTCGCACAGGTAGACGGTGCAGCCACCGTGGCCGGTGAAGCGAACGGCGCCGGTCCGGCCGCTGGAGGACAGCACGCGCAGGGCCCCGGCGGGGGAGTAGTCGTCCAGTGATCCGTTCAAGGCCATGAGGGGTGTCCGCGTGCGATTCCGGGGGACAGGGGGTTCGTCCCACCACGATCGGCGGGCCCCCCCCGGGATTGAGGGTTCTCATGACACAGAGTGGGCATTTTCCTGCTGAGAGTGGTCGACGCAGGGTGGCCGCGCCTCTTTATGCTCCTGCCCATGGCAGGCGACGATCCACGGGCCGAGGGGACCCCCGCCGAACGGGCGGCCGCCCTCCGGGCCGAGGTCGCCACCCACGATCGGGCGTACCACGAGCTCGACGCCCCCACCATTGCCGACGCCGAGTACGACGCCCTCGTCCGCGAGCTGCGGGCCCTGGAGGAGGCTCACCCCGAGCTGGCCACGGAGGCATCGCCCACCCAGCACGTCGGCGGGGCGCCGAGCACCGCCTTCGCCCCCGTCGTCCACCGCACGCCGATGATGTCGCTCGACAACGCCACCACCGCGGCCGACCTCGTCGCCTGGGGCGAGCGCCTGGAGCGGCGGCTCGGCGCCGCCCCCGAAGACGACCCCGTCGACTACGTGTGCGAGCTCAAGGTCGACGGCGTGGCCATGGCCCTCCGCTACGAGGACGGCGAGCTGGTCCAGGCGGCCACGCGGGGCAACGGCCGGGTCGGCGAGGACGTCACGGCCAACGTGCGCACCATCCAGGAGGTGCCCCACTCGCTCCCGGCCGGGGCCCCCCGGGTGCTGGAGGTGCGAGGCGAGGTGTACATGACCCAGGGCGCCTTCGCCCGCCTCCAGGCCGCCCAGCAGGAAGAGAACCGGGCCAAGCAGGAGGCCGGCCTCCGCACCATCGCCGTCGCCGTCAACCCCCGCAACGCCGCTTCGGGGTCGTTGCGCCAGAAGGACTCGGCCGTGACGGCGCGCCGTGAGCTCTCGATGTGGTGCTACCAGGTCAGCGAGAGCGAGGGCGGGCCCGTCTTCACCCACCACCACCAGACGCTCGACTTCCTGCGGGAGATGGGGTTCCCCGTCTACGAGGGCATCGAGGTGGCGCCCACCATCGACGACGTGGCGGCGTACTGCACCCGCTGGGAGGCCCGACGCCACGATCTCGACTACGAGATCGACGGCGTGGTGGTGAAGGTCGACGACCTGGCCCGCCGAGGGGAGCTGGGGTTCACCACCCGGGCCCCCCGCTGGGCCATCGCCTACAAGTTCCCGCCCGAGGAGCGCACCACGAAGCTGCTCCGCATCGACATCTCGGTGGGCCGCACCGGGCGGACCACGCCCTTCGCCCAGTTGGAGCCGGTGTTCGTCGGCGGGGCCAACGTCCGCCAGGCCACGCTCCACAACGAGGACCAGGTGCGAGGCAAGGACGTGCGGGAGGGCGACATGGTCGTCGTCCGCCGGGCCGGCGACGTCATCCCCGAGGTCGTGGGCCCCGTCCTCCCCCGTGACGACGCCAGCCGGCCCCCGTGGGAGTTCCCCACCACCTGCCCCTGTCCCCGGGCCTCCACCCTCGTCCGGCCCGAGGGCGAGAGCGACACCCGCTGCGTCGACGTCGAGTGCCCCTTCCAGCGCGCCGGCCACATCGAGCACTTCGCCGGGCGCGGCTCGATGGACATCGAGGGCTTCGGCGAGCTGCGGATCAAGCTCTTCCTCGAGCTGGGGCTCATCAACGACATCGCCGACATCTACGAGATCGACTGGGAGCGCATGTGGGCCATGCGCACCGTCATCAACGACTGGTTCGTCGCCGCCCTGGCCACCATGCGGGAGCGTCGGGGCGACCCCAAGGCCCGGGGCTTCGACATCGCCCCCTCGGACGTGGTGTCGACCATGCCGGAGGGGACGGTGGAGGTGCTGGGCTCGGAGCTCACCGGCGACCTGGCCGCCGACGTGGCCCGCTTCGTCGCCTCGGCCGACACCCTGCGCGGCTTCGAGGCCAAGGCCTTGTCCAACCTCCAGGCGGCCATCGACGCCTCCCGGTCCCGGCCTCTGGCCCGCCTCCTCGTCGGGCTCAACATCCGCCACCTCGGTCCCGCCGGGGCCGAGGCCCTGGCCACCACGCTCGGCCACCTCGATGCCATCCAGGCCGCCGACGCCGAGACCATGGCCGCTGTCGACGGCGTGGGCACCGTCATCGCCGGCGCCGTGCGGGAGTGGTTCGACGATCCGGCCCACGCCGACCTCGTCGACCGGTTGCGCCAGGCGGGCCTGAACCTGGAAGGTCCCGAGCGGCCCGACATCGAGCCGGTGCTCCTGGGCAAGGCGGTGGTGGTGAGCGGCACCCTGGCCGGGTTCACCCGGGAGGAGGCGGCGGCGGCCATCAAGGCCCGAGGGGGCAAGAGCACGGGCTCGGTGTCGGGGAAGACCTATGCCCTGGTCGTGGGGGAGGACCCGGGGGCGTCCAAGCTCACCAAGGCCGAAGCCCTCGGGGTTCCCGTCCTCGACGAGGCCGGGTTCCTCCACATGCTGGAGACGGGGGAGCGGCCCGAGGCCTCGGCCCCCGTCGCGGAGTAGGGGCTGCCGCGCTCTACGGCTGTCGTAGCGGGGGTCAGAGACATCTCGATCCCAGCCGAGGGGTCCCAGAACGTCTACGGTTCCGCCCGTGGATGAGCTCTCGGGTTTCCTGGAAGGACCCGTCGCCCAGCCGGCGACGGCTTTCCGGTCGGCCTTCACCGGGTCGTGGGCGTTCCGGGTGGACGACCTGCCGACCGTCGCCCTGGTCGGAGTGGTGCGGGGCCGTGCCTGGGTCACCCCGGCCGACGGGGTGCCGATCCCGGTGCGGGCCGGTGATGTGGCCCTCGTTCGGGGCCCCGAGCCCTACGTGGTGGCGTCCGCGGCCGACACCCCCCCCGAGGTGGTGGTGCGGGCCGGCGAGCGGTGGAACCCCGTCGACGACCCGGACGACCGGAAGGGCCTCACCGTCCGTGAGTGGGGGAGGGAGCCCAAGCCGACGACGGTGGTGATCGTCGGGTCCTACGACTCCGAGGGCGAGATCAGTCGCCGGATGCTGGAGTCGCTGCCGTCGTCGCTGGTGGTGCCGTCCCGCGAGATCGACACGCCTCTGCTGTCGCTGCTGGACGAGGAGGCGGCACGCGGTGCAGCGGGGCAGGACGCCCTGGTGCGTCGCCTGCTCGACCTGTTGCTGCTCGCCACGGTGCGGGCTTGGTATCGCCGTCCCGAGGCCGACCTCCCCGTCTGGTACGAGGCCTACGAGGACCCGATGGTGGCCGATGCCCTCCGGGTGATCCACGCCAACCCATCCGCCCCGTGGTCGGTGGAGTCCATCGCCGACGAGGTGGGCGGCACCCGCACCACGCTCGCCCGGCGCTTCACCGACATGACGGGCGAGACGCCGATGGCTTACCTGGCCCGCTACCGCCTCAACCTGGCCGCCGACCTGTTCCGGGCCACCGACTTCGGCCTGGCCGAGGTGTGCGAACGGGTGGGCTACAGCACGGTCTACGCCCTGAGCACCGCCTTCAAGCGGGTCCACGGCTTCAACCCGTCGTACCACCGCAAGACCACCAAGGCCGTCGACCGGGCCCGAGCCGAGGCCCGCCTGACCGGCCAACCCCTCGTCCTCCCCACCACCCCCGGCGACGACGACCCCTCCGACGACGACGCCTGGCGGCGGCGTCAGACGACGTAGATGGAGTAGGGGAAGGTGCGAGCGGTCTGCTCGCCCTCGCTCACCCGCCAGTAGCGCACGACGATCTGCACCTCGCCGGTGCCCAGGTCGGCCACGGCCTTGCCCGGCCCGGGCCGGTAGAGCACCTGCTCCTTGTTGTTGGGCCGGGGCCCCTTCTGGCGGTCCTCGTCGGAGAGCGCCTCGTAGGCCTCGCTCCCGGGGACGATGGCCCCCTCCATCTCCTCCTCGGGGATGGCGGTGCCGTTGATGGTGAGCCGGCCGTCGTAGCCCTGCTCCAGCATCACGCCGACGGTCGACTGGCGGATCACCCGGCTCCCCGGCGTGGGGGTGAAGGCCACGATGGCGGCCTGGGCGTCGACGGGATCGGCCGGATCGGTGCCCCCCCCCGACTGGACGGCGACGACCAGGCAGCCCACCGCCACCAAGAGCAGGGCGGCGATGACCGCTCGGCGGACCGAGAAGAGGGGCTGGGGGAGCGGATCGCGGATGGTCGACGGGTCGAAGGGGACGAAGGCCTCGTCGCCGGTGGGGGCCGGGTCGGGGCCCGTTGCCGCCTCGTCGCTCGCGTCCATGGGCCTCATGGTGTCAGCACCCCGCGGCCGCGGGAGCATCGGAGGCGACGCTCTCCGAATGTCGGGGTGACGACGGTCAGCAGTCGGGTGAGGGAGTCGTCGACGGGATGTAGAAGGTGCGGGCCCACCCGTCGCTCTGCCTGACGTGGTTGCCCACGCTCTCCAGAGGCTCGGCATTGTTCATGCGATAGCCCCCGTGTTCGGTGTAACCGGCACACCTGATGCGGTTCGCCCAGTCCGCCTCGGCATCTTCGGACCAACCGAACCGCTCGTTGTTGCAGTTCTCCCGTTGGTCATAGTGGGAGGTGCCGACGACATAGTTGCCGAAGGTGGTGTTGGTGAGCTTGTCGTCGCCATCGGCGTAGACACGCATGTGGAGATAGGTGTATCCCTGCGTGAAGCCGGGTCCATCGCACTCGGGGTGGACCGCCAGCGTGTCCTTCCTTCCGCTGTCCGTATCCCACGTCCCTGACGTCGCCGAATCCCCGAGCCACAGGTACATCGCACCACCGCTGCCATCGGCACCAGTGGTGTTCAAGATCGACTTCACCCGGTTCACGTTGGCGCCGGGTCCGTAGAAGATGAAGTTGACGGGCCAGTCACGGGTGTAGCGGGAGCGCCGAGTCTCTTTGTTGTCGAAGTTGGTCACGAAGTCGCCCTGGCCCATCTCGGTGCTCCTGTAGCCGTCACAGGCCGTGAGACCCAGGGTGAGCAGGGCGAGGGTGGCAATGATCTTTCGCACGAGTGGCCCCTGTCCGGTGGGATCGGTGTTCAGCAGAAGGTGTGGACGTCGGCAGCGATGATGTAGTGGAGCCGCTTGTCGATCAGGTCCACGGCGAACTCGGCGCTGAGCACCTTCTCGTACTGCCCGGGCACCCTCGTAGGGACGAGCTCGGGCAGCCCCTTGTCGTCGTAGACCGTGTCGCTCTCCTGGTGGGCGTCGGATCGCTTGGGCTCACCGACGTCGTTGGGCAGGGTGACAGGACGGGCGAACTCGTAGAAGAGGGCCACACCTCGGGGTGTCTCCTGCTCCGCCGTCCACCTCGTCGCCCACACCAGCTCCGCCCCCTTGGAGGCGATGGCCGCGGCGATCTGAGGGTCGGACCGCAGGATGGCCCGGGCCTCCTCGGTCTGCTTCTCCGGCGTGGTCACCACGGGGATGGAGCCGGTGGTGTAGGCGGAACCCTCGTCAACCGGTCGAGGAGAACCGGGGCGAGGGATGCACCTCGCCCCGTCGCGCGTGGTTGCCGGCGTCGCCGGTCCGGCGGAACTGGCACCGACCTCCTCGCCGCCGCTGCCGCAGGCGGCGGGAACGAGGAAGAGAGCGATGGCGATCATGACGCGCAACGAGATGCGGTTCACGAGACGTCCTCCGTAGGTCGATCGCTTCATTGCGCGTTGTTGAAGTATTCCGTGGACCCCGCGAGCTGGGCCCAGAGGGTGGTGACCTGTCCGCTCCCCGTCAGCTGCGACGTCCAGTAGGACGCACCGGACGCATCGGCCACCCGGTCGAGGATGATGCAGTAGCTCCCGGCGGCAAACCCGGCGTCGGTGCCCATCTGGGTGACGGGACAGGTGGTCATCGGGGTCACGCCCCGCACCCTTCGGCCCGCCGCCTCGCTGCTGCGGATCAGGAAGGTGGCCACTTGGGATCGCGTCTTGGCGCCGGAGTCGAGCTGGCCCGTCCAATAGGCCAAACCACTGGTGTCGGCGGCCCGGTGGAGGACATCCCAGTAGAGCTGCTCGACGAAGCCGCCATTGGCGCCATCGGCGTTCTGGTAATAGGAGCTGCTGGCCAAGATGGCCACTTCGGCGACCATGAAGTCGTTGGACGAGTTCAAGGCGGAGAGGATGGCTGTGCCGGCGGCCGTGCTCGGCTTGGTCTGCGAGAAGTAGATCTCGCTCAGCCACGTCACGTAGTTGCTCTTGAACTCCGGCAACTGGATGACTTGCTGGGCGACGTAGGCCCGGCTTTGGCTGTTGAGGACGGTGGTCCACCAGAGCAGCTCATGCGATTCCGGCGGACGGAACAAGAACTCCTGGTGTATGGCTGTGACGAACTTCTCGTTCGGAGTGAGTGCCGACGCCGGGCGGTCGAGCCCGACGATCGTCAGTGACACACAGAGAAACAAGGCAATAGCTTTCGCCTTCAAGGCAACCTCCCGCCGCTCGCGTTGCCGAGGTGCTCTCTAACACGTCTCCGTGGAAAGTGTCAACGACCCAGAGGGCACACTCTTCCTCCCCAGCGCCGTGCTGCCCACGTCCTAGCCTGGGCGGGTGGCGTCCTCGCACATGGCCGAGCAGATCGGTCGCGTGCTGGGCGAGCGCTACCGCCTGCTGGCGCCCATCGGCCGGGGGGCGTCGGCTCAGGTGTTCGTGGCCGACGACGTGCGCCTCCGCCGCCAGGTGGCGGTCAAAGTTCTCCACGATGCCCTGGCCGACGACCAGGAGTTCCTGCGCCGCTTCCGCACCGAGGCCCAGGCGGCGGCCGCCCTCAACCACCCGCACGTCATGGCCGTCTACGACTGGGGCCAGGACGACGACGACGTCCCCTGGATCGTCACCGAGTACCTGGGAGGCGGCAGCCTGCGGGCCCTCCTCGACCGGGGCCACCGCCTGACCCCGTCGCAGGCCCTCGTGGTCGGGCTCCAGGCGGCCCGGGGCCTCGACTACGCCCACCGGCGGGGCTTCGTCCACCGCGACATCAAGCCCGCCAACCTGCTCTTCGACGACGACGGCCGCCTGCGCATCGGCGACTTCGGCCTGGCCCGGGCCCTGGCCGAGGCGGCGTGGACCGAACCCCAGGGCGCCGTGGTGGGCACGGCCCGCTACGCCTCGCCCGAGCAGGCCCAGGGCCTGGCCCTGTCGGGCCGGGCCGACGTCTACTCGCTGGCCCTGGTGATCACCGAGGCCGTCACCGGCGAGGTGCCGTTCACGGCCGATACCACCCTGGGCACCCTCATGGCCCGGGTGGGGAAGCCGCTGGTGGCCCCGGAGGCCCTCGGCCCCCTGGGGGCGCCGGTGGAGGAGGCGGGCCGGTCCGACCCCGACGAGCGCCTCGACGCCCGGGCCCTGGCCGAGGCCCTGTCGGGAGTGGCCGCGCTGCTGCCCCGGCCCGGGGCCCTGCCCTTGGCCGGGGCGCTCGAGGTCGACCTGGCCCCCGATCGCGACCCGACGCACATGGTGGGCGTGCCCGTCACCAGTGTCGACCCCGACGATGACGTCCCCCTGTTCGGCGATGAGCGGGACGGCGGCGACGGGTCCGAGGGCGCCGCTGCCGACGACCGCACCCTCGTCGGCCCTCCATGGGTGACGGCTGCGGCCAGCGCCGCGACCGGAGC
>CAZXRA010000090.1:0-32418 GCA_964643485.1 uncultured Iamiaceae bacterium | reverse complement strand
CAAGACCCTCATCGCCAAGGCCGTCGCCAACTCCCTGGCCAAGAAGGTGGCCGACGCCGCGGGCGACTCCGAAGCCCGTAGCTACTTCCTCAACATCAAGGGCCCCGAGCTGCTGAACAAGTACGTCGGGGAGACCGAGCGCCAGATCCGCCTGGTGTTCCAGCGGGCCCGGGAGAAGAGCGAGGAGGGGTGGCCCGTCATCGTCTTCTTCGACGAGATGGACTCCATGTTCCGCACCCGGGGCACGGGCATCTCCTCCGACATGGAGTCGACGATCGTCCCGCAGCTCCTGGCTGAGATCGACGGGGTCGAGGCCCTGCGGAACGTCATCGTCATCGGTGCCTCCAACCGGGAGGATCTCATCGACCCGGCCATCCTCCGGCCCGGCCGCCTCGACGTGAAGATCAAGATCGAAAGGCCCGACGAGGAGGCGGCAGCCCAGATCTTCGGGCGCTACCTCACCACCGACCTGCCCCTCGACGCCGACGAGGTCACCTCCCTGGGCGGGGGCGACCGCCACAAGTGCGTCCAGGCCATGATCGAGTCGACGGTGGCCGAGATGTACCGGATCGACGAGGCCAACCAGTTCCTGGAGATCACCTACCAGAACGGCGACAAGGAGATCATGTACTTCAAGGACTTCTCGTCCGGGGCCATGATCGAGAACATCGTCCGCCGGGCCAAGAAGCTCGCCATCAAGCGCCACCTCGGCGGCGCTCCCAAGGGCATCCGCACCGACGACCTCCTGGCCTCCATCCACCAGGAGTACAAGGAGCACGAAGACCTGCCCAACACCACCAACCCCGACGACTGGGCCAAGATCTCGGGCAAGAAGGGCGAGCGCATCGTCTACGTCCGCACCATCGTCACCCACGACGAGGCCGACGGCGAGGTGGCTGGAGGCCGGTCGATCGAGCGAGTCGCCACCGGGCAGTACCTGTAGGCCTCGGGGCCTCGGGAGTCGTCATGGCCATCGGCAAGATCTGCGGCATCGAGACCGAGTACGGCATCGTCCACCGGGGCCTGCCGGAGTCCAACCCGGTCACGGCGTCGAGCCTGCTGATCAACGCCTACGTGTCGGAGCTGGCCGTCACCGCGGCGGCGAGCGGCCCGTCGGTGAGCTGGGACTTCGAGGACGAGACCCCGGGCCGCGACGCCCGGGGGGCCACGCCCGTCGACGCCGCCCCCCCCGAGGTGGAGACCCACCTGGTCAACGCCGTGCTCACCAACGGGGCCCGCTTCTACGTCGACCACGCCCACCCGGAGGTCTCCACGCCCGAGTGCGCCGACGCCCGCTCGGTGGTGGTGTTCGACCGGGCGGCCGAGGTCATCATCCAGCGGGCCATGGCCGCGGCCGGGCGAGTCTTGCCCCCGGGCCAGGACATCGTCGTCCACAAGAACAACTCGGACGGCAAGGGCAACTCCTACGGCTGCCACGAGAACTACCTCATGGACCGGGCCGTGCCCTTCGGGCGCATCGTCACCGCAGCCACCACCCACTTCGTCACCCGCCAGGTGTTCACCGGGGCGGGCAAGGTGGGGGTGGAGGCCAACGGGATCGGGCGCGACGACGTCCCCTATCAGCTCAGCCAGCGGGCCGACTTCTTCGAGGCCGAGGTCGGCCTGGAGACCACCCTCAAGCGCCCCATCGTCAACACCCGCGACGAGCCCCACGCCGACGCCCAGCGCTACCGGCGCCTCCACGTCATCGCCGGCGACGCCAACCTGGCCGAGGTGGCCACCTTCCTCAAGGTCGGCACCACCGCCGTCGTCCTGGCCATGGTCGAAGACGACGCCCTCGATCGCAGCCTCGCCCTCCGGAGCCCGGTGGCGGCGGTGCGGGCCGTGTCCTACGACCCCACCCTGCGCACGGCCATCGACCTGGCCGACGGCCCGTCCATGACGGCATTGGAGATCCAGTTCGAGCTGTACGACCGGGCCCGGAAGTGGGCCGACGAGCACGGCCTCGACGCCGTCGGGGGCGACATCGTCGGGGGTGAGATCCTGCGCCGATGGGAGCAGGTGCTGACCGGTCTGGAGCACGACCCGGCCTCGGTCGCCGAACAGGTCGACTGGGTGGCCAAGCACCGCCTCATCGAGGGCTGGCGCGGCCGCCACGATGCCCCGTGGTCCGACTCTCGGGTGGCCGCCCTGGCCCTCCAGTACCACGACCTGCGGCCCGAGCGGAGCCTGGCCCGGCGCCTGGGCCTGGAGCGCCTGGTGGATGACGGAGAGGTGCAGCGGGCCGTCACCGAGCCCCCCACCGACACGCGCGCCTACTTCCGGGGCCGCTGCTTGGCCAAGTTCGCCGACAGCATCGTGGCCGCCAACTGGGATTCGCTGGTGTTCGACGTCGGGTCCGAACCCTTGCGCCGGGTGCCCATGATGGAACCGTCGCGCGGGACCGAGGCCCATGTCGGTAGGTTGTTGGACGAGTGCTCCACCCCGGCTGAGTTGGTCGCCCGACTCTCGTCATGACGGGGTGAGCCCCAGACCACGGAGAGCGACATGGCCGAACGGGAGCAGAAGAAGCGGAGCGCCCCCCAGCGGGAGGCCGAAGAGGTGGCCGACGCCCCGCAGCCCAGCGAGCGCGGCGAGGAGATCAAGGCCGACATCGACGACCTCCTCGACGAGATCGACGACGTGCTCGAGACCAACGCCGAGGACTTCGTCCGGTCCTACGTCCAGAAGGGCGGGCAGTAGCAGCACCAGCCGCTGCCGTCAGGGTGGCGCCCTCTCACCCTCTCATCGTGGCCCGTTCTGCTGGGCCGTGCAGGCTGCGGCCCAGGCCTCCTGGACATCGTGATGGTGCCATTGGCTCGCCTCGCCGACGATCTGGCTGCGGGCCTCGGCCAAGGGGGGGCCGTTGAGGCGACTGCGCTCCAGGAGGGCGATCTCCGAGCGGTCCGGGGGCGTGATCACCGCCTTGCGGCCCTTGGGGTCCACGACCAGCCAGAACCAGGTGCGATCGTCGCCCTGGAGCCAGCCCCGGCTCCCGCCCTGACTCACCTTCCAGACATCGACCTCGCCGCTGTCGGCCCGGGGCACCGCCACGGCGCGGGCGGTCTGATCGGTGATCAAGCCCGATACGACGACGGCCTCCACCGGCCACCAGGGCCCGGCTCGCAGGATGCGCCCTGGCTTCCGGGCTTCGGAGAACTGCACCAGCGCGATGGGGATGGTGAACAGGATCGACCCGAGGGCCAGCCCGCCGTACCAGCCGAGCACGGGCCGGCCCGAAGCGGTCTCGGGGAGGTTGGACAGGAGGACGAGGGGGGCGACACCCGACAGGAAGATGCCTATGCCGATCAGGGCGGTCCGGCGGCTCCGGCGCCGGAAGCGTTCGAGGCCGGCGGCGGTGGCGGGATCGTCGATCGCGGTCCCCGGGAGCGGAGCCTCCATCCCGGGAGGTGGCGGCATCGACACGCCGGGCACCCTCCGCAGCTGCTGCCCGCCCCACGGCACGCCCGCGGCGGCGGCCAGGGTGGCGACGTCGGCGACGCGCATCCAGCCGGCCCGCCGGGCGCACACGACCCGGCCGCGGTGGTCGACGACCAGCAGCCGCCCGATGGTGCCGGGGACCAGGCCGATCGGCACCGCGACCAGCCGACCGACGAAGATCGGGCCGGCGACGGCCAGCCCACCCACGACCCGACCATCGATGCGGCGGACGACACCGTCGTTGCCCACCAGCTCCAGGCCGTCGGTGGTGATCCGGACCCCTCGCAGGTCGCCCCGGCTGAGCAATCCGATCAGCGGGGTCGCGGTCAGGCCGGCCAATGTTCCGCCGATCAGCGGCGGTCCACCTGTGACCACGAGCCCGATGCACAGGGCCAGGGCGACGACGACCGCGGCCGCCGAGGCCACCCGGACCATCGTGCGGAACCCATCATCGGGGTGGATCTCGGTCATGGGCACGGCGGTGGCAGCTCCCTCCATGAGCCGCCATCGGCCGCCGTTCGCCGATCTGAAGGGGGGCCGCCTCCGCAGGCGGCACCGCTAGGGTCACCGCCGTGACGTTGCCCCGCTTCGGCCTCCACGACGATCCCGGGCCCGACTTCGCCGGCCTGGTGCGCCGGGTCGGCTTGGCCCCCGAGGCGCCGCCCACGGCCCTCGGTGCCGATCTGCGGGTGGCCCACGGCACCACCGTCGTCGCCGTGCGCTACGCCGACGGCGTGGCGATGGCCGGCGACCGGCGGGCCACGTCCGGCCACCTCATCAGCCACCGCACCATCGAAAAGGTCTTCCCCGCCGACCGCTTCTCCGGCGTGGCCATCGCCGGCGCCGCCGGTCCGGCCATCGAGATGGTCACCCTGTTCCAGCTCCAGCTCGAGCACTACGAGAAGGTCGAGGGCGCCCACCTCTCCCTCGAGGGCAAGGCCAACCAGCTCAGCCAGATGGTGCGCAACCACCTGCCCGCCGCCCTGCAGGGCCTGGCCGTCGTCCCCCTCTTCGCCGGGTTCGACCTGGCCCGGAGCACGGGACGTCTGTTCCAGTACGACGTCACCGGCGGCCGCTACGAGGAGCAGGACTACGCGGCGTCGGGCTCCGGCATGCTCCACGCCGGCACCGTCGTGAAGCTGGGCTTCCGTCCCGGCCTCGACCGGGGCGCCGTGGTCGACCTGGCCCTGCGGGCCCTGTGGACCGCGGCCGACGAGGACTCGGCCACCGGCGGCCCCGACTCCCTCCGGGGCATCTGGCCCGTCGTGGCCACCATCAGCGACGCCGGCTACCAGCGAGTACCCGACGGGGAGCTGGCCGAGCGCTTCGAGACCATCCTGGAGGCCGAGCGGGTGAGCCGAGGCACCACCGCCCCCGCCGGCGGCCAGATCGGGGGAGGTGATCCGTCGTGAGCATGCCCTTCTACGTGGCCCCCGAGCAGGTGATGAAGGACCGGGCCGACTACGCCCGCAAGGGCATCGCCCGGGGTCGCAGTCTGGTGGCCGCCATCTGCGTCGACGGCATCCTCCTGTGCGCCGAGAACCCGTCGGCCACCCTGCGAAAGATCAGCGAGATCTACGACCGCATCGCCTTCGCCGGCGTGGGCCGCTACAACGAGTTCGACCAGCTCCGGGTGGCTGGCGTCCGCCACGCCGACCTCAAGGGCTACTCGTACAGCCGCGAGGACGTCGACGCCCGCGGCCTGGCCAACGCCTACGCCCAGGCCCTGGGCCAGACCTTCACCCACGAGATGAAGCCGCTGGAGGTGGAGATCCTGGTGGCCGAGGTGGCCCGGGAAGGCGGGCGCGATCAGCTCTTCCACATCCTCTACGACGGCACCGTCATCGACGAGCCCACCCGGGCGGTGCTGGGCGGTGACGCCGAGGCCATCGCCGCCCGCTTCGAGGCGGCCCACGATCCGGCGGCCCCGGCCACCGAGGTGCTGGCCGCGGCCGTGGCCGCCCTGGCTGGACCCGACCGCACGTTGGGGGCCGGGGAGATCGAGGCCGCCGTCCTCGACCGGGGCAACGGGCGCCGCACCTTCCGTCGCCTCACCGACGCCGAGATCACCGCCGCCCTGGACGCGGACGAGTCCGCCGACACCGACACCAGCCCCGATGCACCGGAGACTGACGCTCCCTGAGGATCGCGGGGCTCGCCGGGGACCCGCCGGTAGGGTGCGGCCGTGGAGAAGCGGATCTACGGTCTCGAGAACGAGTACGGGGTCACCTGCGTCTCTCGCGGCCAGAGGCGCCTCAGCCCCGACGAGGTGGCCCGCTACCTGTTCCGCCGGGTCGTGTCGTGGGGGCGCAGCTCCAACGTGTTCCTGGCCAACGGGGCCCGCCTCTACCTCGACGTGGGCAGCCACCCTGAGTACGCCACCCCGGAGTGTGACTCGGTCCACGACGTCGTCGTCCACGACAAGGCGGGGGAGCGCATCCTGGAGCAGCTCGTGGGCAGCGCCGAGGCCCGCCTGCGCGACGAGGGCATCCGGGGCGACATCTACCTCTTCAAGAACAACACCGACTCGGCCGGCAACTCCTACGGCTGCCACGAGAACTACCTGACGAGCCGCCGCGACGACCTGGGCCACTACGCCGAGGTGCTCATCCCCTTCCTGGTCAGCCGCCAGATCTATGCCGGAGCCGGCAAGGTGATGCACACCAGCCGGGGCGCCCAGTACTCCATCAGCCAGCGGGCCGAGCACATCTGGGAGGGCGTCTCCTCGGCCACCACCCGCAGCCGGCCCATCATCAACACCCGCGACGAGCCCCACTCCGACGCCGAGCGCTACCGGCGCCTCCACGTCATCGTGGGCGACTCCAACATGAGCGAGTACGCCACCTTCCTCAAGGTGGGCACGGCCAGCATCATGTTGCGGATGCTGGAGGACCCGTCGGTGGTCCTGCGGGACATGACCCTGGAGAACCCCATCCGGGCCATCCGGGAGATCAGCCACGACCTCACCTGCCAGGCCCTGGTGAAGCTGGCCAACGGACGGGAGGTGAGCGCCCTCGACATCCAGTCCGAGTACCTCAACCGGGCCCTCCGCTACGCCCAGACCAAGTCGCTCCAGCCCTTCGAGCAGAAGGCCCTGGAGATGTGGGAGCACTGCCTCAAGGGCCTCGAGTCCGACCCCTTCACCCTCGACCGCGAGTGCGACTGGGTGATCAAGCACCGCCTCATCGAGGCCTACCGGGAGCGCCACGACCTGCCCCTGGCCCATCCCCGGGTGGCCCTGCTCGACCTCCAGTACCACGACATCAGCCGGGAGCGGGGCCTGTTCCACCGCATGCAGGCCAAGGGCCTGGTCGAGCGGATGTGCACCGACGAGGAGATCGACGAGGCCGTCGACCAGCCCCCCCAGACCACGCGGGCCCGCCTGCGGGGGGAGTTCATCCGCCGGGCCAAGGAGAAGCGGCGGGACTACACGGTCGACTGGGTCCACCTGAAGCTCAACGACCAGGCCCAGCGCACCGTCCTGTGCAAGGACCCGTTCAAGGCCCACGACGACCGGGTCGAGCGCCTCATCGCCTCCCTCTGACCTTGCCCGCCTTCCGCACCGTCACCGTCCTCGAGCTCCTGGCCGAGCGGCCGGGCCTGGCCCGCGTGCGGGTCCGGGGTGTCGGGCAGGACGACGACGAGCGGGCCTACGCCCTCACCGAGCTGGTGGGGCCGGTGGCCGTGGGCGACGAGGTGGTCGTGAACACCACCGCCGTCGACCTGGGTCTGGGCACGGGGGGGTGGCACGTCGTCCACTGGAACCTCACCCGGGGCGACTGGGCCGCCGCCGGTCCCGGCCACATCATGAAGCTCCGCTACACCAGCCTCCAGGCCGACGTCGGGGCAGCCGAGGAGCACGCCCCCGATGCCCCCGACACCCTCGACGGCGGGCCCGTCGTGGCATGCAGCCTCCACAGCCAGGTGGGCGTGGTCGCCGCCGTCCTCGGGGCGCTCCTCCCGGGAGCCCGGGTCGCCTACGTGATGACCGACGGCGGCGCCCTGCCCCTCGCCCTGTCCGACCTGGTGCACGACCTGCGGCAGCGAGGCCTGCTCGCCGGCACGGTGACGGCCGGCCACGCCTTCGGCGGCGACCACGAGGCCGTGTCGCTGCCCTCCGGGCTGGCCGTGGCCCGCCACGCCCTGGGCGCCGACGTGATCGTGGCCGGCATGGGCCCCGGAGTGGTGGGCACCGGATCGCGCCTGGGCTTCACCGGCCTCGACCAGGCCACCCTGCTCGACGCCACAGCCTGGCTCGGAGGACACCCTGTCGCCTGCGTCCGGGCGTCCGACGGCGATGCCCGCCCCCGGCACCAGGGGATCAGCCACCACACGACGACGGTGCTGGACGCCACCCGCTCCGGCGTCGATGTGCCCCTGCCATCGGGCCTCGACCCCGGGCCGGTGCCCGACCGCCACACCGTCGTCGAGGTGACCCCACCCGACACGGCCGCCGTCCTCACCGACGCCGAACTGCGCATCACCACCATGGGACGGGGCCCCGACCGTGACCCACTGTTCTTCGCCGCTGCCGGCGCCGCCGCGGCCCACGCCGCCACTCTCCTCTGAAGGGGGAAGGCCGAGCGGGGGAGCGTGGGTAGCATCCGCCGCGTGTCGACCAAGGCCGAACGGCTGCTGACCCTGCTCCGGGTGCTGCTCGACACCGAGGTGCTACTGAGCGCGGCCGAGCTGCGAGAGCGGGTGCCGGGCTACGCCGAGGGCGACGTGGCCTTCCGGCGCACCTTCGAGCGGGACAAGGCCGAGCTGGGGGAGATGCTGGGACGGCCCATCCGCTCCGCCCCCGTCCCCGGCACCGACCCGCCGACCGAGGGCTACCGCATCCGCCCCGAGGACGCCTACCTGCGCGACCCGGGGCTCACCCCCGAGGAGCGCCGGGCCCTCGGCGTCGCCGCGTCGGCCGTCCGCCTCGCCGGGGTCGACCCGGGCCGGGGCGCCATGAAGGTGGGAGCGACCCCGGCAGGAGGCCTCGGCCCGGCGGGCACCGAGGTGCCGGCCGACGCCGCCGTCGTCGCCCTGTTCCAGGCCGTGGCCGAGCAGCGCGTCGCTCGCTTCGCCTACCGCGACGAGCCGCGCCAGGTCCACCCCTTCCGCCTCCGTTTCACCAAGGGCCGCTGGTACCTCACCGGCCACGACGTCACCCGGGGGGCGGAGCGCCAGTTCCGGGTCGATCGCATCGAGGGGGACGTGGCCGTCGGCCCAGCGGGGGCCTTCGCCCTCCCGGGCCACGTCGACGCCGACGCCCTGGACGAGCCGTGGGCCATGGGCGCCGGCGAGGCTCGTCCCGTCCGGGTCCGGGTCGATGCCCCTCGGGCCGAGGCCGCCCGCCGGGGGGCACCGCGGGCCGTGGTGGCCGAGGAGCCGGACGGGGCGGTCGTGCTCACCCTCGACGTCCGCAACGTCGACGCCTTGCGGGGCTTCGTGCTCGGGTTCGGGGCCGACGCCGAGGTGCTCGACCCACCGGACGTCCGTGCCGACGTCGTGGCCTGGCTCACCGAGGTGGCCGAGGAGGGCGACCGGTGACGACGGCGGATCCACCCGAGGGCCGGGAGACGGCGGGAGAGCGGATCGCCCGCGTGCTGGCCCTCGTGCTGTGGGTCGCCGACCGGGACGGCCCGACCCTGACCGAGACGGCGGCGCACTTCGGCATCACCGAGGACCGCCTGCGGGCCGACCTGGGCATGGCCAGCATGATCGGGGCGGACAGCGACGACTACACTGACATGCCCGTCGAGATGTACCTGGAGGGCGATCGGGTCTTCGTCCATCTCCACGCCTTCGACCGGCCCCTCCGCCTGACGCCGGCCGAGGCGCTCTCCCTGGTGGTGGCCGGCTCGGCCGTCACCGGTGACAGCACCGGTTCGGCGGCTCTCCGCAGCGCCCTGGAAAAAGTGGCGGGGGTGCTGGGGATCGCCGTGGGCGACCAGGTCGACGTCGACCTCGGCGTCGGCGACCGCGAGACCTTCGCCGCCCTGCGGGGCGCCGTCGACGGCCAGCGGGCCGTCCGCATCGTCCACATCGGCACCGCCACAGATGCCCGCACCGAGCGGGTGGTCGAGCCCTGGCAGCTCTTTCGGGACCGGGGAGCCTGGTACCTGTCGGGCCACTGCCGCCTGGCCGGGGGGGAGCGGGTGTTCCGAGTCGACCGCATCGTGAGCGCCGAGGCCCTCGACGAGGCGATCACCGCACCCGACCCCCAGCCCGAGCCATCGGCTCTGCGGACACCGGCCGACGCGCCGCGGCTGATCGTCGACCTGGCCCCCGAGGCCCGCTGGGTGGCCGAGACCTACCCCACCGAGTCGGCCCACCCCCGCCCGGGGGGAGGACTGCGGGTCACCCTCGTCGTGGTGTCCCGCACCTGGCTGGAGCGCCTCCTCCTCCGCCTCGGCCCCCAGGCCACGGTGGTGCGGCTCGATCCGCCCCTCGGCCCCGACAACCCCGCCCGCCCGGCCGCGGCCCGGGCTCTGGCCCGCTACGGCTCGGACCGGTCACAGGGCTAGCGTCACCACGTGACCGACGAGCGGGGCGACGCCCGGACCGATGACGACGAGGGCGACGACGGGGAGCCCGAGGCCGGAGGCGTCGACGAGGGCGACGAGGAGCCCGAGGACCGCACCCGCAAGCGGGTCCGGTCGGCCGTCGAGTGGGTGGCCGTCCTGGCCGGGGCGATCGTGGTCGCCCTCCTGGTGCGGGCCTTCCTCTTCACCACGTTCTGGATCCCGACGGGGTCCATGGAGCCCACCCTCCAGGGCGCCCCCCGCAAGGATCGGGTGGTGGTGAACCGCCTCAGCTACAAGCTCGGCGACGTGGACCGGGGCGACATCGTCGTCTTCGACCTCCCCCCCGGTGAGCCGACCATGACCGTCGAGGGGCAGGAGGTCAGGGAGCTGATCAAGCGGGTGGTCGGCCTGCCCGGCGAGACGGTGACGCTGCGCAACGGGCAGGTCTACATCGACGGAGAGCCCCTCGAGGAGTCCTACCTGCCGGAGGGCACCCGCACCGAGCCGATCTGCGGGGAGGACACCTTCCCCATCCCCGAGGGCCACGTCTTCGTCATGGGCGACAACCGCGGCGGCTCGCGAGATGCCCGCTGCTGGCAGGATCCCGCCCTCGACGAGGACGCCATCGTGGGCCGGGCCTTCCTCCGCATCTGGCCCCTGAGCGAGCTGGGCGGGATCTAGGGGTCGGTCCCGGCGTCACGCCGTGGCGCGCTGCCAGCTCTCCATCATGCGGTCGACGTGGTCGGAGAACAGGGCGTCGATCCCCATGTCGAACAGCCCGTCGAGGATGCGGGGGTGCTGGGCATCCCATCCCCAGGCCAACACCCCGAAGCGGTGGTAGAGGGCGACCAGGCCCCCGGACCAGTCGTTGTGGTGCAGGTTCACCGCGTCGATGCCCTTCTCCCGCAGGCGGGCGGCGTGGCGCTCGGGGCCGCCGGAGAGGCGGCGGAGCCGGGTGGAGTCGACCAGGCGGACCTGCGGCGCCGCCTCCCGCCACGACAGCAGGAGATCGTGATCGTGGTGGCACAGCCAGACCCGTGACAGACGGGTGGGATCGTCACCGCCCAGGGCCGCCAGCAGGGGGAGGGCGGCGCCCGGATCCTTGACGTCGACCGACAGGTGAATGTCGTCGCCCAGGAGGGGGACGAGGGCGGCGGCATCGGGGATGTGGGGGGGCAGGTCGGCTCGGGGCACGGCCGCGATCCGCTGCCGGCGCAGGAGGCCGCCCACAACCCCGTCGTGATCGAGGACGGCCACGCCGTCGGCCGTCGCCCAGGCATCGGTCTCCAGGCCCGTGGCCCCCAGCTTCAAGGCCAGGGCGAAGGCCTCGAGGGTGTTCTCGGGGGCGTGGGCCCGGGCCCCGCGATGGGCGAAGGCGACGGGAGGGCGGAGAAGCGAAGGCAACCGGGTGGGCACGGGCTTCATCCTCGCGTGCCGCCGCCGACGGCCACGCTCTGTGGCAGTCAGGTTGCCACAA
This sequence comes from uncultured Iamiaceae bacterium, assembly GCA_964643485.1. Taxonomy (GTDB): domain Bacteria; phylum Actinomycetota; class Acidimicrobiia; order Acidimicrobiales; family Iamiaceae; genus Iamia. The sequence continues at coordinate 20,982 of CAZXRA010000090.1, read as the reverse complement.
GGTTGGGGCCCTCAAGTGACGTCCGTCCCGACCGATCAGTGAAGGGTCAAGCACGGACGGGATCGCCCCGTCCCCGGAGGTGACGGCTGCATGGCGACGATCCGAGCGACGTGCACCGACTGCGGTGACGTGGAGCTGACCAGCGACGACGTGATCGTCCGGGTCTGCGTCGACGACGGTCGGGGCTCCTACACGTTCCGCTGCCCGGACTGCCACATGGCCGTGGCCAAGCCGGCCGAGCCCCGCATCGTGGAGATGCTGATCGCCTCGGGCGTCCGCCTCGACCGCTGGCGCCTCCCCGCCGAGCTGGGCGAGAACCGCCGGCAGGGGGCGCCGATCGACCATGACGACCTGCTCGACTTCCACCGCCTCCTCACCGACGACGGCCGGCTCTCGACCGAGCTGGGCCGGATGGTCGAGGGCTGAGAGGGCACGTCGGCGGGCCCCATGGTGACCTACTCTCACGTCGTGATGTGGCTCTGGGTGATCGCCTTGGGCGCGACCCTCACCGGGCTCACCGTGGCCCTCCGGGCCCTGACCCGGGTCGACGCCGCCGTCGCCCACCTGCGAGGGACCGGCGAGGCCGTCCTCGCCGTCCCGGCGGCCACCCGCACCCTCGACCGGGCCACCGGTGAGGCCGCCGGCCAACGGGCCGCTCTCGCCGGCCGCGTCTCCTCCTGACCCGGCCCGAGTTCCTCGCCGGGCCTTCGGTAGGCTCGGCCCATGTTCAACGTCGGGGCCGGCGAGATGTTCGTCATCATGCTGCTCGTCCTGATCGTGCTGGGCCCCGAACGGCTCCCCAAGGCCATGGGCCAGGTCGGGCGGGCCGTGGCCCAGCTCCGCCGCATCTCCGGGGGCTTCCAGGACGAGATCCGCCGGGCCATGGACCCCGACAACGCCCCCTTCCGGCCCGGGGAGGAAAGCCTCGACGCCCCCCGCCCGGCCATCGAGGACGAGGTGAAGGTCGTCAACGCCGGGGGCGGTGACGCCGCCGCCCCAGCCCGGGAAGAGGGCGACGTCCCTGCCGCCGGGACCGGTGACACCGACCGTCTCGCCCCGGAGGCGGGCGAGGACGGCGGCGACGACCTCCGGGCCGCCGGGTGACGGAGGCCGAGGCCCGGACCGAGACCGGGCACATGACCCTGATCGAGCACTTGGTCGAGCTGCGCACCCGACTCGTCCGGTCGCTCCTCGCCGTCGGGGTGGCGGCGGTGGGGGCCTGGTTCCTCTACCAGCCCATCCTGGACCTGCTGCTGGATCCCCTCAGCCAGACCGCCCCCGACGGGGTCGACAGGACGTTGCTCGCCACCGACCCGCTCACCGGGTTCCGGGTGCGCATCCAGATCACCACCTACACGGCCATCGCCCTGGCCCTCCCGATGATCCTGTGGCAGCTCTGGCGCTTCGTCTCGCCCGGGCTCTACGCCAACGAGAAGCGCTACGGGATCGCCTTCATCGCCAGCGGCACCATCCTGTTCAGCGCCGGCGCCGCCATCGCCTTCTGGACGATGCCCAAGGCCCTGGAGTTCCTGCAGACCATCGGCGGCGACGACAACTTCTCCGAGTTCTACACGCCCGACAAGTACCTGCGGCTGATCGTCTACATGATGCTGGCCTTCGGCATCGGCTTCGAGTTCCCCCTCGTCGTGGTGACGCTCCAGTTCCTGGGCATCGTCGACACGGCGACGCTGCGCCGCAGCCGCCGCTACGTGATCATCATCGTGGCCGTGTTCGTCGCCGTGGCCACCCCGAGCGGCGACCCCATCAGCATGCTCGCCCTCACCGTCCCCATGTGCCTGCTCTACGAGGTGGCGATCCTCATCGGCCGCATCCGGGAGCGGCGGATCCGCAAGCGGGAGGAGGCCGCGTCCCGGGCCCGCCCATGACCGGGCCGCCACCGCCGGGCGAGCGCCCCTTCACCCTCGACCCCTTCCAGGTCGAGGCCATGGCGGCCGTCGACGAGGGGGCGGCGGTGCTGGTGGCCGCCCCCACCGGCTCCGGCAAGACCGTCGTGGCCGACCACGCCGTCGACCGCGCCGTCGCCCAGGGGCGCAAGGCCTTCTACACCACCCCGATCAAGGCCCTCTCCAACCAGAAGCTGGCCGACCTGCGGCGCCGCCTGGGGCCGGAGCGGGTGGGCCTGGTCACCGGTGACGCCACGGTGAACCCCGGCGCCCAGGTGGTGGTGATGACCACCGAGGTGCTCCGCAACATGCTCTACGCCCGCTCGCCCGCCCTGGAGGGCCTGGGCGTGGTGGTGCTGGACGAGGTCCACTACCTCCAGGACCGCTACCGGGGGCCGGTGTGGGAGGAGGTGATCATCCACCTGGCCCGGAGCGTCCAGATCGTGGCCCTCTCAGCCACCGTGTCCAACGCCCAGGAGCTGGCCGGGTGGATCGACGCCGTCCGGGGCCGCACCGTCACCGTGGTCGAGCACACCCGACCGGTGGAGCTGGTGAGCCTGTACGCGGCGCGGGACAAGGGCACCCGGGAGCTGGTCGTCCTCCCCGTGGTGGTCGACGGCGAGCCCAACCCGGTGGGAGAGCGCCTCGACGCCCCGCCGCTGGCGTCCCGCCATGATCGCCGGAGTCGGAGCCGGCCCCGCTACGGCACCCCCCGTCGCCTAGAGGTGGTGGAGCACCTGGCCGAGGCCGAGCTGTTGCCGGCGATCTGCTTCGTGTTCAGCCGCAAGGGGTGCGACGAAGCGGCCCGGCACCTGCTGGAGGGGGGCGTGCGCCTCACCACGCCGTCGGAGCGGAGCCGCATCCGGGCCATCGCCGAGCACCACCTGGAGGGCCTCTCCGACGCCGACCTGGCCGTCCTCGACCACGACCTGTGGCTGGCCGCCCTGGAGGAGGGCATCGCCGCCCACCACGCCGGCATGGTGCCGCCCTTCAAGGAGGCGGTGGAGGCCTGCTTCGTCCAGGGCCTGGTCAAGGTGGTCTTCGCCACCGAGACCCTCGCCCTCGGCATCAACATGCCAGCTCGCTCGGTGGTGATCGAGAGCCTCTCCAAGTTCACGGGGGAGACCCACGAGCCCCTCACCCCGGGTGAGTACACCCAGCTCACCGGGCGGGCCGGGCGACGGGGGATCGACGAGGTGGGGCGGGCCCTGGTGCTGTGGAGCCCCTGGACCCGGTTCCAGCAGGTGGCCGACCTGGTGATGAGCCGCCGCTTCGAGCTGCGCTCCGCCTTCCGCCCTACCTACAACATGGCGGCCAACCTGGTGCGCCGCCACGACCCCGAGGAGGCCCGGCGCCTGCTCGACCGGTCCTTCGCCCAGTACCAGGCCGACCACGGCGTGGTGCGGCTGCGCACCCGCCGCGACGCCCGGGGCGAGACCCTGGCCCGGCTGGAGGACGAGGCAGCCTGCGAACGGGGCGACGTGGACGAGTACCGCCGCCTGCTCCGGGTGGACGACGAGGCCCGCCGGGGCACGCAGTCTCGTCGTGACGTCGACGCGGCCCTCGCCCGGCTCCAGCCCGGCGACGTGGTGCGGATGGCTGACGTCCGCCTGGCCGTGCTCTCCATGGCCTGGCGGAAGCCGGATCGGGGGCGCCTCCACGTCGTTGACGACCGGGGCCGGGCCCGGACCATCGCCAGCGCCGACATCCACGAGGTGATCCGTCCCGTCGGCCAGATCGAGCTGCCCCGTCCCTTCGCCCCCAACAACCGGGCCTTCCAGCACGAGGTGGCCCGGAGCCTGGCTCAGGTGCGGGGCGGGTCCCGGCGGGAGCGGGACGGGCGGAGGGCGGCGCCCGACGCGGTCGCTCCCACCCACCCAGTGGCCGGGTGCCCGGACGCCGCCCGCCACGTGCGGGCTGCCGTCCAGGCCGAGCGGGTGCGCCGGGAGCTGGGCGACCTCGACCGGCGCATCAGCGGGAGCGCGGGCTCGGTCGCCCGGGAGCTCGACGCCGTGCTCGGCGTCCTCCGCGGCCGGGGGATGGTGGGGGAGTGGGAGCTCACGGCCCGGGGCTCGCTCCTGGTCCGGATCTTCCACGAGTGCGACCTGCTGATCGCCGACTGTCTGGCCGCCGGCCTGTTCGACGACCTCGACCCGCCGGCCCTGGCCGGCGTGGTGTCGACCTTCACCTACGAGCACCGCAGCAAGGTCCCGGCCCCGCCGCCCTGGTACCCTGATCGGCGCACCCGCCAGCGGGTGGAAGGCGTCCTGGCCCGGGCCGAGGAGCTGCGGACGACCGAGGAGGCCGCCGGCCTGCCCACCACCCGCCGGCCCGACCCGACCTTCCTGCCCGTGGCCCACGCCTGGGCCCAGGGGCGACCGCTGGACACCGTGCTGGACGACGAGATGACCGGAGGCGACTTCGTCCGCAACGTGCGGCAGCTCGTCGACCTCCTGCGCCAGCTCGGTGACGCCGCCCCCGACCTCCGCACGGCCCACGCCGCCCGCGCCGCCGCCGATGCCCTCGACCGAGGCGTGGTGGCAGCGTCGATCGGGGCCGCCACCGGCGGCGACGCTGCCTCGCCCACGCTGCCCGCGGCCGAGGGGCCATGACCGTCGAGAAGGGTCGGGATTGGGGGGCACCCGGCGCCGTGCCTGACGACGCCGTGCTGGTGCGGTCCGATGCCGAGGCCCGGGCCGCCCTCGAAGCCGCCCGGCGGGCCGACGCCCCCCTTCCGGTGCTCGGCCTCCTGGGCGGCGACCTGTGCCGCACGCTCGGGGGGCGGGGTGACGAAGCCCGCCTGCGCCAGGGGGGCACCCGGGCCCAGGTCGACCTGGGGGTGGTGCTGCTCGACGGGCGCCGGCACCTGTTCGTCGCCCACCTGGTGGCCCGGGGCTCCTGGTGGCGGGGCCCGCTGCTGGCCGCCATGAACGCCCAGTTCCTCGGACGTTGGGACGCCGCCCCCCGGGCCCACCCCGGCGACGGGAAGCTCGACGTGCTCGACGTCGCCGCGGCCATGGGGGTGGGCGAGCGGTGGAAGGCCCGGAGCCGCCTGCTCGCCGGCACCCACGTCCCCCACCCCCACATCGCCCAGCACCGGGTGGCGGCGTGGACGGCGGAGCTGGCCCGCCCGACCCCGGTGTGGCTGGACGGGGCGCGGGTGGGCGAGGCCCGCCTGATCGCCGTGCGGGTGGAGCCCGACGCCGTCACCGTCGTCGTCTGACCCGCGTTCTCGGCACGTTTCTGTACCGCTGAGGTAACTAAGCGTGCCGGGAACGACGGCTACCGTCGCCGGATGGACGCATGGCTGTTGGACGAGGCTCCCGGGGAGTACCGCTGGGGGAGCGTGCCCGATCCCGAGCCCGGCCCCGGTGAGGTCCGGGTGCGGGTGGTGGCCAGCGCCCTCAACCACATGGACCACTGGCTCACCCAGGGCCGGCCCCAGCCCCCGGCCTTCCCCCACGTCCCGGGGTGCGACGTGGCCGGCGTCGTCGACGGCGTGGGCGACGGCGTGGAGGGCTGGGGTGACGGCGACGAGGTCGTCGTCAACCCCACCGTCACCTCGGTGGAGGCCCTGGCCCGCTACGGCGTCGACGCCCCGGCGGCCCGGGGCATGAAGCTGGTGGGGGAGAACCGCTGGGGGGGCCACGGCACCTTCCTCGTGGTGCCGGCCCGGAACCTGGTGGCCCGCCCGGCCGGCCGGAGCTGGGCCGAGTGCGCCGCCTATCCCGTGGCCTACTCCACGGCCTGGCGCATGCTCCGCCGGGCCCGTCTCCGGGCGGGGGAGACCCTGCTGGTGCCGGGCATCGGGGGTGGGGTGGCCAACGCCCTCCTCGCCCTGGGGCGGGCCGCCGGCGCCCGGGTGGTGGTGACGTCCCGGGACGGGGCCAAGCGGGAGGCGGCCCTGGCCGCCGGGGCCGACGAGGCCCTGAACTCGGCCGCCGAGCGCTGGGACGTCGCCGCCGACGTGGTGGCCGAGACGGTGGGCGCCGCCACCTGGGACGCCTCGCTGTCCGCCCTGGTGCCCGGGGGCCGCCTCGTCGTCTGCGGGGCCACGTCGGGGGGCACGGTCGAGCTCTCGCTGCCCCGCCTCTGGTTCAAGCAGATCGAGGTCATCGGGTCGACCATGGCGTCCTACCAGGAGTTCGCCGAGGTCACCCGCCTGGTCGACCAGGGCCTGCCCGTCCTCGTCGACACCGAGCACGCCCTGGCCGAATACCCGGTGGCCCTGGAGCGCCTCCGCGCCGGCACCCAGAACGGCAAGCTCGTCCTCCACCACCAGTAGCCTGCAGCCGATGCCAGATCTGGAGGCGGTCAAGGAACGGCTGGTCGAGGAGGTCGATCGCCGCGCCGACCTGCTCGTGGACGTGTCGCACCGCATCCACGAACGGCCCGAGCTGGCCTTCGAGGAGCACCACGCCCATGACCTGCTGGCCGCCGTGCTGGAGGGGGAGGGGCTGACCGTCGAGCGCTCGGCCTACGGCCTGGCCACCGCCTTCGCCGCCCGGGCGGGGACGGAGGGCCCCACCGTCGCCGTCTGCTGCGAGTACGACGCCCTGCCGGGCATCGGCCACGCCTGCGGGCACAACGTGATCGCCGCCGCCGGCCTGGGGGCCGGCCTGGCCGCCGCCGCCCTGGCTGACGAGCTCGGGGGCCGGGTCGTGGTGCTGGGCACGCCGGGGGAGGAGGGCGGGGGCGGCAAGCAGCTCATGATCGACGCCGGGGCCCTGGAAGGCGTCGACGCCGCCGTCATGGTCCACCCGGCCGGGGCCGACCTGCGGGCGATGGACACCCTGGCCATCCAGCGGGTGACCGTCACCTACACCGGCCACGCCGCCCACGCCGCCGCCGCCCCCGAGAAGGGCCGCAACGCCCTCGACGCCGCCGTCCTGGGCTACGTGAACGTCGCCGCCCTCCGCCAGCACATCAGCCCGGCCGAGCGGGTCCACGGCATCTTCACCGAGGCGGGCCACGCCGCCAACATCGTCCCCGCCCGGGCCGTGGCCCAGTGGTACGTGCGATCGCCCACCCGGGCCGGCCTGGCCGCCCTGCGCGACCGAGTGGTCGTCTGCCTGCAGGCCGGAGCCGATGCCGCCGGCTGCACCATGGCGATGGACTGGTACGAACCGGCCTACGACGAGCTGGTGGGCCTGGAGGGCTTCGACGACCTGTACGCCGCCAACGCCGCCCGCCTGGGCCGCCAGGTGTGCCGTCCCGGCGTCGGCGGGGCGGCTCCCGTGGTGGGCTCGACCGACATGGGCAACGTCAGCCACCGCGTCCCCTCGATCCACCCCATGATCGCCGTCTCCCCGCCAGACGTGCCCATCCACACCGAGGCCTTCGTGGGCCACGCCCGGGCCCCCGAAGGGGATCGGGCCGTACTCGACGGGGCCAAGGCCCTGGCCATGACCGTGGCCGACCTCTGGCTCGCCCCGGGCGCCCTGGACGCGGTGCGGGGGGAGTTGGCGCTCAGGCAGCGATCGGGAACCGATCCCTCCCGGCCCTCTCCAGGCTGACCACATGCCCGCAGCGGGCACAGGCCAGGCGGACCTCGTCGGTGCCCGGGTCGAGGGTGGGGGAGGCGGGGACGGCCAGGTCGTCGTCGCAATACTCGCAGGTGTCCATGGCCATCATTCTGCGGAACGGGTGTGACAGTGGCTCTGACCAGGGTGGCGCCACGCTTTGTGGTCCGCCCGGGGCCCAGCGGCACCTCGTAGAGTCGCCGCCTGTGACGGTGTACGTCCCCGAGGTGTTCACTCCCGCCGAGAGCGACATCCTGCGGCGGTACTTCACCAACCTGGACGGCCCGGTCTTCGCCCTCGTGAACCTGCCCGAGGTGGTCAAGGGCGCCCTGTTCGCCCGCTACTCGCGGTCGCCCAAGAGCCTGCGCCGCCTGTTCCTCGACGAGTTCGTGGGCGAGCTCGACATCAGCGGCGACCACACCATCGACGCCACGGTCGGCCTGCGCCGGGCCGAGGAGCTCTACGACCGGGTCTTCTTCGAGTACGGCGACGACTCCGTCGCCCAGCTCGGCGGCGTCCACCTGGCCTGCGAGCAGGCGTCGAACCTGCTCACCAAGGTGCTCGAGTGGGGCCGGCTCATGTCCTACCTGGAGCAGTCCACCCGCTACATCGCCTACGACGCCCGCCTCGGGGGCCGGTACCGCTACTGGCGCGACCCCGACATCCTGGGCTCCCCCCTGGGCACCCGGTACGTCGGCGACATGGACCGGCTCTTCGACAGCTACGCCACCCTGGTGCCCAAGCTCCAGGACTTCTTCCGGGAGCGCTTCCCCAAGGAGCCCGGCGACTCCGACCTCGTCCACCGCCAGGCCATCCGGGCCAAGGCCTTCGACGCCCTGCGGGGCATCCTGCCGGCCGCGGCCCTGTCCAACGTGGGCATCTACGGCACAGGCCAGGGCTACGAGCAGCTCCTGCTGCGCATGCGGGCCCATCCGCTGCCCGAGGCCCGCCGCTACGCCGACCTGATGCTCACCGAGCTGCGCAAGGTCATCCCGTCGTTCCTCAAGCGGGTCGACCTCGACGACCGCGGGGTGGCCTGGAGCACCTACCTGGCCAGCACGCGGACGGCGATGGAGGAGGTCGTGGCCCGACTGTTCCCGGCCGACGAGCCCGCCGACGCCGTCCCCGGGGTCACCCTCACCAGCTTCGACCCCGATGCCGAGGTCCGGCTGGTGACGGCCATGCTCTACCCCTCCACCCACGTCCCCGAGGCCCAGGTCGAGCGGCGGGTGCGGGCGATGGGCACCGAAGAGCGCCTGGCCGTGATGCGGGCCTACGTGGGCGACCGGTCCAACCGCCGCCACAAGCCGGGCCGGGCCCTGGAGCGCCTGTCCTACCGGTTCGACGTCCTGGCCGACTACGGCGCCTTCCGCGACCTCCAGCGCCACCGCATGCTCACGGTGGAGTGGCAGGCCCTCAGCCCCCGTCACGGCTACACCCGGCCCGAGGCTGTCGACCGGGCCGGCCACGCCGCCGGCTTCGACGAGGCCATGGAGCGCTCGTCCGCCCTCTACGACGTCCTGGTCGACCGGTTCCCGGCCCAGGCGCCCTACGCCGTGTGCCTGGCCTACAAGGTGCGGTTCGTGATGCAGCTCAACGCCCGCGAGGCCATGCACATGTTGGAGCTGCGCTCGACGCCCCAGGGGCACCCGGCCTACCGGGAGGTGGCCCAGCAGATGCATCGGCTCATCGCCGAGGAGGCGGGCCACCCGGCCGTGGCCGAGCTGATGCGCTGGGTCGACCACAGCCCGGAGCCGGACCTGGAGCGCCTCGCCGCCGAGCGCCGGGCCGAGGTGCGCCGCCTGTCCCGCTGAAGCCCCGACGCGTCCTCGCCCTCCGCGCCCGGTTCTGCACCCCAGGCGCCATGGCCTGCGGGAACGCGTCGCCAGGGTGCGTTGCATCGCGCTCGGCACGGCCTATGCTCCGCCGCGACCGCCCGCCAGACGGCCGACGAAGGATCCCATGCCTGACGAAGAACCCATCGACGAGGACGGCCTCGATGCCGAGGAGGAGCTGGACGAGGAGGACATCGACGAGGATCTGGAGGAAGACGACGTCCTCGTCGTCGCCGAGGACGTCGAGGATGTCGTCGACCTCGCCGACGCCGACGCCGATGACGACGAGGACGACGACGACAGCGCCCCCCGCCGGGCCGAGAAGGCGCGATCGGGCGACGAGGACGACGAGGACGACGACGAGCCCGACCCTGACGACGTCGAGGAGGACCTCGACACCATCCTCAAGGACCGCATCGCCGCCGGCGACGACGAGGACGACGACGAGGACACTCCGGCCGTCGAGGTTCCGGCGGCCGACGCCAGTGGCCGGGTCCAGCCCAAGCGGCCCGGAGAGTTCACCTGCCAGTCCTGCTTCCTGGTCAAGCACCCGAGCCAGCTCGCCGATCCCGACGAGATGCTCTGTGCCGACTGTGTCTGAGCCATGAGCGACCGCAAGCCCCCCGTCGACGCCGCCCTGGACGTCCTGCTCTACGCCCCCTTGGGCTTCGCCCTGGAGGCCCGGTCCCTGCTCCCCAAGCTGGTGGAGCGGGGCCGCAACCAGGTCTCCATGGCCAAGGTCATGGGCCAGTTCGCCGTCCAGCAGGGCCAGGTGGAGGCGTCCAAGCGGCTGGGACCGGTCCAGGAGCAGGTGCGTGACCAGGTCGGGAGCGTCCTGGCCGACCTGGGCCTCACCTCCCGCCCGGCCCCGCCGCCTCCGCCCCGGCCCGAGCCGGCGGCCACGGCAACGTCGACGCCGGCCGAGGCGGCCTCCCCGGCACCCGCCCGGCCGGCCCCGGCCACCGGCGGCGACGACGCCGACCTGGCCATCCCCGACTACGACAGCCTGGCCGCCTCCCAGGTGGTGCCCCGGCTGCGCGCCCTCACCGCCGATGAGCTCGAGGCCGTGCGGTCCTACGAGGCGGCGGGGCGAGGACGCAAGACCATCCTCAACCGCATCGCCCAGCTCCAGAGCGACTGAGCCTCGTGGAGGCCGTGAGGGCGGCCACCGCCGCCGACCTGGATGCGCTGGAGCACCTCGCGAGAGCGGCCCGGGCCGAGCTGGGGGAGGAGCGGGGGGGGCCGATGTGGCAGCTCCTCCACGGCCGGCCCGAGCCCCTGCGGGACACCCTGGCCGCCGACCTGGCCGAGGTGGCGGCCGACACCGGGATCGTCCTGCTCGGCACGTGGGACGACGTGCCCGCCGGCTATGCCGCCGCCCACCGGGACGTCCTGGGCGACGGCACCATGGTGGCCGTGGTGAGCGACATCTATGTGGAGCCCGGCTTCCGGGGCGTGGGTCTGGGCGAGGCGCTCATGGACGAGCTGGTGCACTGGGCCGAGACCCACGGGTGCCGGGGCATCGACGCCCTGGCCCTGCCGGGCATGCGCCACAGCAAGAACTTCTTCGAGCGCTTCGGCCTCACCGCCCGGGCCATCCTCGTCCATCGCGACCTGCGGCCCGCCGACGAGACGAGGCGGGACGGGTGACCGGGGGAGGGGAGGGGATCGCACTCCCCCTACCGGTGGTCGTCGTGGGGGCGATCGTCGTGGAGGACGATCATCTGCTCCTGGTGCTCCGGGGCCGCCCCCCGGCCGCCGGCACCTGGGCCCTCCCCGGGGGGAGGATCGAGGGCGGCGAGACGGCGGTGGAGGCCGTCGTCCGCGAGCTGGTCGAGGAAACGGGCCTGGAGGGGATCTGCGGCGACTTCGTCGGGTGGGAGGAGATGATCGGCGACGATCACCACGCCGTGATCCTCGACTTCCGGGTCCACCTCCTGGAGAAGGCCGAACCTCAGGCCGCCGACGACGCCGTCGCGGCGCGCTGGGTGCCGGTCTGGGACGTGGCCGCGCTCCCGCTGGCCCCGGGCCTGGCCGAGTTCCTCCACGACCACGGCATCATCGACACCTTCGCGTAGTCGGCTACTTCCCCTTCCACGTCCTCCGACCCCACCCCCCGCCCTAGCTGTGGCCAGCTGCGCTGGCTACTTCCCCTTCCATACCGGATCGCGCTTCTCGGCGAAGGCGGTGAGGCCCTCGACGAAGTCCTCGGTGCCGAACATCTTGGCGATGCCCTCGACCGACATCTTCCAGCCCACCTCGTCGGGCTGGTCGGTGGCCTCGATGACGATCCTGCGGCTCTCGGCCACGGCCAGGGGCGCGGCCTGGCACACCTGGGCCGCCAGCTCCTGGGCCCGCTCCAGGGCCTGGCCCTCGTCGGCCAGGTGGTTGACCAGGCCGAAGTGGTGAGCCTGCTCGGCCGGGAAGTCGAGGCGGCCGGTGAGGGCCAGCTCCATGGCGATGTTGCGAGGGATCTTGCGGGGCAGGCGGAACAGGCCACCGGCCGCGGCGACCAGGTTGCGCCTCACCTCGGGGATGCCGAACACGGCCGTCCGGGACGCCACGACCAGGTCGCAGGCCAGGACGATCTCGGTGCCCCCGGCGAGAGCGGGACCGTCGACGGCGGCGATCACGGGCTTGGTGCGCTCCCGCTGGACGAAGCCGGCGAAGCCCCCCTTGGCCGTGGACATGCCCCCCGGGTCGGTGGCCATCTGCTTGAGGTCGGCCCCGGCGCAGAAGATCCAGCCCTTGTCGGTCTGGCCGCCGGTGATGATCCCGACCCAGGCCTCGGGGTCGTCCTCGAGGCGGTCGATGGCCGCTTCGAGGCCCTGGGCCACCGCCGTGTTCACCGCGTTGCGGGCTTCCGGGCGCTTGATCGTGATGACGGCGACGTGGCCGTCCAGCTCGTACTCAACCATGGCCCGGACCCTAGATGACCAGCACCCCCGCCCCTAGACCGCTCGGTCAAGTCGCGAACTTTGGACGGAAGGACGCCGCATGTGTCGTCACTGGTCCAGAGTTGGAGCAGGGGGAGACGATGGGCTGCCGCTACTCACTGGCGGGCTGGGAGCCCCGGTCCTCTTCGTCGGAGCCGTCGCCGTCAGCGGGAACGGCCGGCTCGACCGGCGTGTCCTCGGCCCCGGCGGCATCGGCCGGATCGGCCTCAGCCGGGGCCGCGGTCGGGGCGGACGGCGGCTCCTCGATCGGAGCCTCCACCGGCTCCGGCTCGACCGGGGCCTCCTCGGTGGGGGGGAGCGGCGCATCGTCCGCGCCACCCTCCTCGGCGACGGGCTCGCCCGGCTCGGCAGTGGAGGTCTCGTCGGCGATCGGGGCGTCACCACTGGCCTCGACGGCCTCTGGTGTCACCTCGGAGACGACCTCCGGCTCCGCCGCGGGGGCGGGAGTGTCGGTGGTGGCCAGCTCATCGGCGATCGGGGCCTCGTCGGTCGATGCCGGCGTCGACGCCTCGTCCTTGGGCGGGGGCGGGGGCACGGGCCTGGCGCCACCGGGGCCACCCTTGCCCGGGCCCCGGCGACGGCGGGGCGGGGGAGCCGGCTCGACCCCCAGGGCCTGGGCGACCAGGGGGGTGCGAGTGCCCGCCGCGGCCACCACGGCCTTCAGCTCGTCCGAGGGGGCCTCGGGCAGGGAGGCCGGCGCCACCTTGGCGTGGACGGGGGAGAGGGCCAGGGCGTCGAGCACGGTGGACCACCGGTCGGTCGGCGTCTCGGCCGTGAGGGCGGCGCTGGCCGCCTCGATCAGCCGGGTGGCCAGGTCGAGGGGCAGGGGAGAGCCGGCCTTGGGCGGGCGGGAGCTGACCCGTAGGGCCCGCACGACCCGCCCCTCGCCGAGGAGCTGGGTCATCTCGGCCAGCCAGGCGGCCTGGTCGGCCTCAACCCGGCGTTCGAGCCCCTCGCGGAGCTGGGTGACCAGGGCCTTGGCCTCGTCGTCGCGGGCACCGGCATCGGCCCCGGCGACGACCGTGCGCAGGTCGCGGAGGTCGAGCTCGTCCAGGTCGGCCAGGGCGGCCTCGGCCCGGTCCCGCCAGTCGGCGGCCCGCAGGCGGGGGAGCAGACGCTCGGCCAGGGCCTCGAGCTGAGCCGGGTCGACCTCGGGCCGCCCCTCGGCCCGGGCCTGGGCGTTCTGCTTCTCGACGGCTTGGCGCACGGCGGCCATGCCCCCCCGGAGCACCTCCTCGGCGACGGGGCGCTCGTGGACCTCGAGGGTGTCGAGCACGGCCCGCCGGTGGGTGCGCTGGGGGCGGAGTCGCTTGGGGCGGGGCGTGGCGTCGTCCGGGCGACGACGAGGACGATCGGGCCGGCCCCCGTCGCGGCCGGGGCCGTCGCCCCGCCCGGGGGTGTCACGGGGATGGCGAGCGGCGCGGTCGCCACCGGGGCGGCCGTCACGGCCCTCTCGTTCGCCTGGGCGGCCCTCTCGCCCACCACCGGGACGTCCGTCCCGGCCTCCACGGCCCCGTTCGCCCGGGCGCCCGTCCCGGCCACCGGGGCCACCCCGGCCTCGGCCGCCGCGCCGGTCGTCGTCGCGGTCCCGATCCCGGCCCCGCTTGCCGACGAGCTTGCTGACGACCAGTTCGTCGTCCTTCAGGTCCCGGGTGAGGAGCTGCAAGCGCTCAGGCTCGGCCCGGGGGGCCTTGTCGGCCAGCACAGCCGTGATCTCGGTGCCGTCCAGCCCCGTCTCGACCTCGACCCGCAGCACGTCACCGACGGCGGGCGACCCGGGCAGGACGGCGGACGTGACCACCCCCTTGGGTTGGCGCGCTCCGGCGGCCCGCCACGTCCAGGACCCGTCGTCGCGGGTGCTCGTCAGCTCGATGTCGATCCGGCGGGCCATAGGGCGGCCACCGTACTCGGCGGCCCCCGTCCCGTCCGCAGCCGATGCGGATGAGGACCAGGCCAGGCGCCTGCTCGACCGCCGATAATACTCGTTATGTCAAGTAAGGCGGAGAAGCCCCGAGAGGTCTCAGAGCGACCGGATCCGAGGGGGCCGTGGTCCCGGGGCCCGCCCCGTCTCCCCGGCCGGCGAGGTCGGGGCCTCGACCTCGGGGCCCGGCGTCGGATCACCGGCGGCCGTCGCCGTGTCGTCCGCCTCGATCGGAGGCTCCTCGGTCGCCGGCGATGGCTCCTCGGCGACATCGGCCTCGGGCTCAGGCTCGGGCTGCCTGTTCGTCGTGACCGACCTGGGCGACACCTGGGGAACGACAGCCGACGGCCCACCCCTGCTCGCGGCCTGGCCGCCCTCCTCCCCTGTCCCCCGGGCCGGCGCGACACCAACTGACACAAGAAGGTGCTCCACCGCGGCGTCGACGTCGACGGTTCGGCCGTCGATGGACACGGCGTCGACACCTGCGGGCGGGGGGGCGTCGAAGGGAGCGGGGACGGGTGGCCCCTCCCCTGCGCCGGCCTCGTCGGCGACGGGGCGGGGGTGTCGGGCCCGCTCCTGGGCGGCAGCGAACCGCTCCCGGAGGGCGACGAGATCCTCGGTCCGGCCGCTGTCCTCGTAGAGGTCCACGAGGGTGAGGAAAAAGGTGGGGTCGAGCTCGGCGCCCGTCTCGGCCACCTCGTCCTCCACCGCGTCCAGGAGCCCGAGGAGGAGCTCCTCGACGGCGTCGGCCTGGCCCAGGGCGAACATGTCGGCCACGTCGTCCCGGTAGGTGCTGTGGTGGCGTCCCCCGAAGGTGCCCGGCGCCCCCACGCCCATGATGCGGCGGCGCACCCGGTCCCGGGCCCGGTGGAGGTCGTCGTCCTCGGGCGTCGGGGCGGTGTCGGCGGCGGTCAGGGGGGCCGCGGTAGGGATCGTGACGTCGGCCGCGCCGCCGGTGAGGGCCGTCAGCGCCTCCAGATCCGCTCGGGCCGCGGCCTCGTCACCCGCCTGGGTGTGGACGCGTGCTCGCTCCTCCACGGCGGCGGCGAGGACGGGCAGGCGGCGTTCGGGGACGGACAGCGCGCCGGTGGCGGCGTCGAGGGCCGTCGGCAGATCGCCGAGGCTGCGAGCGGCGACGCTGCGCCCCACCAGCACCAGGGCCGAGGTGTCGTCGAGGTTCCCGACACGGGTCGTCGCCTCGATCACCTGCTCGTGCTCCCCGGCGGCCAGGAGAGTGGCGACCAGGGCCAGAAGCACGGACGGATGGGGCGGGAGCTGGCGCAGCACGGCCACGGCCTCGGCCCGCCGGCCCCCGGAGGTGCACACCTCGGCGAGGAGGAGGCCGACCGCCGTCCGGCTGAGGGGGACCAGGGCGGGGACGCCCGGAGCAAGGGTGACACCGACGGAGAGGCCCCCCCAGTGGCGGTGCAACACCTTCGAGGTGGCGGGATCGGCCGGGCCGGAGAGAACGGCGATGAGGGTCTCGGTGGCCAGGACGGCATCGACGTCGACCAGGCGGATGGCGTGGAGGACCCGGGCCGCCTCCTGGACCCCCCCGCTCGTGGCGGCCAGGCGGCCCAGGGCATCGACGTCGTCAGCGGCCACAGCGGCCAGCAGCGCCCTCTCGGCCCGGGCCGTCATCGGTGAGGGGCGAGCGGCGGCGGCCACGGCCACGGGATCGGTGGGGCCCTGGTCCGACAGGGTCCAGAGGCGCCAGGGGGACGGGGGGAGCACCGGTGCCGACGGCCCGGGACCGCTGAGCAGCAGGTGCACGTGGCCCGTCAGGTCCATCCGATCGTCGTCTCCTGTCGGCGTCATCAGCTCCCGGCGCGGGAGCGCCGGTCTCGCCCCATCGGTCGATGGGGCGAGACTTCCAGCACTCCCGGGAAGAAGGCGGAATGTCCCGGGGCCTGCCACCTGTCAGCGACCAGCGCCGTTCCCGACGGCTGCCTCGCCGCTCTGCCCCCCCGAGGGCCGGGTCAGCGAGGGCTCGAACCGGGCTGGCCCTCAGCCTCGAGCGTGAGGTTGAAGGTGAGCTGGCCCTCGGGCGCCGACGCCACGTCGGCGACGACGATCATCACGTCGTACTCGTCGTCGATCGACCGGGTGGTGGTGGCCACCTGGTCCTCCTCCGGAGTCTTGATCTCTTCGTAGATGAAGAAGCCGGCGGCCTCCATGACCGCGCTGAGCTCGGCGGTCACCACATCGAGCTCACCGTCGATGGTGCCGCCGACGTAGAGCTGGCCGTTCAGCGATGTGGCGCGCGCCAGCTTCGCCCGCTCGGGCAGCACGAAGTCGGCCGGCCAGTTGGGGGGCAGGTCGGCCTCCCCGTCGCCGTCGGCATCGACGGTCTCCCAGTCGGTCGACGACGGCCCGGTCGCCTCGTCCGGCACCGTCGGGGGTGTCTCGTCGCTCCCCTTCTCGTCCGAGCCGCCGCAGCCGATGCCGCCGGCCACGAGGGCCAGCCCGATCGCTCCGGCCACCACGGTGCGCCTGATGTCCATGTCTTCCTCCCAAACTGGTCAACCCCGGAGGGGAGTACCTGTCCCACGGGTGAGGGTAGGGCACCATCGGCGGCCGGGGCGGTCGGGCCCGCTCCCCGAGAAACCCGTGGTCCTGCCAGGTGGGCTGGTAGCGTGCGGTCGCCGTCGACCCCAGGCGGGAGAGGCCCAGCGTCGGGCCGCCGAAGGAGCAACTCCTCCCCGGAATCTCTCAGGCCCCAGGACCGCGTGGGCGAGGCGACGCTGGAAAGAGGTCGGACCCCCGGCCCACCGACGGTGCAAGCCGGTCCCCGGGCCGGTGAACCTCTCAGGTGCCGATGACAGCGTGGGGAGGACAGCCGAGCGACCCGCTCCCCTGCCCGGAGGCCCCATGTCCGACTCTCCTCGCCTCACGACGGCCGGCTCCGGCCTGCCCTTCGCCGCCCGCCACATCGGGCCGACGGAGGACGACCAGGCGGCCATGCTCGGCGCCCTGGGCTACGGCTCCCTCGACGAACTGGTGGCCGACGCCGTCCCCGCCGGCATCCGCGACGTCGCCCCCCTCGACCTGCCGGCCCCCGTGGGCGAGACCGAGGCCCAGGCCGAGCTGGCCGCCCTGGCCGCCCGCAACCGGGCCGTCGCCTCCATGATCGGCCTGGGCTACCACGGCACCGTCACCCCCCCGGTGATCCGGCGCTCGATCCTCGAGAACCCGGCCTGGTACACGGCCTACACGCCCTACCAGCCGGAGATCTCCCAGGGCCGCCTGGAGGCCCTGCTGAACTTCCAGACCCTGATCGCTGACCTGACGGGCCTGGCCCTGGCCAACGCCTCACTCCTCGACGAGGCCACGGCCGCGGCCGAGGCCATGACCCTGGCTCGTCGGGCCTCCAAGGCCCCCGAGGGCGCCGCCTTCATCGTCGACGTCGACCTCCACCCCCAGACCCTCGCCGTGCTCCGCACCCGGGCCGAGCCCCTCGGCCTGGAGATCCGGGAGGTCGACCTGAGCGCCGGGCTGCCCGACGGCGACGTGTTCGGCGTCCTGGTCCAGTACCCCACCTCCACAGGCCTGGTGCGGGACGACGCCGCCCTCATCGCCGCCGCCCACGAGCAGGGTGCCCTGGTGGTGGTGGCGGCCGACCCCTTGGCCCTGTGCCTGCTCCGCTCCCCCGGCGAGATCGGGGTCGACGTGGCCGTCGGGTCGGCCCAGCGCTTCGGCGTGCCCATGGGCTTCGGCGGCCCCCACGCCGGCTACATGGCCGTCCGCGACGGCCTCCAGCGCTCGCTCCCCGGCCGGCTGGTGGGCGTGTCGGTCGACGCCGACGGAGCCCCGGCCCTCCGCCTGGCCCTCCAGACGCGAGAGCAGCACATCCGCCGGGAGAAGGCCACCAGCAACATCTGCACCGCCCAGGTGCTCCTCGCCGTGATCGCTTCCGCCTACGCCGCCTACCACGGACCCGACGGTCTGGCCGCCATCGCCGAGCGCACCCACCGGGCCGCCCGCACCCTCGATGCCGGCCTGCGGGCCTCCGGCGTGGAGATCGTCCACGACGCCTTCTTCGACACCGTGTTGGCCCGGGTGCCGGGCCGGGCCGACGTCGTGGTGGCCGCGGCCCTGGCCGGCGGGGTCAACCTGCGCCGGGTCGACGCCGACCACGTGGCCGCCAGCACCGACGAGACCACCACCCTGGCCCACCTGGATGCCGTGCTCGCCGCCTTCGGGGTCCCGGCCGAGGCCGAGCGGCTGGCCGACGACCTGGGCGAGGCGCCGGCCGTCCCCACTCCCCTGCTCCGCACCTCCCCCTACTGCACCCATCCCGTGTTCTCGGCCCACCGGTCCGAGACGGCGATGCTGCGCTACCTGCGCCGCCTCTCCGACCGCGACATCGCCCTCGACCGGTCGATGATCCCCCTGGGCTCGTGCACCATGAAGCTCAACGCCGCGGCCGAGATGGAGCCCATCACCTGGCCCGGCTTCGCTGGCATCCACCCCTTCGCCCCGCTCGACCAGGCCGAGGGCTACCGCGCCCTGATCGACGACCTGGAGCGGTGGCTGGTGGCCATCACCGGCTACGCCGCCGTGTCGGTGCAGCCCAACGCCGGCAGCCAGGGCGAGCTGGCCGGCCTGCTGGCCATCCGGGCCTACCACCGGGCCCGGGGCGACGTCGGCCGCGACATCTGCCTGATCCCGTCGTCGGCCCACGGCACCAACGCGGCCAGCGCGGTGATGGCGGGCATGCGGGTGATCGTGGTGGCCTGCGACGACGACGGCAACGTCGACCTGGACCATCTCCGGGCCGAGCTGGGCGAGCACGCCGACACCGTCGCCGCCCTGATGGTGACCTACCCCTCGACCCACGGCGTGTTCGAGGAGGCCATCGGCGAGATCTGCGCCGCCGTGCACGACGCCGGGGGGCAGGTGTACCTGGACGGGGCCAACCTCAACGCCATGGTCGGCCTGGCCCGGCCCGGCCGCTTCGGGGCCGACGTCAGCCACCTGAACCTCCACAAGACGTTCTGCATCCCCCACGGCGGCGGCGGTCCCGGCATCGGACCGGTGGCGGTGGGCGCCCACCTCGCCCCCTACCTGCCGACCCACCCCCTGGTGCCCGAGTGCGGGCCCGCCGCAACCGGCCCCGGGCCGGTGTCGGCTGCGCCCTGGGGATCGGCCGGCATCCTCCCCATCCCCTGGGCCTACGTCCGGATGATGGGTGGCGAGGGCCTGCGCCGGGCCACCCAGGTGGCCATCCTCAGCGCCAACTACGTCGCCCGGCGGCTGGACGCCCACTACCCCGTGCTCTTCACCGGGCGCAACGGCCTGGTGGCCCACGAGTGCATCCTCGACATCCGGCCCCTCACCAAGGCCACCGGCATCACCGTCGACGACATCGCCAAGCGCCTCATCGATCATGGCTTCCACGCCCCCACCATGAGCTTCCCGGTGGCCGGGACCCTGATGGTCGAGCCGACCGAGAGCGAGGACCGGGCCGAGCTGGACCGCTTCTGCGACGCCATGATCGCCATCCGGGCCGAGATCGACGCCCATCCTGACGTACTGCGGGGCGCCCCCTGGACGGCCGAGGCGGTCCTGGCCGAGGCCTGGGACCACCCCTTCAGTCGGTCTGACGCCGCCTTCCCGGGTTCGGTGTCCAAGGCCGACAAGTACTGGCCACCGGTCCGTCGCATCGACGGCGGGCACGGCGACCGCAACCTCGTCTGCTCCTGTCCCCCCGTCACCGACCACCGCTGACCGGTGGGTGCCGGGGCGGGCCCCCCGGGTCGGGCGGGGTCAGGACTTGGCCACGAAGGGGGTGCGGACCACCTGGGCCGGCAGCGGAGTGCCCCGCACGTCGATGGCGACCTCGGTGCCGGGGTCCACGGCCGGAGGCAGGAAGGCCAGGGCGATGCCGTGGCCGAGGGTCGGTGAGAAGTTGCCGCTGGTGACGGTGCCTGCCACCTCGCCCTCGACCAGCACGGCCTGACCCTCCCGCGGAGGTCGACGGCCCTCGACGGTGAGGCCCCGGAGCCGGCGGGCCACCCCTCCCTCCTTCTCGGCCGCCAGCGCGTCCCGGCCCCGGAAGTCGCCCTTGTCCCAGCGGACGACCCAGCCCAGGCCGGCCTGGAGGGGTGTGATGCCCGGCCCCAGCTCGTGACCGTGGAGCGGGAGGCCGGCCTCCAGCCGGAGGGTGTCGCGCGCGCCGAGGCCCGCCGGCGTGCAACCGGCCGCGACCACGGCCTCCCACAGCTCAGCGGCCCGGTCCGCCGGCACCGCCACCTCCAGGCCGTCCTCGCCCGTGTAGCCGGTCCCGGCCACGACGCAGTCGGCGCCGCGCCACTCGAACCGCGTCACCCCGAACCGGGGCACGGCAGCCGCCTCGGGCGCCACCCCGGCCATGCGGGTCCGGGCCTCCGGGCCCTGGACGGCCAGCACGGCGCGGGTGGCGGTGACGTCCATCGCCCCCTCCCCGAGCGCCCCGGTGACCCGGTCGGTGTTGGACGCGTTGGGCATGACGTCGAAGCGTTCGTCCTCGACCCACCACACGAGGATGTCGTCGAGCACGGAGGCGTCGTCGGGATCGAGCAGGTGGGTGTACTGAGCCCGCCCCGGCCCGATGCGACCGAGGTCGTTGGTGAAGGCTCGCTGGATGGCTTCACGGGCCCCCGGGCCCTCGACCCGCACCGTGCCCAGGTGGCTCACGTCGAAGACCACGGCGGCCTCCCGGCACCTCCGGTGCTCGGCCAACGTGCCGTCCGGGTAGCTCACCGGCATGTCCCACCCCCCGAAGGCGACCATGCGGGCCCCCAGGGACCGGTGGACAGCATCGAGCGGTGAGGTGCGGCTGGTCACGGCGGGCGACTGTAC
>CAZXRA010000089.1:0-23608 GCA_964643485.1 uncultured Iamiaceae bacterium | reverse complement strand
TCATCCAGATCCCCTTCACCAACGCCCTCGGCAACGCCGCCTGGTCGGCGTACGTCGGGGTGTTCCACTGGCTTGGTGCCGTCCCTCTGACGACCGGCTCCGGGACGGTCACCGCCAGCCCCCGCCAGCTCGAACTGGCCGCCAGCTACGGCACCGACGGGTGGTACGCCATGGGCGACTACCTGGCCCGCCTGGCCGACGTGGCCGACGAGATCGGGTTCGACCTGCGCAGCCTGCCCACCCGCTACCTGCTCAGCTTCCTGGGGACCGACACCGAGGGCCACCTCCGGTCCCGCATCGAGGAGGCGTGGGGGGCGCCCGTCTACGACAACTACGGCACCCACGAGGTGGGCCTCATCGCCTACGAGTGCACGCACCGATCCGGCCGCCACATCAACGAGGACACGGTGTACCTCCAGGTCGTGGACATCGACGATCCGTCCCGGGCCCTCTCCTCCGGCGAGCCGGGGAACCTGGTCGCCACCAGCCTCCACCGGCGCGTGCCCCCGATCATCCGCTACAACCTGCGCGACCGGCTCGTCCTCTCCGACCGGCGGCGCTGCTCCTGCGGGCTGCGGACGGGGACGCTCTCGACCTTCCTGGGTCGCAGCGACGAGATGGTCAAGCTGCGGGGCCAGAACGTCTACCCGATGGCCTGCCAGGACGCCGTCGCTGGCGACGGGCGCACCACCGGGCAGTTCCTCTGCGTGGTCCGTCGCCTCGACACCGGGCGGGCCCGTCGGGACGAGATGTGCATCCGGGTGGAGCGCCGTTCGCGTCACGTCGACGCCGACCGGCTCAAGTCCGACCTCCAGGCCGAGCTGGCCCAGGATCTCGGGGTCCGGGTCGACGTCGACATCGTCGAGGCGGGCGAGCTGGCCCGCCACACCGGCCTCGGCGGGGAGGGGAAGGTGCGCCGCCTGCTCGACCTCCGGGGTGACACCCACCGTCAGCACGAGCCGTCTCGGTAGCCCCTACGTTACGTAGCGTTACGCTCGCCCGGTGCCGTCTGCGCCGCTCGCTTTCGACCCGATCGAGGAAGGGCGACGACAGTGGGCCGAGGCGGGGTGGACCGCCGGCGCACCCGGCATGGGTGTGGTCGGCTCGGTGGTGCGCGTTCACCAGCTCTTCCTGGCCTCGCTGGAAGACGTCCTGGCCCCCTTCGAGCTCCGCTTCGCCCGCTACGAGGCCCTCCTCCTCCTCTCCTTCGCCGCCTCGTCAGGCGGAGGGAAGATGTCGATGGGCAAGCTGGCCGAACGCCTCCAGGTCCACTCGGCGACGGCCACCAACGTGATCAACCGCCTCGAGAACCAGGGCCTGGCCCGGCGGCGCGCCAACCCGAAGGACGCCCGTAGCGCCTTCGCCGCCATCACCCCCCGGGGGCGGAAGGTCGCCCTGGCCGCCACCGAGGTCGTCCGCCGCGAGGTGCTCATCCCCTTCGCCCTGAGCGAGCGGGAGACGCAGCGCCTGTTCTCCCTCCTGCGCAAGGTGCGCGTCCACGCCGGAGACTTCGCCATCCCCCCACCCGGCGCGGCGACCGAGGACGAGCACCTGCCGGCGTGGGCCAAGGGCCCCCTCCCCTTCGATCCGGTGGAGGCGGCCCGCGAGCAATGGGAGCGGGCGGGCTGGGCCGACGCCAGCCGCGGCGTGATGATCGTGGCGTCGGTGTCGAGGGTCAACCAGATCCTCATGAACGACCTGGAGCGGGCCCTGCGGCCCCTCGATCTGAGCTTCGCCCGGTTCGAGGCCCTGATGATCCTCCTCTTCGCCCGGCGGCAGCGCTTGCCCCTGCAGAAGCTCTCGGACCGCCTCCAGGTCCACCCGGCCAGCGTCACCAACGCCATCCAACGCCTGCAGAAGGAGCAGCTGATCCGGCGGGAGGCCAACCCGGCCGACGGGCGCAGCTCCTTCGCCACCATGACCGCCGAGGGCCATCGCACCGTCCTCCGGGCGGCTGATGCCCTGCAGGCCGGGGTCATGACCAACCTGGGGCTCACCGACGCCGAGTGCGACGCGACGTTCCGGCTCCTGCGGAAGATCCGCCTGGCCGCCGGCGACTTCGTCCCGGCGACGACGCCGCGCCCGGAGCGCCCCGCCCTACGGGGCAAGCCACCCCCCTTCCACCGCTGAGGGGAGGACGCTACGAGCGCTCGGCCCGGTAGGCCTGGAGGGTGTCCTGGGCTGCCTGGGCCAGCGGCTTGACGCACCGCCCCCGCTCCCCCAGGCGCCGGTCGCGGGTCTGCCCGTCGGCGAAGCGCTGACGGAGCTGGAGGTTGACGATCGCCGCCCGCCACAGGCCGAACGCCTCGTACCACCCGAGATCCGCCAGCCGCAGGGAGGAGCGCTCGGCGTACCACGACACCAGCTCCCTTCGCCGGGCCAGGGGCACCTGCTCCAGGCCCGGGAAGAGGACGCGGTGGCGGGAGATGGGATCGTCCGGGTCGGGCCAGTAGGCCAGCAGGATCCCGAGGTCGAGCAGGGGATCACCCAGCGACGCCTGGTCCCAGTCGAGGACGGTGGTGACGACGTCGGGCCGTCCCGGGGCGTACTGGCAGTTGTCCAGCTTGAAGTCGTTGTGGACGATCGACGTCCGTTGCGGGCGGGGCAGCGTCTCCATGAGGCCCTCGGCCACCTCTTCGAGGGGCACCGAGGAGCGATCGACGCTCATGGCCCGCAGGCGCCGGACCCACGCCGTGAGGTGGCGCTCGGTGTAGCTGCGCGGCCGGCCCAGCTCGCCCAGGCCCGACCGCAGCGGCTCGACGTGGTGGAGATCGGCCAGGGCGTCGATGAGCGCCTCGCTGGCCCGGCGACCGTCCTCCTCGCCGGACAGGGAGGCGGGCAGCGCCCCGCGGATGATCTCGCCCTTGCGGTGCTCCATCACGACGAAGGGGGCGCCGATCACGGAGGGGTCGGCGCAGCACAGCAGGGCCCGAGGGGCCCGGGGGTAGACGTCGCCCAGCGCCGCCAGCACGCAGTACTCGCGGTACATGTCGAGGGCGCCGGGCGGAGGGGGGCCGAGAGGCGGACGGCGCAGGACGAGCTCCTGCTCCCCGAGGCGGAGGAGGTAGCTCACGTTGGTGTGGGCGTGCTCGAGCTCGGTCACCTCCAACGGGCCCTGGGCCCCTTCGATGCTGGCGCAGAGGTAGGCCTCCAACGCGGCGGCGTCGACCGGTGCGTCGAGATCGGCGTCGCTGTGCGCCGGGTCGTGGACTCCGCCGAGGCCCCGACCGTGTCGTGCTGCCCGCGTGTGGTGCGTGCCCACCATCGGTGCCTCGTTCATCTCGACTCCTTCAGGCACGGCGGGTGGTCGGACAGAGGCAACCAGCGGAGCTCGGGGGCACGATCGATCTCCCGCCTGGTGAACCGGTGCTGTCGCAATCCCGCCCTGTCACCCACCGACCCTGACCCCCAGAGCCCCGACAGATTGTAGTTTGACGTCCATACAACTGTCAAATGTAATCGCTACGACGCTCCCCGCGCGCGAGATGCCCCTCGATCGCCCCTCGGGCTCGCCGCCGAGGCTAGCCACACGTCACCCGTGTGGGTGAAGTGACAGACGTCCACCGCTGCCACCTCGACTGCCACAGAGGCCCCCACCTGCCATGCCCCGACGTCGGGTGAGTGGACCTCCAAGCGCAGGCGGCCCTCCTCCCGCCCCTCTCCCGGGCCGGCCCGGGAGAGCACCACACCGGTGTGGCGCCCGACCGGATCCGCCTGCTGGACCACGGCACCCCCCACCCGGATCACCCCCGCTTCCGGCGCCCCGCCAGGAGACGGGGCGAGGCCGACGGCCTCGGGCCGGGCGTAGAGATCCACGACCGGAGGGGCGCCGTCCACCGGGGGCAAGGCCCCGGACACCTCCCCGCCGGCCACGGACCAGCCTTCGGGGCGCTGCACGAGACGGGCGACGGGACGGAACCCGAGGAGCCGGGCCACCGCGGCGCTGCGAGGACGTTCGAGGACATCGGCCACCGGCCCCGCCTGAGCGATCCGTCCCTCGTCCATCACGGCCAGACGGTCGCCCAGGACGCGTGCCTCCTGGAGGTCGTGGGTGACGTACACCGCAGTGAACCCCAGGCGACGGTGCAGGAGACGCAGCTCGGTGCGCAACTGCTCCCGCAACGGGGCGTCGAGGTTGCTGAGCGGCTCGTCGAAGAGGATCACCTCGGGGCGGGCCACGAGAGCCCGGGCCAGGGCGACCCGCTGCTGCTGCCCGCCGCTCAACCGACCGGGGCGCTGATCGAGGAGGACCGGGTCCAGCTCGACCAGACGGGCCACCTCGTCGACGGCGGCGGTCCGATGGGTCCTCGTGTGCCGCCGGACCTTGAGCGGATAGCCGATGTTCCCGCGCACGGAGAGGTGCGGCCACAGGGCGAAGCTCTGGAACACCAACCCCACCCCCCGCCGGTGCGTCGCCACGTTGATCCCCCGGGCCACGTCCACGACGACCCGCTCGCCCAGGCGCACCCGACCGGCGTCCGGCTCCTCCAGGCCGGCCAGGCAGCGCAGAGTGGTGGTCTTCCCGCACCCGCTGGGGCCCAGGAGCACCAGCATCTCCCCCGCCCCGACCTCGAAGGTGACGTCGGCCAGGGCATCCACCCCGGTGGGGCCGTCGTCCCGACGGTGCCGCCGGTAGCGCTTGGCCAGGCCCTCGACAGCGATCATCGCCGCACCTTCGCCAGGGCGGGAGCGACGGCGAAGGTCGCCCGTCCCCCCAAGAGCAGGGCGAGAGCCACCCCCGCCCCCGTGACCACGAACATCACGAGGGCCATGACCGCCGTCTCCGGGTACGACCCGAAGCTCCACAGGTCGTAGAGCACGGTGCCCATCACCTGGGTCTCGCTCGACCGCACCAACAGTGACGCCGCGAACTCGTGCGTGGCCAGCACCACCACCAGGGCGGCCGCCGCCCCCAGAGCGGGCCGCAGGAGGGGCAGCTCGATGGTGAGGGCCCGGCGCAGCGGCCCGGCCCCGCTCACCGCCGCCGCCTGGCCCAGCTCGGGCACCAGGTTGGCCCGAGCGGCGAGCTGCAGGCGCACGGCGAAGGGCAGCATGATCGTGGCGTAGACGAGCACCAGGGCCAGCGGGGTGCCGTAGATCCGCAGCGGCGACACCGTGTAGGCGAAGAGGAAGCCCGTGCCCATGATCACGGCCGGCACCCCCAGGGGGAGGCTGACCACCAGCTCCACCAGGCCGGCCAGTCGGGTCCGACGCCGGTGGACCAGGGCCGCCAGCACGTAGGAGAGGGGCAGCAGGGCCACCATCGTCGCCAGGGCGTAGGTGAGGCTGTTCCTCACCGCCTCGACCACATCGCTGCGCTCGAACAGCACCGTTCGCACGTGCTCGAGCGTCCAGGCGCTCGGGTCGACGTCGCGGGTCCACACCGGCGACACCGCCACGACGAGCAGGGCGGCGAGGGGGAGCACCGCCCCCACCACGCCATAGAGGACGAGCGACCACGACGCCAGCCGTCCCCCCGCCGCCGGGGTGCGACCGCCCTGGGCCGGCGCGGCCACGAACCGGAGCCCGTCGCGGAGGGCGAGCCACTGGACGACGAGGAGGCCCAGGCTCACGACGACGATGGGCAGCCCGTACGCCGCGGCCAGGGGGAAGTCCACCGGGGCGCTGCTCGTCCGGTGGTACATCTCGGTGGTGAGGACCGACACGCCGGCCTGGCGCCCGTAGAGGAGCGGGGCGGCGAACTGGCCCAGGCCCAGCAGGGTGGCGGTGGCCGCCCCGTACAGCAGGGCGGGGCGGAGGACGGGGAGGACGATCTCCACCAGGACCCGCACCGGTCGGGCTCCGCTCACGGCGGCGGCGTCGAGCAGCTCGGGGTCGATCCGGCCCAGGGCGTCGTACACGAAGAGGTACACGAAGGCCGTGAGGTAGATCCCGCCCACGATCACGATCCACGGCCGGGTGTAGATGTCGATGGGGCCCTCGCGCAGATGCCCCAGGCCGGGGAGGGTCCGGAGGGCCTGGTTCAGGTAGCCAGCGGTGGGGCTGAGCAGGAAGGCGTAGCCGATCACCAGCGGGAGCTGGGGGAGGAGGAGCGGGAAGAGGGGGATGAGCCCGAGCGCCCGCCGCCGCGACGGCAGGCGATGGGCGGCCCAGGCCAGAGCCGTGCCCAGGACCACGGCGATGGCCACCGAGCCACCGGCCAGCGTCACGGTGGTGAGCAGCGTCTCGCCGAACCGGGGGTCGTCGACCATCCGCCGCAGCCCGTCCCCGTTCCGGTGCAGGGCGAAGCGAGCGGTGTACCAGAGGGGGAGGCCGCACAGGGCCACGCTCCCGGCCACGGCCACCATCGCCCCCATCCGGGCCCTCAGCCGCTGCCTCGCCGTCCTGTCGGCGGCGCGGACCCGTCGCGTCGGCGGCGGAGGAAGGTCACCGGTCGAACGTGGCATCGAGGGACGAACGGAGCGCCTCCAGGTCGCCCTCGCTGTAGGCGGTCACATCGGTCACCCGCACCTCGTCGACCGTGAACATGGCGTCGACGCCGGCCGCGGCGTCCAGCACCGACGCCGATCCGGCCGCGGCGATCTCCTGGGCCTCCGGGGTGAGCAGCCAGTTGGCCAGCACCTGGGCCGCCGCCGGATGGTCGGCCGAGCAGAGGACGTTGAGGACGTAGGCGTTGGCCACCGGTTCGTCGGGATAGGCGATCTCGACCGGGGCCCCCTCGGGGACGAGGCTCGGCGTGGTGTAGGCGGCGATGCCGACCTCCCCGGCCGCCACCGCCTGAGCCAGGGCGGAGCCGCTGGCGTAGAAGCGCGGCTCCTGGGCGGCGAGGGCCTCGACGAAGTCGTCCCCGTACTGGTCAGCCCACACGTCGAAGCTCACGGCCACGGGGGTCGCCTCGTAGTCGTACAGGCCGATCTGGCCGCGGTAGGCCGGATCGGCGAGGGCCTCGAACGACGGCGGCGGCTCCTCGATGATCGTGGTGTTCCACCCGAAGCCGATCACGGCCAGGGCGACGAGGGACGAGGTGCCGTCGTCGGAGAGGACGTCCTGGCCCGGATCGGTGACGGCGGGGCCGCGGAGGACGGAGAAGGCGCCGTCCTCCTTGGCCTGCTGCCAGGCCTGGTCGGTGTGGACGACGAGGTCGGCACCGGCCGCGCCGCCCCGGGCCTCGGCGTCGATGCGTTGGGTGAGGTCGGAGGAGACGGCCCGGGTGACGTCGACCGTGATCTCGGGGTACGCCCCGGCGAAGGCGGCGACCAAGTTCTCGTTGATGGCCGGGGCCAGGGTGCTGTACCAGCGGAGGGCCCCCTCGTCCCGGGCCTGCCGTTCGACGGCGGCCCAGTCCGAGGAGACCCCCTCAGGCCCGGGGGAGCCCCCGCACGCCGAGGAGGATCCCTGGGGATCGTTCCCGGCGGCGGGGGGCGAGGTGTCGAGGTCATCTCCGCAAGCGGTGGTCGTCACCGCGACCAGGAGGAGGAGGGCCACGGCCCACCGCTTGCGTCCTGCCGGGGCGCGTCCAGGCGTGAGAGGTGCCTTCGCTGACACAACCCCGGGACCTGGACGCAATGACCTCGCCTCTCTCGCACGGACGCGCTCGTGAGCGCGCCGCGGCCCACCCATTGGCCGCACCCCCCGGACCCTGATTCCCACCACTGCTACGTCGTGGTCCAGCTCCGAGACCATACGAGTGGCCGCGCACGACTGTCAAGGGTTCAGCAAGCTTCTGGCAATGTTCGGCACGTCCCGTACCGGCGCCAGCACTATGGGTCGTCGGCGTCTCCAGCCACGATGTCGCTGGTGAGAAGGCCGGCCTGCTGGGCCCGGCGCACCACGTCCTCGCTCGACCGCCGATGGGCCAGATCCACCATCCGCCCGTCCACCACCACCGCGGCATCGCCGTGCCGGCCGGCCTCGTCCAGGGCGGCCAGGACGGCGAGGGCCTCGGCCACCTCCTCCTTCGACGGGGTGAACACCTCGTGGGCGACAGCCACGTGGGACGGGTGGATGCACAGGGCCCCGTCCGCCCCCAGGGTCCGCCCTCGCGCCAACACGGCCCGCAGGTGGGCCAGATCGTCGACCGACGAGCTCGGCCCGCAGAGGATGTTCCCCAGCCCCGCAGCCCGACCGGCGAGAACGGTCATGGCCCCCGTGTGGAGGGCCTCCACCCCCGACGGGTCCCACTGCGCCCCGAGGGCGCGGTAGAAGTCACCGCCGGGCACGGAGTGGCTCACCCCGCTGATGCGGCGCACCCGCGGCGACGCCGAGCAGACAGCGGCGATGTCGCGCATGCCGGCCGCCGTCTCGGCCACCGGGAAGATCTCCAGCCACCCCGGCGGCAGGCCCCGGGCCACCTCCAGCTCGTCCAGGACCCGGGCCAGGGCCTGGACGTCAACGGCCCCGTCGACCTTGGGGAGGCAGATCCCGTCGAGGCCCGGCCCGACCACGGCCTCGAGATCGGCCAGCAGGTGCCCGGTGCCCCACCCGTTGACCCGCACCAGTCGCAGCACCGGCCGCTCCCCTACGTCCCGCGCCCACCCGGCCAGGGCGGTGGCCACCTCCCGACGGGCCCCCTCCTTCCCGTCGTCGGCCACGGCGTCCTCCAGGTCGAGGATGACGCCGTCCGCCCCGCACGCCACGGCGGACGGCAGCCACCGCACCTTGTGGCCGGGGACGAACAGGAGGGAGCGGCACGCCACGTCGGTCACGACGCCACCTCCTCGGCGACGCGGTCGCCGCCACCGAGAGCCACGACGCCCCGGGCCGCCAGGTCGCGGCGCACCGCCGCCTCGTACCCGAGCTCGGTGAGCAGGGCGTCGGTGTGCTCCCCGACCCCGCACGGTGTGCGCCGCGGCGCATCGGCTCCGGGCACCCGCACCCGCGGGGGGAGCCCCCAGTAGGACCCCAGCTCCGGGTGCTCCACCGGGTGGACGAGGCCGTGGTGAACCAGCACCTCCTCGAAGCGCAGGCCGTCGGCGACCGCCGCCGCCACCCCTCGCTCGGGGAGGATCGCCGCCCACTCCGCGGCCGAGCGGGTGCGGAGGTGGTGCCCGATGGCGTCGGCCAGCTCCTCGTCGTGGGACCGGCGGGCCTCCGCCGTGGCGAAGCGGGGGTCGGACTCCCACTCCACCGCCCCCAGGGCCGCGACCAGGCCGGGCCACGCCCGGGCCCGGGGAGCGGCGAGGAAGAGCCATCCCCGCCGACACTCGTAGAGCCGGTAGAGGGCACAGGGGCCGTGCTGCTCCGGGTCGGGGAACCGCGACGCTGGGCGCCCGGCGTACTGCACGAGGGCGTCGGAGTGGACGTACCCGGCCGTGGCCAGCATGGACGTCTCCAGCCGCTGTCCCCGCCCCCACCGCTCACGGGCCAGCAGGCCCATGGCCACGGCGGCGGCCACCGCCATCCCGGCGCACGGGTCGGGGTACGAGTCGTCGACCGGGGGGTTCCCCCGCCCCGCCTGCAGGAAGCCCCCGCCGCACAGGGCGTGGGGGGTGGAGTGGAAGGCGGCCCGGCCCGCGTCCGGGCCGCCCGATCCGTACGCCGTGGCGGCCACGTGCACCAGGGTGGGCTTGAGGCGGCGCAGATCCTCGTAGCCCAGGCCGAGGCGCTCGGCCGCCGCCGGACGCATGTTGTGGACGACGACATCGGCCTGGCGCACCAGGCGGGCCAGGACGTGGGCGGCGTCGGGATGGGTGAGGTCAAGGGCGATGCTCTCCTTGCCCGCGGCCAGGTGGGCCGCCTCCAGGCCCACGCGGCGGAACGGGTCCCCCGCCAGGGGCTCGACCTTGATCACTCGGGCCCCCAGCTCGGCCAGGAGGGTGGGGCCGAGGGGGCCGGCCAGGAAGGACGCCACCTCCAGGATCGTCACCCCGGCCAGGGGCAGCGGGCGGGGATCGCCGGGGGCCGCCGGGCGCTCCATCGTTGCCGGCCACCCCAGCCGGCCCCGGGCGATCGTCCGGTCGACGGGCCCGGGGCGACTCCGGGGACCGGGCCAGCCCCGGGGCACCTGCCGTCCCCGGTGGCGCCCACTCCCGATGCGGTCCCGGCCCAGCTGGGGGGCGGGGTCCTGGATCCGGGCCGGGGTCTCGGACATGGCCACGAGCGGGCCCACCTGGGTGATCGAGCCCCGTTGCGGATCGTCGACGACGGCGACCCGTCCGTTCAGGGTCATCTGGGGGTGGCGGAGGAACTCGGCCGGGGTGAGGAAGGGGTCGGCGCCCACGTCGGAGGCGACGAAGGCCTCCATCCACTCGGCCTGGGTGCGGGTGGCCATGCGCTCGACGATCCGCTGGCGCAGCTCCTCCAGGTCATCCCGGGACCGGATGCCCAGGGGGGCGTGGCGGTACCGCTCCTCGGCCAGGACGTCGTCCAGGCCGAGGACGGTCATCCAGTTCCGGAAGTGGTGGTCCTGCCGGGCACACATCTGCACGTAGCGGCCGTCGGCGCACCGGGCGGTCAGGAAGGTGAGGAGGATGCCCTGGTAGACGAGGTCGTGCTCCTCGGCGCGGGGCCGGAGACCGTCCCCGTCCCGCTCGAAGGCCAGGCGCATGGAGGCGGCCGACGCCCCGTCGAAGAGGCTGGTCTCCACCCGGCGCCCCCGGCCCGTCCGGGCCCGGTCGAACAGGCCGGCGGCCACGGCCTGCAGGGCCAGCATGGCGGCGCCGAAGGCGGCGACGGGGGCCGCCTGGTAGACGGGGCGCTCGGCCGCGTCGGGCACCACAGCCCCACTGAGGGCGTCGGTGCCGAGCATCCGGCCCAGGGCGGCGGCGACGATGCCCTCGTCAGCGGGGAGGTGGGCGAAGGCGGGGAGCGGGCCGAAGCCGCTGACCGAGCAGTGCACCAGGTGGGGGCACAGCTCCTCCAGGGACGCGCCGTCGAGGCCCAGCTCCTCGGCCCGGCCGGGGGGCAGGCTCTCGATCACCACGTCGGCCGATCGGGCCAGGGCCCGGGCCACATCGCGGCCGGCATCGGTGCCCAGGTCCAGCACCAGGCTGTGCTTGCCCCGGTTCCAGGTGTGGAACCCGGGGAGCGAGCGGGCCCAGTCCCCGCCCGGCGGCTCGACCTTGATCACCTCGGCCCCGTGATCGGCCATGATCCCGCCGGCCATGGGGACCGCCATCCCCTGCCCGATCTCGACGACTCGCAGCCCGCCGAACAACGACGCCATGCTCCTGCCTCCGCCTGACCCGCGCCCCGCCCCACGCATCAGATTAGTTCGGACGTCAAGCTTTCCCGCCGGGGCGGCCTCGCTCAGAACACCAGGGTCTTGCGCCCGTGGACCAGGACGCGGTGCTCCAGATGGGCGGTGACGGCCCGGGCCAGCACCACCGTCTCCAGGTCACGGCCCTTCCTGACCAGATCGCCGACGCCGTCGCGGTGGCTGACCCGCACCACGTCCTGGTCGATGATGGGCCCCTGGTCGAGCTCCTCGGTGGCGTAGTGGGCGGTGGCCCCGATGAGCTTCACCCCCCGTTCGTGGGCCTGGTGGTAGGGCCGGGCCCCCAGGAAGGCGGGCAGGAACGAGTGGTGGATGTTGATGATGCGCCCGGCGTAGGGGCCGATCACCCGCGACGACAGCACCTGCATGTAGCGGGCCATCACCACCAGGCCAACGTCGTGGGCGGCCAGCAGGTCGAGCAGGGCCCCCTCCTGGGCGTCCTTGGCCTCCGGGGTCACCGGGAGGTGGTGGAAGGGCACGTCGAAGCGCTCGGCCACGGGGGCCAGGTCGGGGTGGTTGCCCACCACCATGGGGATGCGGGCCCGCAGCTCCCCCGTGGCCTGGCGGGCCAGGAGGTCGTAGAGGCAGTGCGCCTCGCGGGAGACGAGGAGAGCCGTGGGCACCACCTCGTCGGTGAAGCGGACCTGGCACCGCATGCCCAGGGGCTCGATCACCGGGGCCAGGGCCGGGAGGATCTCGTCCCGGGCCAGGTCGACGTCGTCGAGGCGGAACTCCACCCGTTGGAAGAACACCCCGGCCTCGGCGTCCACGTGCTGGTCGGCGTGGGTGATGTCCCCGCCGTGGCGATAGACGAAGTCGGCGAGGACGGCCACCAGCCCCTTCTTGTCGGGGCAGGCGGCGAGCAGCACCGCGGCGGCGGGGGGCGAGGGCACGGCCCACTCCTACCAGCCCACCTTGGCCATCGCTGCTCACGGACCGGCACGACGATGCGAGAGCAAGGTCATCGGGACCTCATCGAGCCGAAACGCAGCGGTAACGGCGTCTCGGCACGCTGCCGGGGTGCTACCGCCCCTCGCCGGGTTCACCGTCGGCGTCTCCGCCGACCGGCGGGCGGACGAGCAGGCCGAGCTGCTGCGCCGCCGCGGGGCCGACGTGGTCGACGTCCCCGTCTACCGCTGGGACCTCCCCCTCGACACCGGGCCCGCCCTCGCCCTCGTGCAGGCCGTGGCCACAGGACGATGGCCTTGGCCGCGTCGGACTGCACCCGGCCCGCCATCCAGAGCCCGAGGCACACCAGCAGGTTGCACAGGACGGACCGCCAGAAGAGCTGGGGCCCGGCCGCAGCGTCCTTGGTCGCCACGATCTTGGCGATCACGGTCTCGCCGTCGCCGGTGAGGGTGCCCCCGCCGTGGACGACGGCGGCCAGGGCGAGCGATCCGGCGAGGTTGCCGAAGAGCGACGCCGCCCACATCGCGGCGAGCTCGCCGCCGGTCACCGTCTTCTCCCGGAGGCCTTGCAGCATCACCATGGCGTTGCCGGTGAAGAGCTCGGACCCGGCGAAGACGACGAGGGTGAGGGCGACGCCGAACACGGCGCCCTGGACGAGCTTGGCGGCCGGGGACCCGGCCAGGACGAGGGGTGCGGACACGCTGACGAGCAACACGACGGCGATGCCGACGAACGCCCCGGCCAGGCCGGCGGAGGCCAGGTAGCGGGGCAGCGAGCGCACGGCGGTGGCCTTGGCCGCAGCCGCGGCCCCCGCGTCGTCGAGGGCAGAGGGGATGGGGACGGGCACGGGGGACTCCTTGACGAGTGGCGGTGGCGAGGGATCGGTCAGGTGGGCATCGACCGTTCTGGCGCGGTGGGATCGCGTCCACGCGATGCCACCGCGCCAGAAGGGAAGGGGGGCGAATGGAGGGGGACGGTCAGGCGGCGACCTCCGGGGTGGCGGTGGTGGCCGGAGGGGGACCGTCGGTGCCGGGCTCGAGTCCCGTGGCCCAGCGGTCGTCGAGGACGGCCTCGAGGGTGGCGGCGAAGGCATCCACGCCGACGCGGGCGACGGTGCCCGAGAGGGTCTCGCCCGGGTGACGGGTGGCCTCCCAGGTGCCCACGACGGCGTCGACCACGGCGGGGGCGTCCTCGGCTGCCATGCGGCCCACGACCTCGGCGGCCCGGGCCTCGGCGAGAGGGGCGCCCAGGTCGGCCCCCAGGAACAGGTGGTAGCCGAGGCGGGTCGCCCCGCCCAGGCGCACCTTGGTGCCGGCCAGGCCGATGTCGCCCGCCTGGTGCTGGGCGCAGCTGTTGGGGCACCCCGAGACGTGGACGCGGAGGGAGCTGTTCCGGCGCAGGCCCGGCGTGGCCAGCAGGGTGCGACCGGAGTCGGGGCGGGCGAGATGCCGAGGGCGCAGACCGCTGACCCCGTGCACGCCCGGATCTGGGCGTCCCGAGCCTCCCCGAGGAAGGAGAGGCCCCGCGGGGTGAGGGCAACACGGATGGCACCCACGTGCTCGACGGGAACGTTGCGGAGGATCACGTCCTGGTCCCGGCCCAGGATCAGGTGGCCGTCGCCGTAGCGGTCGGCCAAGTCGGCCAGCAGCTCCAGCTCGGAGCGGTTGGTGTCCCCCAGCGGGAGGGCGACGGTGAGCGACGCCCGGCCCGGCTCGCGCTGGGGGCGCACGCCGGCCGACCAGCCGCCCTCGGGCCGGCGGCGGATGGCGGCGGCCCGGTCGCCGGGCCCCAACACCGGGATCTCGACGGGTGCCGGACCGTCGGCCCGGGCCCGCGCCTCGGCGAAGGCCTCGCGCCACGCCTTCCGGAAGGCGTCGGCCCCCATGCCCTCGATGCAGAACTTGAGGCGGCCCTTGACCGGCTTCTCGAAGTCGCCGTGGGCGATGAAGGTCTCGGCCAGAGCCACGGCGGCGGGAACGGCATCCGTGCGGGGGATGAAGGCGGCCAGCTCGATGGCCAGGGCCGGGGCCTTGCCCAGGCTGCCGCCGGCGTAGACCCGGTAGCCGGGCACGGCGTCGACCACCACGGACACGAAGGCGGCGTCGTTGATGAGGGCGTCCTCCCGGCAGCGGGGCGAGCCACCAAAGGCGATGTTGATACGGCTGGGGAGGGTGCAGTTCAACTCAGCCGACCGGGCGACGATGGCGTCGCTGACGGCCACGGCATCGGGCAGGCAGTCGAAGGGCTCGTCGAGGGCCACCCCGGCGTCCTCGGAGCACATGACGTTGCGGAGGGTGTGGCCGCAGGCCGAGCGGGTGGAGAGGCCGGCCCGTTCCAGGTCGGCCAGCAGGTCGCGGACGGCCCGGTCGGCCACCCAGTGCAGCTCCAGGTTCTGGCGGGTGGTGAGGTGCACCCAGTCGGAGCCGTGGCGAGCGGCCAAGCGGGCCACGGTCCGGGCCTGGTCGGTGGGCAGCACCCCGCCCGGCACCCGGATGCGGACCATGAACACGTGGTCCTGGAGCTGGGTGCACACCCCCCAGGTCTTGAGGGCGTAGCGGTCCTCGGGGGTCAGCCAGCCGTCGCCCTCCTCGGCGAGGCGGTCGAGGTCGACGGCGAGGCCGGCGCGCTTGGCGGCGGGGATGTCGGGGGCAGCCATGGCGGCGACGGTACGGACGACCCGTGACGCGCCGACGACCAGGCGATTGCCATCCCGTCACGGCCCCCTCACGACGCCACGACCCCCCTGTGAGCACCATCGGGGCTTCCCTTGGCGACGACGAGCGGCCACCATCGGTCCATGGCCCGCGCCCCCGCAGGAGCAGGAGAGCCCATCGAGATCGACCGCCGGTCCCTCCTGCGCTTCCGCTTCCGTCGCCACGACCTACACCGCGACCCGAGGTCGCTCGGTGCAGCAAGCGACGTCGCCCTCCTCGACTACGGGGTGCAGGACACCGGCGCCGACGGCGCGGCCTGGGCCCTGGCCGTTCGGGGGGCCCCGGCCCCCGAGGATGGCGAGCTGGCCTGGGCCTGGACGTTGCGGGGCGCGCCTCACGCCTACCGGCGGGCCAACCTGGCAGCCGTGGCCGTCGCCACCGCCCCGTTCTCGGAGGCCGACGCGGCCAAGCGCATCTTCGACGCCAGCAAGCCCCTGAAGGAGGCCGACATCCCCGTCCTCGACGCCCTGGCCATCGTGGCGGCCCGGGAGCGAGCCGTCGTGACGAAGCCGACGGTGAAGGGCGACTTGTCGTCCCGTCTCACCGAGGTGCTGGACGAGCCGTTCCTTCGGGAGTGCCGGCCGTGTCAGGCCGTCCATGCTTTCGAGCAACCGTTCCGACTGGCCGCCCTCCAGGCCGGGCTGGAGCTCGAGCCGGGCACCTCGCCACCGGTGCTGCGCCGAGCCAAGGGGCTGAAGCCGCTCCGCTTCGGCACGCCGGGGACGGAGGCGGAGGCCCGGTTCGACGTCGTCCGCAATCACCTGCAGTTCTACCCAGGGGCCAGCCAACGGGGCGTCGCCACCTTCGTGGACATACCGCTGAAGGAGGTGAAGGCCCATTGGCCCGAGGACGTGGTCGAGGTGCAGGTCGGTGGCTCTTCGAGCGCCGGAGGCCCCGACGCCCGATGGGCCCTGGCCGACGACGCCGAGGCGCTGGTCGAGGCGGCCAGCTCCCGTTCATCCCGGAGGGCAGAGGCGGTGCGCCTGCTCGGCACCCACGACCCGTTCGTGCAGCTCCGCGACCGAGAGCTGCTGGTCCCCGACGAGGACCGGCGCAAGGATCTGTGGCGAGTGATCGGCCGGCCCGGCGCCGTCGTGGCCGACGGGGAGATGGTCGCCACCTGGCGACCCCGCACCACCAAGGGCCGGGTCACCCTCCTGATCGACCCCTGGACGCAACTCACCGCGGCCACGCGGGCCCTCGTCGAGGAGCAGGCCGAGCGGCTGGCGGCGCATCGCGACGTGGCCCTCGCCGGGCTGGATGTCGCCTCCTGAGGCCATCGTCTCCCGTCCCGTTCACCGCTCTGAGCAGGACCGATGGCGCGATGTCCGTCGCCGGGGGTGCGTGGAGCCCTCGCCTCGGGGGAGAATGGCCCCATGCCTGCGACTGCCTGGTCCGGGTCCATCAGCTTCGGGCTGGTGTCGATCCCGGTGAAGCTCTACTCCGCCGTCTCCCGCAAGACGGTGCGCTTCCACCAGGTCGACACCCGCACCGGCGCCCGGGTGCGGCAGAAGCGGGTGTCGGCCGCCGACGGCTCCGAGGTGGAGTGGGAGGACATCGCCAAGGGCTACGAGCAGGCCGACGGCGAGTACGTCGTGCTCACCGATGCCGACCTGGCCGCCCTCGACCCCAAGGCCACCAAGACCATCGAGATCGAGCAGTTCGTCGACCTGTCCGAGATCGACCCGATCATGTACGACACGGCCTACAACGTGGTGCCCGACCCGTCGACCCCCAAGCCCTACGCCCTCCTGCTCGAGGCCATGGAGGAGTCGGGCAAGGTGGCCGTGGCCCGCATGGTGATGCGCACCAAGGAGCACCTGGCCACCATCCGCCCCCTGAACGGGCGGCTCGTCCTCTCCACCATGGTCTACGCCGACGAGGTCAACGACCCGGCCGAGCACGAGGCCCTGGAGGCGGTGTCCGAGGTCGAGGTGTCGGCCAAGGAGCGCAAGATCGCCGAGACGCTCATCGCATCGCTCACCGAGCCCTTCGACGCCGAGGAGTACAAGGACACCTACCGGGAGAAGGTGCTCGACCTGATCGAGGCCCGGGCCTCGGGGGCCACCGAGATCATCGAGGGCCAGCCCGAGGAGGAGGACGACGGCAAGGTCGTCGACATCATGGCCGCCCTCGAGGCCAGCATCGCCGAGGCCAAGAAGGCTCGGCGCCGCCACCCGGCCGCCTCGTCCGACGACAAGACCGAGGAGAAGCCGGCCCGGGCCAAGAAGGCGACGAAGGCCACCAAGAAGGCGGCCAAGCGCAAGGCGTCGTAGCGACCGGCGTCAGCCGCTGAGGGCCACCGGTTCGTCGTCGCGGGGCCGGAGGTCGACCACCGGCGCGACGGGCCGGCCGGCGCGGAGGCGCTCCGTCCACCGCTCCGGATCGTGCCGGCTGGGCTCCGTGGTGGCCACGAAGTTGAGGAGGAGGCGGACGAAGCGCTCGGGCTCGGCGTGGTGGGGGAAGTGGCCCGCTCCGGCGAACACCTCGAAGCGGCTCCCGGGCATGGCCTCGTGGGCGAGCTGCCCGTGGGCGACGGGGATGATGCCGTCGCGATCGCCCCACACCAGCAGGGTGGGCATTTCCTCGGCCAGGTAGCAGCGGTCGAGCATGGTGACGAGCTGGCCCCGCCAGTCGACCACCGACCGGAGGGTGCGGGTGAAGGAGCGCCGGGCCGCGCCGCTGGGGAGCCCGTCGAAGATCCGCACCAGGTTGTCGGCGTCCCGCCCCAACCCCAGCCCCAGCGGCGTGCGCTTGGCCACCTCGGCCACGGCCAGAGCGACGAGACGGGCCCCGGGGAGCTGGGTGACGGGGAGGGCCAGCTCGGCGTAGGGGGCCGACAGCAGGCGGAGCAACGGGGTGACCTCTCGGGCCACGCCTCCCGCGGACACCAGCACCAGGCGCTCGATGCGGTGCGGGTACTGGTAGGTGGTCTGGGCGGCCACGCCCCCACCGAGGGAGTGGCCGACGATGGTGGCCCGCTCGACCCCGAGCACGTCCATCAGGTCGCGGACCCCGTTGGCGTAGGCGGCCACGGAGTAGTCGGCTCGGGGCTTGTCCGACTGCCCGTGGCCGAGCAGGTCGGGGGCGATCACGGTGAAGTGCTCGCCCAGAGCAGGCATGAGCGGAGCCCAGGCCTCCGAGCTGTCGCCGATGCCGTGGAGGAGGACGAGGGCGGGGCCGGCGCCGCAGGTGCGGAAGGCCCGCCGGTAGCCGTGGATGGTGCGGTGCTGGACCTCGGGACCGGCGGCGGTGCCTGTGGCCGCCGCGGCCTCGGTGGGGACGGACCGGAGCGTCATGGTGCAGTTCCTCCTCGGTGCCCGCCGGGGCGGGCCGTCCGGAGACGTGATGGCTGCACGCTAGACAGCTCGCCGTCACGCCCGTGACACCGGCGTGAACGCTCGGTCAACGAACCCTGCCGACCCGGTGTCTGCCAGGCTGGGGCCGTGGCCGACGACGTCTTCCCCGACCGGGACATGAGCCACCGGGAGAAGGTGGAGTTCATGCTGGAGCGGGAGGGGTGGGCCCTCGACGCCGTGCCCGCCCGAGTGGACGTCGAGCCGCCGCTCCCCCGCTACGCCTACACCGTCGGATTCGAAGACCGCTTCGCCTTCCCCGAGCTGTGCCTCTTCGGCCTGGCCCCGGTGGCGTGCCGGGGCCTGTTCGGCCTCGTCGCCGACACCCTGGCCGGGGGGACCGAGCTCCCGGTCGGGGCCCCGTTCATCGGCCTGCTCGACGGGGGCCAGCCCTGCGCCCTGCTGCCGGTGGATGCTTCGGCCAGCGTGGGCCTGTTCCCGGCCCTGGCCGAGCACCACGTCCTGGCTGGCGACGCGCCCACCGCCTTCCGCATGGTCCAGCTGGCCTGGCCCGACCCGGCCGGCGTCCTCCCCTGGGAGCCCGGGTTCTCGACCGAGCTGGCCCCCGTGCAACTCCTCCTGGGCGACCCTCCCGCCTGACCTGCCCCGTCAGGGGCGGTGGACCTCGGCCAGCCAGCCGCCGGTGACGGGGATGGGGCACAGCTCCTCGGCCGCCTTCAGGGCCCACCCGAGGACGACCATGGTGTCGGGCGGGTCGTCGAGGCGGAGGACGAGGCCCCGGCGGACGTGGTCCTGCACCACGGTCCACCCCTCGGGGAGAGGCAGGCCCTTCTCGGCCAGGCGGCGGACGATCATGGCGCCGACACCGTGGGTCATCCCGAGCTGGGGGGGCACCCGACCCCGCCGGCTCTCGGTGGCGGGGAGGAAGGTGGCCTGGGGGATGGGCGGGCCCGGCGTCCGGAACAGGGCACCGACCACCGAGGGGGTGACGGCGCGGGCCAGATCCTCCTCGACCTCGGGGAAGAGGTTCAGCCAGCCGCGGCCCGCCGCCACCAGCTCGTCCAGGGCGGCCAGCGCCGCACCCGTGGCATCGGCGGTGAACTCGATCTGCTCGGGGAGGGGGCGGCGGGGCATCGGTCAGCCCCGGACCGGGGCCCGGTCGCGGCGCCGGGCCAGGCCGAGCACGCCGAGTCCCCCGAGGGCGTAGAGCACGGCCGGGAGGATGAGGGAGAACTTGGTGAGGGCGCAGCGGCGGGCCAGGCGGGGCAGCGGGCCCCGCTTGCCGGACAGCTCGGCCAGCATGGAGACGTTCTCGACCAGGTCGAACCCGGCGGCGGCGAACGACCCCCAGCCCAGGGCGTCGCCCACCTTGGCCATCCCTTCGTGGCCGTTGCGGCGGGCGGCGGCGGCGACGGTGGCGCACCCGGCCGCCGTCGACACGGCGTAGAGGGCCGGGTACACCATGTCGAGCGACGTCTGGATGCGAGCGGCCCGCACCCCCTCCGGCCCCCAGTCCTCGATGATGCGGTCGACGGTGGCGGCGTCGCCGGCGATCTCGAAGGGCACGATGTCGTGGCCCCCCGCTCGCATGGGCTTGGCCACGGCGATCATCACCGCGCTCATGCCGGTGACCGCAGCCAACGACCGGGCGACGAGGCGGTTGCGGCGGGTCGGGTCCATGGCGGCGTACGGGCCGGGTGACAGCTTCACCTGGTCTCCCCTCGGGTGGTCAGCGGGGAGAACGGTACGACCGGGGCGGGCCCGGTCACGAGTCGCCTGTACCCCGCACCTTGCGCAGGAGGGCGCGTATGGGGCCCGGCACCTCCAGGCGGTCGCGCAGGCGGGTGGGCGGGGCGGCCACCTCGCCGTACCGGTACTGCAGGTAGAGGGCCTTGACCGTGCCGCACACCGGCGTGGCGGCCAGGGCACCGGGCACCCCGGCGGCGGCCCCGCCGATCAGGGCGGCCAGCATGGTCACCGGGGGCGACAGGTCGACGGCCTCCCCCACGATGGCCGGGGTGATGAGGTAGTTCTCGGTGTTCATGTAGGCCACGACCAGCACGAGGACGATGAGGGCGGGCACCACCCCCTGGGTGAGGGCGAGGATGGTGACGAACGAGGTGCCGAGGAAGCCACCGATCTGGGGGATGAGGCTCACCACCGCGTACCAGACGGCGGCCACCGGCGCGAGGGGGACCCCGACAGACAGGCCCACGATGAGCACGTAGGTGCCGCCGATGCTGGCCACCAGCAGCGAGCCGGCGAAGTAGGTGCCCACGACCCGGTAGAAGACGCGACCCACCGAGTCGGCCCGCTCCCGGTGCCGGGAGGGGATGGCGGTGCGGATGCGGCCGACGAGGCGGGGCCCGTCGATGAGGACGACGAGGGCGACGAGCAGCACGCCCAGCCCGTTGAGGAGGCCGTTGAGCACTCCTCGGGCGGCGTCGCCCACGCCGGAGGAGTCGAGGCGGCCGGGCAGGGTGTCGACCCACTCCTCCGCCTTCTCGGCGAAGTCGGCGTCCTGGAGCCGGGGCCCGACGATGGGCAGCTCCTCGATCTCACGGAGGGTCTGGGGGAGCTCGTCACCGAAGTCCTGCGCCTGTTGCACGGCTGGCGGGCCGACCAGGGTGGCCAGCAGGCCGAAGGCGACGAGCAGGAGAGCGCCGACGACGGCGACGGCGGTGCCGCGGCGACAGCCGACCCGCCGCTGCACGGCGAGGACGAGGGGCTCGACGGCGAAGGCGAGGAGCACCCCGACGCCGATGACGGTGAGCGAGCGGACCGTGGTGCGGAAGAAGGCGGCCCCCACGAAGAGGACGAGGATCCCGATGACGACCCCGATGGCCGAGCGGGGGTCGAGGCTGACCGACAGGCGCTCGTGATCGGTTGCGGTGACGGCGATGTCGGCCGTGACGGGGGCCGGCCCACCCAGAACCGTCGGCCCGCCGTCGGGATCGTCGCGGGGCTCGGCCACGGTCGGTACGGTACGCCTCCGTGGACCGCCAGGTGCGCCTCACCGTCGGGCCGGCCGCCTGGATCGTCGTCTTCGGCAGCATCGTGGCCGCCCTGGTCGTGCACAACGTCCTCCTGGCCGGGCGCCGCCCCCTGGGCTGGGCGGTGGCCGCCCTGGTCGCCGCGGCCGCGCTCGAGCCCCTGGTGTCGTTGGCGTCGCGCCAGATGCGCCGGGGGGTGGCCCTGATCGTGGTGCTCCTGCCCGTGCTGGGCCTGGTCGGCCTCATCACCTGGGGGGTGGTGGGCGACCTCGACACTCAGGTGCGCCGGCTCCAGGAGGACATCCCGAAGGTGGCCGTCGACATCGAGGAGTCGGAGCGCTTCGGGGAGGTGGCCCGCGAGTTCGAGCTCGTGGAGAAGGCCGAGGACTTCGCCTCCGACCTGCGCCGGCCGTCCAGTCGCGTCGGGCAGGAGGCCGTCGGTGGGGCCTCGACGTGGCTGCTCACCCTGATCCTCACCATCTTCGCCCTGGGGTGGGGGCCGCGGTTCGCCGCCGCCGCCCTGAAGCAGGTCGGGGAGGAGGACCGGCGCGAGCGTCTGGCCCGCGTGGTCGGCCGCGCCTTCGCCCACAGCCAGATCTATGTCGACGCCGCCGTCCTGCTGGCCCTGGCCACGGGGACGATCGCCTGGGTGACGTTCCGCCTCATCGACCTGCCCGCCCCGACCCCGCTCGCTCTCGTCATCGGCGTGGCCAGCCTGGTGCCGTCGATCGGGCTGGCCCTGGCCACCCTGCTGGTCGCCGTGCTGGCCGGCGGCATCCTCTCGCCCTCGACAGGGGTCGCCATCGCCCTCGGCGGGGTGGTGGTGCAGGTGCTGCACCGCTTGGCCCTGGAGCGCACCACCCGGGGCGCCGCCCACCCGGGGGCGGCGGTCATCGTCATCAGCTTCGTGATCGGTTACGAGGTGTACGGCATCGGCGGGTCGGTGGTCGGTACGTCGTTGGCCGTGTTCGTGGCCGCCCTGCTCGACGCCCTGGCCGAGGAGGAGCACACCGTGACGGCGGCCGCGCTCCCGCCGCCGGGCGGGGTTCGCACCGACCTCTCGGGGTAGCCGCCTTCAGTCCTCGGCCCGGAGGCGGAGCTCGGCGAGGAGGGGCCAATGGTCCGATGGGAGGCGCCCGCCCGGCCGGTCGGTGCGGATCTCGGACGAGACGACGTCCCATTCGGGGCTGACGAGGATGTGGTCGATCTGGGCCCCGTCGTGCTGGCCGGTGAAGTCGTGGGCGGTGCCGCCGGCGTCGGCGCCGATCACCGGGCGGAGGCCGGCCCGGGCCAGCACGGCCAGGGGCTCCCGTTCGGGCCGGGCGTTGAGGTCGCCCATCACGACCCGGGGCAGGGCCGGGTCGGTCCACTCCAGGATCTGCTGGACGCTGCGCACCCGGTTGGCCGCGACCTTCTCGTCGAGGTGGGTGTTGACGACCTGCACCGTCCGCGGCGAGCCCGGTGGGCGCAGGTGGAGCACCACGGCGAGGCGGGGGAACCCCGCCCCGGGCAGCTTGGTCCCCGGGGTGTCGGGAGAGTCGCCGAACCAGCGCACCTCGGCCCGGCCGGCCGGGGCCAGCTTCTGACGGACCAGGACGGGGTTCATCTCGCCCCGCCGGCCGCCGTTGCGGCCGACCGCCCCGAGGACGGCGTAACCGGGAAGGCGGCGGCGCAGCCATCGGAGCTGGCAGTCGTACACCTCTTGGAGGCCGACGACGTCGGCATCCAAGGCCTCGATCACCCGCAGCGTCGCCCGGCGCCGGAAGGGCCAGGAGCTCCCCCCGTCGAAGGCCCGGCCGTTGCGGATGTTGAACGTGGCGATGCGCATCTCAGGCCCCCTCGGTCGGCCGCCACCCTATGGCCGACGCAGCGCGGTCTCAGCGGCGCTCGGTGACCCGCCCGTCGGCCACGTCCAGGTGGCGGGTCTCCTCGGTGGTGACGGCATCGAGGAAGCGCCGGTCGTGGGAGACGACGAGGAGGGTGCCGGGCCAGGTGCCCAGGGCCTGCTCCAACTGCTCGATCGCCACCATGTCGAGGTGGTTGGTGGGCTCGTCCAGGACCAGCCAGTTGGCGCCCACGGCCATGAGCAGGGCCAGCGAGGCCCGGGTCCGCTCCCCCGGTGACAGCGACCCGGCGGGCCGGCGGACGTGATCGGCGCCCAGGCCGAACTTGGCGAGGAGCGAGCGGGCCTCGGCCAGGGTCCACCCCGTCTCGGCCAGCACGGCGTCGAGGAGGGTCGGCGCCCCGCCAAAGCGGGT
This sequence comes from uncultured Iamiaceae bacterium, assembly GCA_964643485.1. GTDB lineage: Bacteria > Actinomycetota > Acidimicrobiia > Acidimicrobiales > Iamiaceae > Iamia. The sequence continues at coordinate 241 of CAZXRA010000089.1, read as the reverse complement.
GCGGGCCTGCTCCAGCTCCCCCACCACCACGCCGGGCCCGATGTACCGCGTCCCCTCCACCAGCTCCGCCCGGCCCAGGAGGGCGTCGACCAATGTGCTCTTCCCCGCCCCGTTGGCCCCGGCCACGACGACCCGGGCGCCCGACCCGATCGCGACGGCGACCGGGCCGAGACGGAAGCCCCCCGGGGCCGCGACGTCCGCCCCGCCACCCGCGCGCTCGCCGACGGCGCCACCTGTCCCG
>CAZXRA010000088.1:0-9800 GCA_964643485.1 uncultured Iamiaceae bacterium | reverse complement strand
GCGCGGCGTCGCCGGGTTAGCTCAGTTGGCAGAGCACTTCTCTTGTAAAGAAGATGTCGCCGGTTCGATCCCGGCACCCGGCTCTCAGGTGGCGCGGGAGATCGCCGGGGTCGCAACGAGCGATCTCCTCGGCTGGCGCCTCGGAGAAACCCGGCCGTTCCTGCCTGTGCCTCGGAGGCACCCGACCGTTCTTGTCCGCTCATGTGGCCTCCTTCGTCGGCCACGGGCCGCTCGGGCCCCGGGCTCGCGTGCTCGCCCTCCGGACCTGCTGGACCTCGGGCGGCTGTCGGGTTCAGGCGAGGGCGGCGGCGACGGAGGCCCGCTGGGCGGGGAGCTGGTCGGCCGGGGCGGGGCGGGCGAGCAGGAAGCCCTGACCCGTGCGGCATCCCAGGTCGCGGAGGGCGTCGAGTTGGGCCGGGGTCTCGATCCCCTCGGCCACCACCTCCAGGCCCAGGGCGTCGCCCAGCGACACCACGGCCCGCACGATCTCGGTGTCGCTGCGGTCGGTCCCCAGGCCGGCCACGAAGGTGCGGTCGATCTTGACGGTGGTGATGGGGAAGCGCTTGAGGTAGGCCAGGCTGCTGTAGCCGGTGCCGAAGTCGTCGATGGCCAGCCGCACCCCCATCTCGTGGAGCTGCTCGACGGTGCGCAGGGTCGAACGGTCGGCGCCGATCACGGTCGACTCGGTGAGCTCCAGGACGAGATCGGTGGGGACCAGCCCGTGGGTCGATGCGGTGCGGTCGACACCTCGGGCCAGGTCGGGTGAGGCGAGCTGGCGGCCGCTGACGTTCACCCCCACCCGGCGGGGAGCGTCGCCCCCGAAGGTCGCCCGCCAGCGGGCCAGGGCGGCGCAGGCCCGGTCCATCACCACCAGGCCGATGGGGACGATGAGGCCCGATTCGTCGGCCACGGCGACGTGCTCGGCCGGGCTGAGGTGGTTGCCGTCGGCGGCGCGCAGCCGCAGGAGGGATTCGGCTCCGACGATGATGCCGGTATCCAGGGCGACGACGGGCTGGAAGTAGACGTCGAGGGCGTCCCGGGCGAGGGCGTCCCGCAGCTCCCGCTCGACGGTGAGCCGGCGGAGGGTCGCCACTCGGAGCGAGTCGTCGAAGATCTCGTAGCGGTCTCGGCCCTCCTCCTTGGCCCGGTAGAGGGCGATGTCGGCGTTGCGCAGCAGGGCCTCGGGCTCGTCCCCGGAGTCGAAGGCGATGCCGATCGACGCCGACACCCGCACCTCGCCCTGGGGCAGCCGGACGGGTTGGGCGACGGCGGCCCCGATGCGCTGGGCCAGGAGGGTGACGTCGTGGGGATCGGTCACCGTCTCGACGAGGACGATGAACTCGTCGCCCCCCAGGCGGGCCACGGTGTCACCGGGCCGGATGGCGTCGCTGATGCGTTCGGCCAGGGCCACCAGGAGCTGGTCGCCGGTCTCGTGGCCCAGGGTGTCGTTCACGACCTTGAACCGGTCGACGTCCACGAAGAGGAGGGCGACCTGCTCCCCCCTCCGCCGGTCCCGTTCCACCGCCGGGCGCAGGCGGTCGCTCAACAGGGCCCGGTTGGGCAGCCCGGTGAGAGGGTCGTGGAAGGCCTGCCAGGTCAGGCGGGCCGCGGCCTCGGCCCGTTCGGTGACGTCGCGGACGTTGGCCACGATGCCCCCGACGTCGGGATCCTCGAGGCGGTTGGTGGCCACGACCTCGACGTGCCGCCACTCCCCCGGTCCGATCAGCATGCGGCATGCCGAGGTGGCCGCGGCGCCGGGTTGGGCCACGAGCTCGGCGAAGGCGTCGGTCACCGCGTCGCGGTCGTCGGCGTGGACGAGACGGAGGAAGGAGCGGCCCCGACCCTGGTGGAGGTGGGGGCCCCAGAGGGCCTCGCCGGCGGGGCTGACGTAGCGGATGCGCCCGGTGTCGTCGACGACGCAGATGATGTCGGAGCTGCGCTCGACGAGGGCGGAGAACCAGGCGTTGGTGGCCCGGAGGGCTCGCTCGGCCCGGACCCGGGCCGCCTCGGCGTCGCGCTGGTCGGTGATGTCGGCGAAGGCCACGACCACACCCGTCGGCGAGGCGTCGCTGTAGCGCACCGGCTGGGTGCTGACCCGGAGCTGGCGGACGCGACCGTCCGGGTGGTGGACCCCGACCACCTGCTCCTGGACGGGGACGCCGGTGATGAACGTGCGGAGGACGGGCCGTTCGTCAGCGTCCAGCTTCCGTCCGTCGGGGCCGTAGGAGATCCAGTCGTCGGCGAGGAGGCGGGCGACCATCTCGGAGCGGGGGATGCCCAGGATGCGCTCGGCGGCGGCGTTGGCCACCTGGATCTCACCGTCGATGGTGGCCAGCACCACTCCCTGCTCCAGGGCGTCGAGGCAGGCCCGCTGGGTCTCCTCGACCTCGGCGAGGGCGGCCACGGCGGCCAGGGTGAAGCGCTCGGCCTCGTCCCGGGGGTCGGCCAGGCTGATCTCGTCCTGCGCTCTGGCGGGCACCTGGTCCTCCGTCACCGGGTCGTCGCGGGTGCGGGATGGTCCCCGCCCCGGGAACTCATCGGTCGCCACCCGGCGCGATTCCAGGGGTTTCTCGCCTCTACCCGTAAATCGGGTCAGGTGTCGTGCAGCAATCGCCGCACGGCCTGTTCCGGCCGGGCCAGGGCGCTCGTGGACCGGGCTCCCTTCCAGGCCTGGGCCAGGCTGCCGTCCCGGTAGGCGTCGGGGATCGCCGGGTGGACGTAGCAGGTCCGGCAGATCGCCACGGTGTTGCCCAGCAGGTCGGCGGCCTCGGTGAAGGCGGTGCGCACCAGGTTCTCGCAGGGCTGCTCGTCCTCACAGGGGTGGGCGAGCCGGCCCGCCACCCCCGTCGTCCCGCCCCAGGTGCGGAAGTCCTTGGCGCTCACCTCCGCCCCCATCCGGGCCCGGAGGTAGTCGTTGACGTCGGTCGAGGTCACGGGCTGGGGCGACCCCTCGTCGAGGTAGGCGAAGAGGTGCTTGCCCGGCAGCTCGTGACACCGCTGGGCGATGCGGGCCAGGCGGGCGTCCCGGAGGGAGACCCGGTGCGCCACCCCGGACTTTCCGACGAAGTCGAGCTCGACCGTCGTCCCGTGGACGTCGACGTGTTCCGTGCGCAGCGTCGTGAGGCCGAAGCTCTCGTTGTCCTCGGCGTAGCGCTCGTTGCCCACGCGCACCAGCGTCTCGTCCAGCAGGTGCACGACGGCGGCGACCACCTTCTCCCGGGGGAGGCCCTGCCGCCGCAGGTCGCCGTCGACGGCCCCGCGCAGGTCGGGCAGGGCGGCGGCGAACGCGGCCAGGCGATCGAACTTGGCCGCGTCCCGCACCTCTCGCCAGCGGTCGTGGTAGAGGTAGACCTTCCGCCCCCGGGCGTCGCGGCCGGTGGCGAGCAGGTGGCCGCGGGGGTCGGGGTTGATCCACACGTCGGACCACGCCGGCGGGATGGCCAGGCGGGCGATCCGCTCCCTTTCGTCGGCCCCCACCACCGTCCCGTCGGGATCGACGTAGGAGAAGCCCCGCCCCCGGCGGAGGCGCCGGATGCCCGGCCGGGCATCGGTGGCGTAGTGCAGGCCGGCGTCGCTGGCGGCCTGCGCCGCGTCCTCCGCCCCGGCCCCGTCGCTCATCGCCCCGCCCTTCCCGGGGTGGCGGCGCCGGAAACGGTGGGGGACGAGCCGGTGCCGCGGCTCGTGTCCGGTCGTTGCCTAGGGTGGGGGCCCGTGACCCTCCAGGAACCCGTGCCCCCGACCGAGCGCGCCCGGCTCCTCCACCGGGCCGGCATGGACGGAGCGGGCCGGTGACGGCGCCGAGCCGAGGCCGCGACGACGCCACCATCCGCGGCGCGGTGGTGCTGGTCGTCGCCATCGTCATCGGCCTGGCCCTCCTGTGGCGCAGCGGGGCCGGCGACGACGAGACCACCGCTCCCGAACAGGACTCGGCGACCGAGACCCCGTTCACCGGTGACACCAGCACCGACTCGGACGGCAACACCATGCCGGTGATCACCCCTACCTCCGAGGGCTCCGTCGACACCCAGCCCCCCGAGTCCGTGACGGTCATCGTCTTCAACGGCACCCCCGACCGGGTGCCCAACATCGCCGGCGAGTACACCGACAAGGCTGCGGCGGAGGGCTACGAGGTGCTCACCCCCACCAACGCCGCGGCGTCGACCGACACCACCACGATCTACACCGCTGTCGGCTTCGAGCTCGACGCCGAGGCCATGAGGGACGTGATGGGGCTGCCCGAGGACACGGTGGTCTCGGCCAAGCCCGAGCAATCCCTCGGCACCGGTGACGACCTGGCCGACATCGTCGTGGTCCTGGGCAGCGACTACGGCGGTGCCTCCGGGGGCGCCACCACCGACACCACAGCCGACGAAGGCTGACGCTCGGCTCGATGTCGGCCATGCGGGGGCGATCCCCCATCATGGGCTGATGGCTGAGGTGAGCGACGTGCGAGCCCGGTTGGGTGCGGCGGCGATCCTCACCGACTTCGACGGCACCCTCGCCCCCATCGTCGACGACCCCGCGGCCGCCGTCCTCGGCCCCGGTGCCCTCGACGTGCTCCTGACCTTGGCCGACCAGGCCGCGGTGGTGGGTGTGGTCTCCGGCCGCCCCGTGGAGGTGTTGGTTCGTCACCTGTCCGATCCCCGCATCCACCTCTCGGGCCTCTACGGGCTGGAGCGGTGGGAGCGGGGCGAGGCCGTCGACGTGCCCGGGGCCGATCGCTGGTTCGGGCCGGTGACCAAGGCCGGCGTCGAGCTCGTCGCCCGGTCGCCGCACGGGGCCGTGGTGGAGGGCAAGGGCCTGTCGCTCACCGTCCACTACCGCCGGTGCCCGGAACGGGCCGCCGAGGTCCGGGCTCTGGCTGAGCAGGTCGCCACCGCCCACGGGCTCATCACCCGGCCCGCCCGCCTGTCCGTCGAGGTCCACCCGCCCGACAGCCCCGACAAGGGCACCGTCGTGGAGGAGCTGGCCGCTGGTTGCGACGTGGCCTGCTTCCTGGGCGACGACGTGGGGGACCTGCCCGCCTTCGATGCCCTCGACCGGCTGCGGGAGAAGGGCCTGGAGACGGTGAAGGTGGCGGTGGAGACCGAGGAGTCGATCCCCGAGCTGGTGGCCCGGGCCGACGTCCTCGTCGAGGGCACGGCCGGCGCCGTGGCCTGGTTGCGGTCCTTGCTCTGATCTGGTTCTTGCGCCGGGGTGTCGCTGAGCGAGCGACGTTCGGGCGCAAGAAGGGATCAGGAGCGGGGCGGGGTCAGAGGGTGAGCTGGGCCAGCTGGGCCCGGAGCCAGGTCGCGGGCGTGTGGCGCCCGCTGCGCTGGCGCAGGTCGGCGGCCCGCTCCGCCCTCTCCGCCCCGCTCATGGAGAGGGCCCGGTGGAGCGACTCGGCCGCCGCCACCACGTCCCAGGCGTCGACCTCCACGGCCGCCCCCTCCAGCTCGTCCCACGCCCCGGCGCCTCGGCTCAGGAGCAGCACGCTGTCCCGCTCCGACAGGAGGGGGGCCTCCTTGGCCACCAGGTTCAGCCCGTCCCGCACCGGGTTCACGAGCACGACGTCGGCCCGGCGGAGGGCGGCGACGGATCGGGGGTAGTCGTCGGCCGGCTCGTAGGCGATGGGCTGCCACGCCGGCGTGGCCCAGCGTTCGTTGATCCGCTCGATCGTGGCCTCCACGTCCTCCCGGTAGCGGCGGTAGGCGGGCACGTTCTCCCGAGAGGGGTAGACGAAGGCGCCGAACACGACCCGCTCCCGCCACTCGGGACGGCTCGCCAGCAGATGGTCGTAGGCGAGGAAGCCCCGGAGGATGTTCTTCGACAGCTCGATGCGGTCGACCCGCACGAGGAACCGGCGGTCGCCCACCAGGGCGTCGAGCTCGGCTCCCGCGGTGACGCAGGCATCGGAGGCGGCCGTGGCGGCCAGGTCGGACGGGTCGGGGCCGAGGGGGGCGACGAAGGTGCGCAGCTCCTCGCCCACGGCCCGGGCGCAGCCCCGGGCCGCGCCGGCCCACCGTTCGGAGTGGAAGCCGCAGGCCCGATGGCCGGCCAGGCCGCCCAGGATCTCGGCCCGCACCGCCGCCGGGAGCACGTCGAGCTCGGCCGGGCGGGCGAAGGGGGTGTGGCTGAAGTGGACGCAGGTGACGTCGGGTCGTTCCGTGGCCAGGGCCGGCCCGACCAGGGGCAGGTGGTAGTCCTGTACGAGGACGGCGGCGCCGGGGGGAGCGACATCGGCCACGGCTGCGGCGAAGGCCGCGTTCACCCGGCGGAAGGCGGCCCACGCGTCGTGCCACGCCTGGTCGAAGGTCGGCTCCCGGTACCGGTCGAGCATGCCGTGGTGGGCGAACCAGAGGGTCTCGTTGCTCACCACGTCGTAGGCCCGGCCCAGGTCGTCGGGGTCGGGCGCCACGGTGCGGACCCGCAGGCCTCCCGCCTCCACGACCCCCCCGGCTGCGGCCTCCCGGTCCTCGGGGCTGAGAGCGGCGGCGACCCACACGGCATCGGTGCCGGCCACCAGCGGGGCCAGCCCGGACACGAGGCCCCCCGCCCCCCGTCGGCCCACGAGGGCGCCGGTGTCGTCCCGGTGGAAGGACACGGGTCCCCGGTTGGAGACGATCACCACCGGCCGCTCCGTCATGGACTCGACGGTAGCGGTGGGACGCGAGACTGGCGGGATGCGTGTCGTGGCCGCCCCCGACAAGTTCCGGGGCACGGCCAGCGCCGGGGCCGTGGCCGCCGCCGTGGCCCGCGCCGCCCGGTCGGCCGGGTGGGAGTGCGACGAGGCCCCCGTGGCCGACGGGGGCGAGGGCACCCTCGATGCCCTCGGCGGCGCCAACCGCACCGCCCTGGTGACCGATCCCCTCGGCGACCCGGTGGAGGCGAGCTGGCGCCTGCACCGGGGGACGGCGGTGATCGAATCGGCCTTGGCCTCGGGCCTGGAGCTGGTCGGGGGAGCGGAGGGCAACGACGCCCTGTCGGCGTCCACCTACGGGACGGGCGAGCTCATCACCGCCGCCGTGGAGCTCGGCGCCCGGCGGGTCATCGTGGCTGTCGGCGGCTCGGCCACCACCGACGGCGGGCTCGGGGCCCTGCGCGCCCTCCACCCAGTGCAGCGCCTGCGGGGCCTGGAGATCATCGTGGCCTGCGACGTCCGCACCCGGTTCGTCGACGCCGCCGAGGTGTTCGGGCCGCAGAAGGGGGCCACGCCGGCCGAGGTCGAGCTGCTGCGGCGCCGCCTGGAGCGCCTGGCCCAGGTCTACGAGGAGGACCACGGCATCGACGTCATCCCGCTGGAGGGGGGCGGTGCCGCCGGTGGCCTGGCCGGTGGCTTGGCCGCCATCGGTGCCGATCTGGTGCCCGGCTTCGACCTGGTGGCCGACGAGCTCGGGCTCGACGAGCGGATCGAGGGGGCCGACCTGGTGGTCACCGGCGAGGGCTTCCTCGACGAGCAGTCCTTCGAGGGGAAGGCCGTGGGGGGTGTGGTCGATCTGGCGGCCGGCCTCGACGTCCCCGTCCTCGTCGTCGCCGGCCAGGTCTTCGACGGGGCCGAGCACCGGGTGGACGCCGTCTCGCTCGTGGAACGATTCGGCGCGGAGCGGGCGCGGGCGGCGACGGCCGGGGCGGTCGAGGAGGTCGTGGCGGAGCGATTGCGCGCCCTCGGCGGCTGACGCGCCGGACCATCAGGTCGCCGCCCCCCGGCGGATCGCCCCCTACAGTCGCAGCATGGAGGAGCGCCTGGGCCCTGTCGGACGGACGGCCTGGTGGCTTGTCGGCGTCGCCCTCGTGGCCCTCCTCGTCGGCACGGTGGCCTGGTATTTCCGGGTCATCTTCCCGCCCCTGGTGCTGGCCGGTGCCCTGGTGTTCCTGCTGAACCCCATCGTCTCCGGGTTGGAGCGGCGGGGCGTGCCCCGTCTCCTGGGGACGGCGACGGCCTTCACCGGTGTCCTCCTCCTCTTCGTCGCCCTCGGAGCCATCCTCTATCCCCTGATCGCCAGCCAGGCCGACGACGTGGCCGACCGGTGGCCCGAGCTGCGGAGGGACGCCGAGGAGTGGATCAACGACCTGTCGGAGCGGTCCGAGGAGGACAACTGGCCGATCCACGTCCCCTCCGTGGAGGAGCTCGAGGACCAGGCCGAGTCCGGTGGCGACCAGGAGCTGAGCGATCAGGTCGCCACCCTGCGGGAGTACGCCACCCGGGCCTTCCACATCGGGATCATCTTCGTGATCGGGCCCTTCCTGGCCTTCTACCTCCTGGTCGACCTGCCCGACGTGCGCCGGCGCATCGAGGAGCTCGTCCCCGAGAGGGCCAAGCCCGAGGTGCTGTTCATCGCCCATCGCCTGAACGCGGCCATCGGCGGCTTCTTCCGGGGTCAGCTCGCGGTGGCCTTCATCGTGGGCGTCATGGCTTCGATCGGGCTCAAGGTGGTGGTCGACCTACCGCTCTGGCTCGTGGTCGGGATGATCGCCGGCGTCTTCAACATGATCCCGCTCGTCGGGCCGTGGGTCGGGGCCATCCCCGGGGTCTTCGTGGCCCTGGCCACCAAGGACGTCAAGGCCGCCATCGGGGTGGCCGCGGTGATGGCCGTGGTCCAGCAGATCGACAACCACTTCATCACCCCGACGGTGATGCGCCGGGCCGTCCAGCTCCATCCGGCGGCGGTGATGATGGCCCTGCTCGCCTGGGGCACCATCGGCGGCTTCTTCGGCCTGCTGCTGGCCGTGCCCCTCACCGCCACCCTCAAGATCGTGGGCGGCCACCTGTGGCGGAAGTGGGTGGTGGGCATCTCCGTGCCCGGGCTGGACGGCCCGTACCCCGACCGGCCGCCCGTCGTGGCCCACGAGGACGTGCCCGACGCGCTGCTGGCCCAGGCCGAGGCCGAGGAGACCGGCGCCGCTACCATCCCCCCCACGTCACCGCAGAGGAGCAACCCAGACCGATGAGCGTCACCGTTCGCGTCCCGACCACCTTGCGCACCCTCACCGGGGGCTCGGCGGAGGTGTCGGTCGACGGCAGCACCGTCGCCGAGATCCTCGACGGCTTGGAGGGGGCGCACCCCGGGTTCAAGGAGCGCCTCCTCGACGACGGTGGCCAGCTTCGTCGCTTCGTCAACGTCTTCGTGGCCGACGACGACGTGCGCTTCCTCCAGGGCCTCGACACGCCGGTGCCCGACGGTGAGACCGTCGCCATCATCCCCGCCGTCGCCGGCGGCTGAGCCTCTTTGCCGTTAGCACTCCGGGGCCCCGGTTGCTAACGCCGGGCTGAGGTGGTTTGCTGTTGGCACTCTCCCCGTGAGAGTGCCAATTCGACCACCGATTCTGGAGGAACCAGGGGATGGCCAAGATCATCGCCTTCGACGAGACGGCGCGCCGGGCTCTCGAATCCGGCATGAACCAGCTCGCCGATGCCGTCAGCGTGACCCTCGGCCCCAAGGGCCGCAACGTCGTCCTGGAGAAGAAGTGGGGCGCCCCCACCATCACCAAGGACGGCGTGAGCGTCGCCAAGGAGATCGATCTCGAGGACCCCTACGAGCGCATCGGCGCCGAGCTGGTCAAGGAGGTCGCCAAGAAGACTGACGACGTGGCCGGCGACGGCACCACCACCGCCACCGTCCTGGCCCGGGCCTTGGTCTCCGAGGGCCTGCGCAACGTGGCCGCCGGGGCCAACCCCATGAGCCTCAAGCGGGGCATCGAGGCCGCCGTCGAGGCCGCCGTGGCCTCCCTGTCGGCCTCGGCCCGCGAGATCGACTCCAAGGACGACATCGCCTCCGTGGCCGCCATCTCGGCCAACAACGACGCCGAGATCGGTGGGTTCA
>CAZXRA010000087.1:0-6566 GCA_964643485.1 uncultured Iamiaceae bacterium | reverse complement strand
CTGACATCAGGCCAAGGATACGGGTCGGGACCGCCGCCACCCCCAACCCCCGGCCGGCCCGTGGCGGCCACCGCCGCGCCGGTACCGTGTGAGGGTGGCTGTCGAGAAGGTCCTCCTCGCCTCCCCCCGGGGGTTCTGCGCCGGGGTCGAGATGGCGATCAAGGCGCTGTCGTGGATGGTCCGGGCCTACGAGCCGCCCGTGTACTGCTACCACGAGATCGTCCACAACCGCCTGGTCGTCGACCGCTTCCGCGACCTCGGCGTGATCTTCGTCGACGACGTGGCCGAGGTGCCGCCCGGCTCGCCCCTCATGCTCTCGGCCCACGGCTCGGCCCCTGAGGTGGTGGCCTCGGCCCGGGCCGCCGGCGGCTACGTGGTCGACGCCGTGTGCCCCCTGGTCACCAAGGTCCACCACGAGGTGAAGGTGCGGGCGGGCAAGGGCTACCAGATCGTCTACGTCGGCCACGACGGCCACGAAGAGGCGATCGGCACCATGGCCGTCGCTCCCGACGCCATCCATCGGGTCGAGACCCTCGACGAGGTGGCCGCCCTCCCCGAGTTCGACCAGCCCGTGGCCATGCTGGCCCAGACCACCCTCAGCCACCGCGACTGGTCCGGGCTTCGCGACGCGGCCCAGGCCCGTTTCCCCGCCATGTGGGTGCCGGGCCGCAGCGACCTGTGCTTCGCCACCACCAACCGGCAGACCGCCCTGCTGGAGATGGCCCCGCAGTGCGACGCCATCGTGGTCATCGGCTCGTCCAACTCGTCCAACACCATGGCCCTGGCCAAGCTGGCCTCCGAAGCGGGCTGCCCCCGGGTCTTCCGGGTGAACACGGCCGACGAGCTGCCCGACGACCTGGCCGGCACGGTGGGCGTCACCGCCGGGGCCTCGGCCTACGAGGAGCTGGTCGACGAGGTCGTCACCCACCTGGGCCACACCCGGGAGACGGCCGAGCCGGTGCGGGTCACCGACGAGGACGAGTACTTCCCCCCGCCCCGCAACCTGCGCGACCTGGTGGCCGCCATCGACGTGGTGGCCACCCTCACCGTCGGCGGCTCGCTTCCCGACCGGCCCCCCGGCGACGACCGGGCTCTCCCGGCCAGCGACGTCCTCGCCGCCCTGTAGCGGACGGCTCGCTCAGCGGCGGTTGGGGCGGCCGGTGCGGGCCTGGGCATCGTCGAACAGCTCCTGGACCCGCTCGTGGAGCAGGGCCGTCTGGGCCTTGACCGCGGCCCGGCGGGCCTTGGCCCCCTCGACCTGCGGGGCCTCCAGGGGCGCCCCGATCACCACGTGGACCTTCACGGGGCGGATGCCCTTGGCCCCCTTGGGCATGGCCCGCTCGGTGCCGCCGATGCCCACCGGGATGATGGGCACGCCGGTGCGGGACTGGACGAAGGCGGCGCCGTCGAAGAGGGGCTGGACCACGGGTCCGCTCTGGCGGGTGCCCTCGGGGAACATCACCAGCGGCTCGCCTGCCTCCAACACCTGCTGGCAGGCGCTCAGGGCCTCCCGGTCGGCGGTGCCCCGGGCCACGGGGATGCCACCCAGGGCCGACCACAGGCGGGCCACGGCGGGCTTCCAGAGCGTGTCCTTGGCCAGGAAGCGCTGCCGGCGACGGGTGGTGAGGGCGACCAGCAGGAAGTCGATGTTCGACCGGTGCACCGGGGCCAGGATGTAGGGCCGGTCGGTGGGGAGGTGCTCCCGGCCGTGGATGGAGGCCCGCAGCCACCCCCGGCCCACGACGAACAGCAGCACCCAGGCGATGGCGTAGACGATGCGTTCGCTCAGGGTCTGGCGGCCCAGACGGATCACCGCCATGTCGCGGCCCGGCGCCCGGCGGGGTGTCTCCTCGGCGCCGGCCGCGCCGCTCACGCCTCCACCGCCCCGACCCGGGCGGCCAGCGCCTCGACCACCTCGTCGATGCCCACGTCGCTGGTGTCGACCACCAGGGCGTCGGCCGCCTCGGCCAGGGGCGAGGCCTCGCGGCCCTGGTCGAGGGCGTCCCGCCGGGCCAGGTCGGCGGCCACCGTCTCGTAGGACAGCTCGGCCACCTCCTGGGAACGGCGCTCGGCCCGCACCTCGGGGCGGGCCGTCAGGTACACCTTGAGGGCGGCGTCGGGGAAGACCACGGTGCCGATGTCGCGGCCCTCCAACACGCCCCCCCCTCTCTCGCGAGCCCACTCCCGCTGGCGGCGCACCATCTCGGTGCGCACGTCGGGGTTGGCGGCGACGAGGGACACGGCCCGGGTCACCTCGGGGCCCCGGATCTCGATGGTGGCGTCCACGTCGTCGACCACCACCCCGTCGGGGCCGACGGTCAGCTGGAGGTCGGCCACGATGCGGGCCACGTCGGCCCGGTCGCCCGGGTCGAGGCCCCGGCGCAGGGCGGCGAAGGTGACGGCCCGGTACATGGCCCCCGTGTCGAGGTACTCCAGTCCCAGGCGGTCGGCCAGGCGGCGGGCGATGGTGGACTTGCCCGAGCCGGCCGGCCCGTCGATGGCGATGACCTTCACGTATCGAGAACCTAGTGGGCCCTTCCCCGCCACCTCCGAGCCGGTCGCCCGCTCCGCCGGGCCCGGCCCGTAGGATCATCCTCCGGCAACGGAGGAGCGGATGCGCCAATACCTCGAGCTGCTCGACGCGGTGATGCACCAGGGGGAGGACCGGCGCGACCGCACGGGCGTCGGCACCCGAGCCCTGTTCGGGTGGCAGTCCCGCTACGACCTGGCCGACGGGTTCCCCCTGCTCACCACCAAGCGGGTGCACTTCCGGTCCGTGGTGGTGGAGCTCCTGTGGTTCCTGCAGGGCCGCACCGACAACGGCTGGCTCAACGAGCGGGGCGTCACCATCTGGGACGAGTGGGCCACCCCGGAGCAGACGGCCCGCTTCGGGCGCCCGCCGGGCGAGCTGGGCCCGGTGTACGGCCACCAGTGGCGCAACTTCGGGGCCACCCTGCGGCCCGACGGCACCTACGCCGACGACGGCGTCGACCAGATCGCCCGAGTCGTCGAGACCATCCGGGCCGACCCCACGTCGCGCCGCCTGATCGTCAGCGGCTGGCACCCGGCCGAGGCCGACCAGGTGACCCTCCCGCCCTGCCACACCCTGTTCCAGTTCCACGTGAGCGGCGACGGGCGGCTGTCGTGCCAGCTCTACCAGCGCTCGGCCGACGTGTTCCTCGGCGTGCCCTTCAACATCGCCTCCTACGCCCTGCTCACCCACATGGTCGCCCACGTCACCGGCCTGCGGCCCGGGGTGTTCGTGCACACCTGCGGCGACGTGCACCTCTACGCCAACCACCACGAGCAGGCCCGCACCCAGCTCGGCCGCACCCCGGGACGCCTCCCCCGCCTCACCCTGGATCCCGCCGTCACCGAGATCGACGCCTTCACCCCCGAGAGCATCACCGTCACCGGCTACGACCCGGCCCCGGGCCTCCCCGCCCCCGTTGCGGTGTGACCGCTTCGCTGATCGTCGCCGTGGGGCGAGATGGTGCCATCGGGCGAGACGGTGGCCTGCCCTGGCACGCCCCCGAGGATCTGGCCCACTTCCGGCGGACCACCGACGGCCACACCCTGGTGCTGGGCCGCCGGACGTGGGAGTCGATCGACCGCCCTCTCCCCCGCCGCCGCATGGTCGTCGTGTCGAGCCAGACCCTCGCCGACCTACCCGCCACCGTCATCTGGGCCCCGACCCCGGAGGCCGCTCTCGACCAGGCCCGCGAGACCGACCCGGCCCCGGTGGTGATCGGGGGCGCCGCCGTCTACGCCGCCCTGCTCGACCGGGTGGTGCGAGTGGACCGCACCTGGGTCGACGTCGCCGTGCCCGACGCCGACACCTGGTTCCCCGAGCTCGATCCGGCGGCGTGGCGCCTGGTCGCGTCCCGGCCCGGCGACGACCCCCGCCTCACCTTCGAGGTGCTGGAGCGGGTCGGCCCCACCTGAAGCTGCCTCAGCGCAGGCGGTCGAGGTCGGCGAAGAAACCGGGGTGGGTCTTGGCCACGCAGCCCGGGTCGGCGACGGCGATGCCCGGGACCACCAGGCCCAGGAGGGCGAAGGACATGGCCATGCGGTGGTCGTCGTAGGTCTGGATCACGGCCCCGTGCAGCTCGGTCCCCTCAGGGCGGCCGTCGGGCCAGACGACGAAGCCGTCGTCGGTCTCGACCGCCTCCACGCCCACCCGCCGCAGCTCGGCCACCGACGCCGCGATGCGGTCGGTCTCCTTGCCCCGGATGAAGCCCACGCCGGTGACCTCGACCCGCTCGTGGGCGAAGGCGGCCACCGCGGCGACGGTGGGGGCCATGTCGCTGAAGGCGGTGAGGTCGAAGGTGCCGCCCCGCAGGTGGACACGCCCGTCGTCCTCCGGCGGCGGGCCGGTGACCGTGACGTCTTCGTCCGTGCGGGTGACCGTGGCGCCCAGGGCGTCCAGCACGTCGACCAGAGCGGCGTCGGCCTGGAGGGCGGCCGAGGGCAGACCCGGCACGGTCACCGTGCCGCCGGTGAGGGCGGCCGCGGCCAGGATGTAGGCGGCCGTGGCCGCGTCGGGGGGGACGCCGTAGTCGGTGGCTCGGTAGCCGGAGCCTGCGGGCACCCGGGCCCCCCCTTCCCGGGCCACCGAGACGCCGAAGCCGGCCATGACCTCGGTCGTCATGTCCAGGTAGGGAGCCGACACCAGACGGTCCGTCGCCAGCGCCACGGTGAGCCCACCCGGGAGCGCGCCTGCCGCCAACAGCAGGCCCGAGGTGAACTGGCTCGACACCGTGCCCGGCACCGCGACCACCGTCCCGGTGACGGGGCCGGTGACGACCAGGGGCAGGTGGCCGGGCTCGCCTTCCTCCTCGACCGTGACACCCAGGTCCCGCAGGGCGGCGATCAGGTCGCCCATGGGCCGGGCCCGCATGGGGGGCAGGGCGTCGACGCGGACGGGGCCGTCGGCCAGAGCGGCCACCGGCGTGATGAACCGCGACGTGGTGCCCGAGAGGCGAGTGAAGACATCCACGTCTCCGCGCGGCCGACCGGCCACCCCCTCGACCACGACGTCGACCGTCCCGGCGATGCGGATCACATCGATCGTTGCGCCGAGAGCCCGCAGGCAGTCGATCATGGCCTCCGAGTCGTCGGACAGGCCCGCCCCCCGCAGACGACTGGTGCCGTCGGCCAGGGCGGCGCACACCAGAGCCCGGTTGGTGATGCTGCGCCCGCCCGGCACCCGGATCGTCACCCCGGCCGGGGGTGCGGCCAGGGGCGCGACGGGGAACG
This sequence comes from uncultured Iamiaceae bacterium, assembly GCA_964643485.1. Taxonomy (GTDB): domain Bacteria; phylum Actinomycetota; class Acidimicrobiia; order Acidimicrobiales; family Iamiaceae; genus Iamia. The sequence continues at coordinate 1,307 of CAZXRA010000087.1, read as the reverse complement.
GGTCGGGCAGGGTCCGGGCGTCGGCGGGGTCGGCTGACACCGTCAACCCGGCAGGTCGTCGCGGAGGCCGCGCGCCCCCTCCTGGTACACGTGGTGCAGCTCGTCGCGGGCCCGCTCGGTGGTGAGGTGCACCATCACCCGCACGCACATGGGGGTGGCGCCCTCGACCGCCAGCTCCCGGGCGCAGATCAGGGGCACGTCGCCCAGGCCCTGGGCCCGGGCCGCGGTGGCGGGAAAGGTGCTGGTGAGATCCTCGGTGGCCGTGAACAGCACGCTGATGAGGTCGTCGTGGCCGACGTCGTTGCGGCGGAGCAGCTCGTCCAGCAGGGCGACGACGCGCTCCTGCATGTGCTCGGGGGTGTCGACGTCGAGGGTCGTGGCGCCCCGGAGGGCTCGCACCGCTGGGGCCATGGCCGGCGATGCTACCCAGAGGAACCCGGTCGCTCGGCCCCCTCGGCCACGTCCCGCTCGAGCGTGCGTGCCTCGGCCACGGTGAGCTCCCGCCACTGGCCGGGCGCCAGCGTCCGGTCGACCAGGCTGCCGATGCGGGTGCGCACCAGGCGGCGCACCGGGTGGCCCACGGCCTCGCACATGCGGCGCACCTGCCGGTTGCGACCTTCGTGGATCACGATCCTCAGGAGGGACGGGCCGACGGTGCCCACCGTGGCCGGGGCGGTCAGGCCGTCCTCCAGCTCGACGCCCTCCCGCAGGCGGCGCAAGGCGGCCCGGCGGGGCGGCCCGCCCCCCACCTCGGCCAGGTACTCCTTCTCCACCCCGAAGGACGGGTGGGTGAGCCGATGGGCCAGGTCGCCGTCGTTGGTGAGCAGGAGGAGGCCCTCGGTGTCGAGGTCGAGGCGGCCGACGGGGAACACCCGGGGCTCGGCCGGCACCAGGTCGACCACGATGGGCCGGCCCTGCGGGTCGTCGGCCGTGGTGACCACGCCGGCCGGCTTGTTGAGCAGGTAGGTGACGGTGCCGGGGCGGATGCCGATGGGGACGCCGTCGACCTCGACGCGGTCGGTCTCGGGGTCGACCCGGTCGCCCAGCAGCGCCACCTCACCGTCGATGGTGACGAGGCCGTCGGCGATCAGCTCCTCGCAGACCCGGCGGCTGCCCAGCCCGGCCCGGGCCAGCACCTTCTGCAACCGGACGCGCCCGTCGTCGCCGTCGGCGTCAGGATCCTCCGGGGACGTCACCGTCACCATCCTGGTCGTCGTCGTCCTCCGGCGCCGGGGCGACGCCGCCCTCGGCTTCAGCCGGGCCGTCGTCGTCGCCACTGCCGTCGTTGTCGTCCCTGATGCGGAGGC
>CAZXRA010000086.1:0-23578 GCA_964643485.1 uncultured Iamiaceae bacterium | reverse complement strand
ACATCCGCGAGAGCATCGACGAGCTGCGCTTCTACCGTGAGCGGATCTTCCGCACTGCGGCCACCCCGGCGGCCACCCCGCCCCCGGCCTGACCCCGAGGCGTCGCCGAGGCACCCGATCGGCTCGAGCGGACGGGCGGCGTCGGCCGCCGGGCGATAATTCGCTTGACGGAATACCCCTGGTGGGGTTCGATGGCTCGGCGCCCGCTCTGTCCGGGCGCAGGCCACCTCCGGCCCACGAGTTCGAGGACACCGATGCTGAACCGCAACGACCAGGCTGAGCGCAGCGCCGCCGCCGGTCGTTCGCGCCTGTTCACGGGCTCGAGCTACGTGCCGTCGACCGCCACCGCTGCTGTGGCTACCTCGGGTCGCGAGTGGACCATGTCCACCTCCGTGATCCCGACGACCAAGCGGCATGCGCTCAACCCCGCTCCACGGCCTGAGGAGGCGGTATCCCCATAGGGACACCAGCCACTGAAACCTCCAAAGGCCGTCGGGATCTCCCGGCGGCCTTTCTGGTTTTCGGCCCCGGTCCCGACTCCTCCACCCCACGTCCTCCGACCCCACCCACCGCCCTATCTGAGCCGGCTTCGCCGGCACCGACATGTAGGCGCACCCACCGACGACCCCGACGACGAAGCGAACCCGAGGAGAGAACAGTGACCGTGCTCGACGACCTGCAGGAGGCTGCGGAGGACCGGACGTGGTGGGCCGAGGCCCGCTGCGACGACGGGGCCGGCTCCCTCTCGGGCCTGTTCTTCTCCGAGGAGCTCCAGGACATCGCCGCGGCCAAGCGCATCTGCGCCCTGTGCCCGGTGATGGAGGACTGCCTGGCCGGCGCCCTCGCCCGTCGGGAGCCGTGGGGCGTGTGGGGCGGCCAGCTGTTCCGCAACGGCCGCATCCTCGCCACCAAGCGGCGCCGGGGGCGTCCGCCCAAGGTGGCCCGCCCCGAGGACGAGCTGCCCCAGGTGCCCGTCCCCGCCGCTCTGGCCGACGTGGTGGTGCGCCGCACCGCCTGATCGGCCCCGAACGCATCCGACCCCGGGGTCCCGTCATCTCCGGTCCAGGAACGGGCTGGATCGGGTCCCCGGGGTCGGTGCTAGGTTGCACCGGCCCCGCAAGGGGCGCTGGTCCCGTGGTGCAGTTTGGAGTGCACGCCGGCCTGTCAAGCCGGAGGTCGCGGGTTCAAATCCCGTCGGGACCGCCACTGACGCCGCCCTGCGGGGCAGCGCCAGCTCGGCCGGATAGCTCAGTTGGCAGAGCGCACGCCTGAAAAGCGTGAGGTCACCGGATCGACGCCGGTTCCGGCCACCAACTCGGAGTGGGGGGTCGCTCCCCCGCCAGGGATCAGCGGTGGCGACAGACGCCGTCGGCCACGGCCGCGCCGGCCACCGCGGCGGCGACCAGCTCGACCACCGACTTCTCGAACACCGAGGGGACGATGAGCTCGGGGCTCAGCTCGTGCTCGGGCACGGCCGAGGCGATGGCCTCGGCCGCGGCCACCTTCATGCCCTCGGTGATGGTGGTGGCTCCGGCGTCGAGGGCACCCCGGAAGATGCCCGGGAAGGCCAGCACGTTGTTGATCTGGTTGGGATAGTCGCTGCGGCCGGTGGCCATCACCGCCACCAGTCCCGCCGCTACCTCGGGCCGGATCTCCGGATCGGGGTTGGCCATGGCGAAGACGATGGGGTCCGACGCCATCTTGCGCAGGTCGTCGGCCTGGAGCAGGTCGGGGGCCGACACCCCGATGAACACGTCGGCCCCGGGCAGCACCTCGGTGAGGGAGCCGGACGCCCCCTCGGGGTTGGTGATCTCGGCGAAGGCCCGCTTGGCCGCGTTGAGGTCGTCGCGCTCGCGGGTGATGGCGCCCCGGCTGTCGCAGGCGACGATGTGGCGGGCCCCGGCGGCCATGAGGATCTTGGCCACGGCCACGCCGGCCGCCCCGGCCCCGGAGATGACGATGCGCAGCTCGTCCATGTGCTTGCCCACGATCTTGAGGGCGTTCTCCAGGGCGGCGAGGGTGACGACGGCGGTGCCGTGCTGGTCGTCGTGGAACACCGGGATGTCGAGTCGCTCCCGCAGGCGCTCCTCCACCTCGAAGCACGCCGGGGCGGCGATGTCCTCCAGGTTGATCCCGCCGTAGACCGGGGCGATGCGGACGACCGTCTCGACGATGGCGTCGACCTTGGCCTCCGGGGTGGCGGCATCAGTGGTGTCGATGCAGACGGGGAAGGCGTCGACGTCGGCGAAGCTCTTGAACAGGAGGGCCTTGCCTTCCATCACCGGCAGGGAGGCCTCGGGCCCGATGTCGCCCAGGCCCAGCACGGCGGTGCCGTCGGTGACGATGGCGACGGTGTTCTTCTTGATGGTGAGCTCGTGGGCCAGGTGGGGCTCGGTGGCGATGGCCGTGCAGATGCGGGCCACGCCCGGCGTGTAGGCCATGGAGAGGTCGTCGCGGTCGTTGACCTCGACGGTGGCCAGCACGTGGATCTTGCCGCCGGCGTGCATCTCGAAGGTGCGGTCGGCGAAGTCGAGGATCTCGACGCCCTCCAGGCGGGTGAGGGCCTCCCGCACCTGCTCGATGTGGCCGGCGTCGGTGCAGTTGACCACCACGTCCTCGTCCAGCACCGGGCCCTTGGCCTCGAAGCCGTGCAACCCCACGATGTTGGCGCCGATCTCGCCGAGGGCGACAGAGAGCCGCCCCAGGGCACCGGGGACGTTGGGCAACCGCACGCGCAGGCGCACGGAGTAGGCGGCGGTGGGGGTCGACATCGCCGGCCACGGTACCGGGCGTGGAATCATGGGTCCATGTCACGAGCGACGGTGAGCCACGGCGACACCACGGTGAGCATCGAGGAGGGCGAGCGGGTCCGCATCGGGCGCAGCTCGGTCTGCGACGTCCAGGTCGGCTCCGGGGCCGACGGCGGGCCCGAGGATCTCGGCGTCAGCCGCACCGCCGCCACCGTCTCCATGCAGGACGGGCGCCTGTGGGTGCGCAACGACTCGGCCAGCCAGCCCGTCTACCTGGTCCCCGAGACCGGCCCCACCCGGGTGCTGGAGAACCAGGACGAGATCGCCTCGCTGCCCGTCGACCGGGTCACCGTGCAGCTCCGGGGCCGCATCCGCACCCACGACGTGCAGGTCGAGCTGGAGGTGGCGCCCTCGCTCGGCGACACCCGTCCCATCCCCACCGACGGCCCGGCCACCCAGTACCTGCTCGAGTTCACCAACGCCGAGCGCCGCATCCTCACCGCCCTGTGCGAGCCCCTCCTCACGGCCCGGGGCGACCAGGCCCGGCCCGCCTCCTACGCCCAGGCGGCCGAGCGGCTCTACCTGTCCCGCAGCCGGGTCGAGAACTGCATCGCCGACCTGGTCAAGAAGTACGCCTCGGCCGGCGTGCCCGGGTTGGAGGGCCCCGAGGCCAAGGACAACCTGTGCCGCTACGCCGTGCGCTCCGGCTCCATCGGCGCCAGCGACCTCGACCTCATCGCCTAGGGCACCGGGCTACGACACGTCCCGCTCGTAGGGGAAGCCCAGGTCGGGTGCGGTGACCAGGGCCCGCAGGGGGATGCCCGCCTCTTCGGCCATGGCCGCCACGGTGCCCCCCCGGTCGACCACGGGGACGAGGAGCACGGGCTCGGCCCCGACGGCCCGGATCACCTCGACCGCCTCCAGCATGGAGACGCCCCGGGTCACGGCGTCCTCGGTGACGGCCACCTTGTCGCCCGGCCTCAGGACACCGGCCACCCGTCCGCCCATGCCGTGGCCCTTGGCCTCCTTGCGGACGGTGAACGCGGTGAGCATCCGGCCCTTCGTGGCCGCGATGCCGGCCGTGGCGTAGGCCGCGGCGTCGGCCCCGACGGTGAGGCCCCCGAGAGCGGTGACGTCGTCGGGCAGCACGGCGAGCAGGGCCTCGGCCACCAGCAGCATCCCCTCGGGGGCGCACGTCGTCCGCTTGGCGTCCATGAACCAGTCGGACTGCCTGCCCGACTTCAGGGTGAAGTCCCCCCGCTGGACGCTGTGGGCCAGCAGGTGGTCGCGCAGGGCAGGGAAGGCGCAGTCGGGTGAGACGGAAGCGGTGTCGGCGGCCATGGCCCCGACCCTACGGCCGTGCCACACTCGGTCGCATGACCCGGGTCGTCGCCATCGCCAACCAGAAGGGCGGCGTGGCCAAGACGACCACCGCGCACAACCTGGGGGTCGCCCTGGCCCAGGACGGGCGCTCGGTCCTCCTCGTCGACCTCGACCCCCAGGCCTCGCTCACCTGGGCCTGCGGCATCGATCCCGATGCCCTGGAGCGATCCCTGCACGACGTGCTGCTGCGGCGCACCAAGGCCGCCGACGCCGTGCTGCCCACCCGGGTGGAGGGGCTGTCCGTCCTGCCCTCGACCATCGACCTGGCCGGGGCCGAGATGCACCTGCTCACCAAGACGGGACGGGAGTACGTCCTGGCCAAGGCCCTGGAACGTCTCGTCCCCGACTTCGACGTGGTGCTGATCGACTGCCCACCGTCACTCGGCATCCTCACCATCAACGGCCTCACCGCGGCCGACGAGGTGATCGTCCCCCTCCAGTGCGAGGCGCTGGGGCAGCGGGGTGTGGGCCAGCTCCTGGAGACCGTCGAGGACGTCCGCTCCTACACCAACCCCGGCCTCCGGGTGCTGGGCGTCGTCGCCACCCTCTTCGACGGGCGCACCAAGCTGGCCCGCCGGGTGGTCGAGGAGGTGCGGGCCCAGCACGGCCTCGAAGTCTTCGACCCGCCTGTGCCCAAGTCGGTGAAGGCGGCCGAGGCCCCAGGTCGGGGCGTCTCCGTGGTGGAGCACGCCCCGGGGTCCAAGGCGGCCGTCGCCTACCGGGGGCTGGCCGAGCGCATCTTCGGCACCAGGGCCAAGAGCGGGAAGAAGGGCAAGCGATGACCGAGTCCTCGTCCGCCAACCCCGGCCCGGGCCCGGCCGCCCGCGCCCGCCGCCGCAACCTCGACCCCCAGGGCCGGCGCGCTCTCTTCGAGATGCCCGTCGACGCCGCCCGCGACTCCATCCGCAGCGGCCACGTCAAGGAGGGCAAGGACGCCCTCTACTCCACCGGTCCCCGCCAGGCCGGCTCGGTCGTCGTCGCCTGCTCCGGGTGCTCGGCCCGCAGCCGCATCTCCCTCACCGACGTGGCCATGCGCCTGGCCACCGTCTCCCTCTGGATGCCCGGCCGGCGCCACGGCCACTGGATGCGCTGCCCGGCCTGCGAGCGCCGCCGCTGGTGCTCCATCGCCTGGACCGACTGACCCACCACCTCGCCAACTTTGGACGGAGTTCGGGCGTGGAGAACGAACTCCGTCCAAAGTTGAGGATGGTCAGGGGTCCGGGGCGGACCGATCGGGCGGGTCAAGGGGGGCTCCGGTGCCGTGGCGGTAGAAGGGGACGTCGAGCGGGGCCAGGGGCTCCGCCCCCAGGATCAGGTCGGCCGCCTTCTCGGCCAGCATCATCACCGGGGCGTAGATGTTGCCGTTGGTGATGGTGGGCATGGCCGAGGCGTCGACCACGCGCAGCCCATCGATCCCGTGGACCCGGAGGCTGGCGGGATCGAGCACCGCCATGTCGTCGATCCCCATGCGGGCCGTGCACGACGGGTGCAAGGCCGTCTCGGCGTCGGAGGCGACCCAGTCGAGGATCTGCTGGTCGCTCTCCACCCCGGGCCCTGGCGACAGCTCACCGTCGTCGTAGGGCTCCCACGCCGGCTGGGCCAGGACGTCGCGGGCGGCCCGGACCACCTCCACCCACTCCCGCCGGTCCTGGTCGGTCGAGAGGTAGTTGAACCGCAGGGCGGGGTGGACGCGGGGGTCGGTGGAGCGGACCTTCACCGTGCCCCGGGCATCGGAGGTCATGGGGCCGACGTGGACCTGGTAGCCGTGGTCGCCGGCCGGGGACGTGCCGTCGTAGCGGATGGCCACGGGCAGGAAGTGGAACATCAGGTTGGGGTGGGCGACGTCGTCGTTGGTGCGGACGAAGCCGCCGGCCTCGAAGTGGTTGGTCGCCCCCAGGCCTCGGCGCAGGAACAACCACTCGGCCCCGATGCGAGGACGGGCCCGCCACCGGAGCCCCGGGGCGATGGACACGGGGAGGCGGCAGGCGTGCTGGACGTAGACCTCCAGGTGGTCCTGGAGGTTCTCGCCCACCCCGGGCACGTGGGCCACCACGTCGATGCCCAGGCCCCGCAGCTCCTCGGCGTTCCCGACCCCGGAGAGCTGCAGGATCTGGGGTGACCCGATGGCCCCGCCGCAGAGGATCACCTCCCCGGCGGCAACGGTGGAGGACCGGCCGTTGTGCACGTAGTCGACGCCCACCGCCCGGGTGCCCCGGAACCGGATCCGGGTGGTCAGGGCCCGAGTGACGACGTCGAGGTTGGGGCGATGGCGCACCGGATGGAGGTAGGCGCGGGCCGCGCTGAGGCGCCGGCCGCGATGGATGTTGCGGTCGAAGGGGGCGAAGCCCTCCTGCCGGTAGCCGTTGACGTCCTCGGTGAGCGGGTGGCCGGCCTGCTGCACGGCCTCGAAGAAGGCGCCGAAGAGGGGCGACGAGGCCGGACCCCGCTCCAGCACCAAGGGCCCGCTCCCTCCCCGCCAGGCATCGGCCCCGGCGAGGCAGGTCTCCATGCGCTTGAAGTACGGGAGGCAGTGGGCGTAGTCCCACGCCTCCATGCCCGGCGCCGCTGCCCACCGCTCGTAGTCGAGGGGGTTGCCCCGCTGGAAGATCATCCCGTTGATGCTGCTGGAGCCGCCGAGGAGCTTCCCCCGGGCGTGGGCGATCTTCCGCCCTCCCATGTGGGGCTCGGGCTCGGAGGTGTAGCGCCAGTCGTAGAGGGGGTTGCCGATGGGGATGGTGAGGGCGGCCGGCATGTGGACGAAGGGGTCCAGGAGCGAGTCGGACCGGCCCGCTTCCAGGACCAGCACCGAGGTCGAGGGGTCGGCGCTGAGCCGGTTGGCCAGGGCGCTCCCGGCCGATCCCCCACCGACGATGACGACGTCGGCCCGGCGGTCGGTCACATGTCCCTCTCCTCGTGGTGGGGCTCCGGCCCACCCCCGGCGACGGCGCCCCCGAACCAGCCCTGGGGGGCCGGGGCGGTATTGCGCCAGACGTGCTTGGTCTCCCGGTACTCATCCAGGCCGGCCCGGCCCAGCTCCCGGCCGACCCCCGACTGCTTGTAGCCGCCCCACTCGGCCTGCGGGACGTAGGGGTGGTAGTCGTTGATCCACACCGTCCCGGCCCGGAGGCGGCGGGCCACCCGCTCGGCCCGGTCGGGATCGGAGGTCCACGCCGCGCCGGCCAACCCGTAGCGGCTGTCGTTGGCGATGGCCACCGCCTCGTCCTCGGTGGCGAAGGTCTCCACCGTGAGCACCGGCCCGAAGGACTCCTCCCGGGTGACCGACATGCCGCGGTGGCAGCGGTCGAGCACCGTCGGCCGGTAGTACCAGCCGCCGGCCAGGGCCGGGTCGTCGGGCCGGATCCCACCGCAGCGGAGCACCGCCCCCTCGGCCAGGCCGGCGGCGACGTAGGCCTCCACCTTTTCCCGGTGGGCCTCGGATATGAGGGGACCGGCCTCGGCCCGCGGGTCGAACGGGCCGCCCAGGCGGATGCACTCGGCCCCGGCCACGATGGCGTCCACCAGCTCGTCGTGGATCGACTCTTCGACCACGAGGCGGGCCCCGGCCGAGCACACCTGGCCCGAGTGCAGGAAGACGGCGGTGAGGGCCATGTCGACGGCCGCGTCCAGGTCGGCGTCGGCGAAGACGACGTTGGGGTTCTTGCCGCCCAGCTCCAGGGCCACCCGCTTGACCGTCCCCGCCGCCGCGGCCATGACGAGCCGGCCGGTGGCCAGGCCGCCGGTGAAGGACACCAGGTCGACCCGCGGGTCCTCGGCCAACGGGCCGCCCACATCGGGCCCGGCCCCGAGGACCAGGTTGGCCACGCCGGCGGGCAGGCCGGCCTCGGCCAGCAGGCCCACCAGGTGGCGGGACGTGGAGGGGGTCAGCTCGCTGGGCTTGAGCACGAAGGTGCACCCGGCGGCCAGGGCCGGCGCCACCTTCCAGGACGCCTGCAGGAGCGGGTAGTTCCACGGCGTGACGAGCCCGCAGACCCCCACCGGCTCGTGCACCACCCGGCTCACCACGTCGGCGCGGCCCACGTCGACAGGCCGCTCGTCCGCCTCGCCGGCCAGGCCCGCGTAGTAGCGGAACACCGAGATCACGTCGTCCACGTCGATCTCGCTCTCGACCAAGCGCTTGCCCGTGTCGAGCGACTCGGCCCGGGCGATCACATCCCGATCCCGCTCGATCAGGCCGGCCACCCGGTCCAGCAGGACGCCCCGCTCGGCCGGCGGCGTGCCGGGCCACGTCCCCTCGTCGAAGGCGGCCCGGGCCGCGGCCAGGGCGACATCGACATCGGCGGCTCCGCCCTCATCGACCTCGGCCACGACCGTCCCGTCGGCCGGGCAGCGGATGGTCCGGCGCCGTCCGTCCACCGCGGCGACCCACCGCCCTCCGACGAACAGATCGGGCAACGCTCCTCCTCCATCGTCAGGCCGGCTCCGAACCCTCGATGATGGCACCCTGACCGGCCCGGACCCGCCGTCCCCCGTTCTGGGTCACGGATGGGTCACCCATGACCACCTGGTGACACAGAACAGACCAGGAGGAGGGACCGGCCCCGCTACTCGTACCGGACGGTGCCGTGGCCCCGCTCGACCCGGCCGATCTCCACGGCCCGATGGCCCGAGGCCCGCAGCACGTCGAGCGCCCGGTACAGATCCTCCCGGGGGATGACGGCCACCAGGCCGAGGCCCAGGTTGAAGACCTGGCGCATCTCGTCGATGGCGATGTCGCCGAGGCGCTGGATCTCCCCGAAGATCCGGGGCGCCTCCCACGTGCTGGGGTCGACCACGGCGTCGCAGCCCTTGGGCAGAGAGCGGGGCAGGTTGCCGGGCAGGCCCCCGCCGGTGACGTGGGCCAGGGCGTGGACGTCGACGGCGTCGAGGAGGGCCCGCACGGCCGGGGCGTAGACCACCGACGGCTCCAGCAGCTCGTCGGCCAGGGAGTGGTGGGCCCCCTCGTAGGCGGGGCTGCTCAGGTCGCGGCCGGCCCGCTCCAGGAGCACCCGTCGGGCCAGCGAGTAGCCGTTGGAGCGCAGGCCGGGCGAAGGCAGGCCGACGAGGACGTCGCCGGTGTGCACCCGGTTGGGGCCGAGCATCAGGTCGCGCTCGACCACGCCCACGGCGAAGCCGACCAGGTCGAACTCCCCGGGCTCCATGGCCCCCGGGTGCTCGGCCATCTCGCCCCCGATGAGGGCGCAGCCGGCCTGGCGGCACCCCTCGGCCACCCCCTCGACGAGCTGCTCGATGTGGTCGGGGTCGAGGTGGCCCACGGCGATGTAGTCGAGGAAGAACAGGGGCTCGGCCCCGGCGCACACGATGTCGTCGACGCACATGGCGACCAGGTCGATGCCGATGGTGTCGAACCGGCCGGCGGCCTGAGCGATGAGGGCCTTGGTGCCCACCCCGTCGGTGGAGGAGACGAGCACCGGGTGGCGGTAGCGGTGGCCGGCGAAGGAGAACAGGCCGCCGAAGCCACCGATGTCGCCGATGACCTCGGGCCGGAAGGTGGAGCGCACCTTGGCCTTGATGCGCTCGACGGCCTCTTCGCCGGCGGCGATGTCGACGCCGGCGTCCTTGTAGGTCTCTCCACTCATGGGATGCAGGGGCTCCGTGGTTTCAGGCGGTGCGGTGGGCGTCGTCGGCGGGGAGGAGCGACGGCTGGTCGAGCACCGCCCCGGCGGCGAGGGTCGTGGCCCGCTCGATGCGGCCCGCCGCCCCCGCCTCCAGGACGTCCTTGGTGAGCTCGACGGGAACCTCGATGGGATAGGTCCCGGTGAAGCAGGCGGTGCAGAAGCCGGCGGGGGCGGCCCCGGTGGAGGCCAGCAACCGATCGATGTCGATGTAGGCGAGGCTGTCGACGCCCAGGAACTTGCGGATGCCGTCGACGCTCAGCTTGGCCGCCAGCAGCTCCTTGGTGTCGCCGAAGTCCATGCCGTAGAAGCAGGGCCAGCGCACCGGCGGCGACGTGAGCCGGAGGTGGACCTCGCGGGCGCCGGCCTCGCGCAGCATGCGGACGATCTGGTGCTGGGTGGTGCCCCGCACGATGGAGTCGTCGACGACGACGATGCGGCGGCCCTCGATGTTCTCCCGCAGCGGGTTGAACTTCATGCGGACCCCGAGGGCCCGCATCTCCTGGCTGGGGGCGATGAACGTGCGGCCGATGTAGCGGTTCTTGACCAGCCCCTGGCCGAAGGGGATGCCGCTGCGGCGGGCGTAGCCCTCGGCCGCGGGGACGCCCGACTCGGGGACGCCCATCACCATGTCGGCCTCGACGGGGGCCTGCTCGGCCAGCGCCTCGCCCTGGCGGACCCGGGCGTGGTGGACGCTCTGGCCGTAGAGCCGGGTGTCGGGCCGGGCGAAGTAGACGAACTCGAACAGGCACAGGCGGGGGTCGATGCGCTCCTCGGGGAAGGGGCGCAGCGAGCGGGGCGCATGCCCGAGCTCCAGCACGACCACCTCACCCGCCTCGACCTCCCGCACCATGGTGGCCCCCACGATGTCGAGGGCCGGGCTCTCCGAGGCGACCACCCACCCGTCGTCGCCCCGGCGGCCCAGGCAGAGCGGACGCAGGCCGTTGGGGTCGCACACGGCGTAGACCCGCTGGGTGTCCATGATCACCAGCGAGAAGGCACCCTCCAGGCGGGGCAGCACGGCCATGAGGGCCCGCTCGACGGCGTCGGGGGCGTCCGATCCGGAGACGGCCAGCTCGTGGCTGAGGAGCTCGGCCACCAGGTCGCTGTCGCTGCCCACCACCCCCGGGAGCATCCCGTGCTCCTCGGCCAGCCGGGCCGTGTTGGTGAGGTTGCCGTTGTGGCCCAGGGCGAGGTGGTGGTCGCCCACGTTGCGGTAGACGGGCTGGGCGTTGCCCCACGTGCTCGACCCGGTGGTGGAGTAGCGGGTGTGGCCGATGGCCAGGTGGCCGGTGAGGGGAGCGAGGGTGCGGTCGTCGAAGACGTTCGACACCAGGCCCATGTCGCGCACCACGGTGACGTACTCACCGTCGCTGACGGCCATGCCCGCCGACTCCTGGCCCCGGTGCTGGAGGGCGTAGAGGCCCAGGTAGGTGAGGTGGGCGACCGGTTCACCCGTGCCGATCACCCCGAAGACGCCGCACGCCTCCTTGGGTGAATCATCGGTGGGGTCGACCACGGGGCCCATCATCGCACCCCACACCACCTCTCCCTCACTCTCGGTTCACGCCGAGGTCACCGGCGCGTCGAGGGCAGCGGGGAGGCGGTCGCGCCAGGCCCGGGTGGCCTCGGCGACGGCCAGGTCGACCAGGCCTTCGATCACGAGGCGGTCGCCGCCGGCCCGGCCCAGCTCGACGAGGGGCACCCCGGCGGCTGCCGCCGCGGCCTGCACGGCCCCCCGCTCGTCAGGGGCGACGCAGAGCACGACGCGACCCGGTGCCTCGGCCAGCAGGGCGGTCGGCCCGGCCACCCCGGAGCAGGCGGCGCCGACGCCGGAGCGCACCACCATCTCGGCCAGCGCTCCGCCCAGGCCCCCGGCGGCCACGTCGTGGACGCCGGAGAGATGGCCGGCGGCGACCAGGTCACGCACCAGTCCGGCCAGCCGGGTGATGGCTTCCAGGTCGACGGGGTCGAGGTCGCCGCCCCGGAGGCCCTGCGCCGCCGCCCACACCGACCCGGCCAACGAGCCGGCCGGCGTCTCACCGGCCACGAGGACATGGTGGCCGTCGACCAGCCCCACACCAGGGGGGCGACGGTCGAGGCGGTCGACGACGCCGAGCAGGCCGATGACCGGGGTGGGGTCGATGTCGACGCCCCCGGTCTCGTTGTAGAGGCTGACGTTGCCCCCCACGACGGGTAGGCCCAGAGCCCGGCAGGCGTCGCCCATGCCGTCGATGGCCTCGGAGAGCTGCCACATGACCTCGGGGTGCTCGGGGTTGCCGAAGTTGAGGCAGTTGACCACGGCCAAGGGCCGGGCCCCGACGCAGGCCAGGTTCACCACCGACTCGGCCACGGTGGCCGCCGTGCCGACGCGGGGGTCGACGGCGCACCACAGGTGGTTGCCGTCGGTGGTGAGGGCCAGGCCCCGGCCGGTGTCGACGCCGGTGGTCGGGTGCTTGAGGCGCAGGACGGCAGCATCCCCGCCGGGCGCCTCGACGGTGTTCAGGAACAGCTGGTGGTCGTACTGGCGATAGACCCAGCTCGTGTCGCACAGCCCGTCGCCCACGATGGCGGTGCAGTCCGCCGGGTCGGGTGCCCCGGGGTCGTCGGCCCGGCGGGCGGCCCGATCGGCGGGCTCGGCCCGGGGCCGGTCGTAGAGGGGGGCAGCGTCGTGGAGGCTGGAGGCGGGCACGTCAGCCAAGACCTCGCCGTCGAACCCGTCGAGGATGCGCAGCCGGCCGCCGTCGGTGACCCGCCCGATGACCGTGGCCTGCACCTCCCACCGGGCGCACAGGCGCAGCACCTCGTCGAGGCCGTCGGGCGTGACGATGGCCAGCATCCGCTCCTGGCTCTCGCTCGTCATCACCTCGAAGGGCTCCATGCCCTGCTCGCGGCGGGGGACGGCGTCGACGTCCACGTCCATGCCCACGCCGCCCCGGGACGCCGTCTCGCTGGTGGCGCAGGTGAGCCCGGCCCCGCCCAGATCCTGGATGCCGACGACGAGCCCGGCGTCGAGGAGGGTGAGGCAGGCCTCGATGAGGCGCTTCTCCTCGAAGGGGTCGCCGACCTGCACCGAGGGGCGCTTGTCCTCGCTGCCCTCATCGAAGCCGGCCGAAGCGAGCACGCTCACCCCGCCGATGCCGTCCCGGCCGGTGGAGGAGCCGAGGAGCACAGCCAGGTTCCCCACGCCGGTGGCGGCGCCCAGGACCAGCCGCTCGGTGGGGAGGATGCCGAGGCACAACACGTTCACCAGCGGGTTGCCCTGATAGCAACGGTCGAAGACGACCTCGCCGCCCACGTTGGGCACGCCCACGGAGTTGCCGTAGGACGAGATCCCCGCCACCACGCCCTCGGCCACCCAGCGGCTGCGGGCATCGTCGAGGGGACCGAACCGGAGCGGGTCCATGATGGCGATGGGACGGGCACCCATGGTGAAGATGTCCCGCAGGATCCCCCCCACGCCGGTGGCCGCCCCCTGGGCCGGCTCGATGAAGGACGGGTGGTTGTGGCTCTCGATGCGGATGGCGGCGGCGATGCCGTCGCCCATGTCGACCACGCCGGCGTTCTCGCCCGGGCCGACGAGCACGCCCTCCCCTTCGGTGGGCAGGCGCTTGAGGTGCAGCCGCGACGACTTGTAGGAGCAGTGCTCCGACCACATCACCGCGTACATGGCCAGCTCGAGATGGTTCGGCTCCCGGCCCAGGATGTCGGCGATGTCGGCGGCCTCGGCATCGGTGAGCCCGAGGGCCCGGTGGATCGACGGGTCCTGGCTGGCGGTCACGTGGCAGGACCCTACCTCCGGCCGGCCGCCCCCCTACAGCTCATGGCCACCAGACGGTGCCCATCTCTCCTCGGGGCCAGAAGGAACAGAGCGTCATGCGCCGAATGACATGGCGCTCATCCGCCTGAACCGAGAGTCGTACTACACTCAATTGCGGTAAGCGGGAGGGATCAAGATCCGCATTCCGATCAAGGGTGGAACCGTCCAATGCCAGCAAAGAAATCAGCAGCCAAGTCGGCCAAGCGCACCATGTCCCCCGCTCACAAGGCGGCGATCAAGCAGGGTCGAGTCGAGGCAAAGGCGGTCTCTGATTACTTGGAGGCCCTCGTCGCCAACAAGCCCAAGCGGGGGCGTCAGCGCACCCCTGATTCCATCAAGGCCCGCATCGACGCCATCGACGCCAAGATCGAATCCTCCGATCCGCTCACCCAGTTGAACCTGCGCCAGGAGCGGGAAGACCTCCAGGACGAGCTCACCAGCAAGGCGGCCAGCAGCGACGTCAGCGGCCTCGAAGCCGCCTTCGTCGAGCACGCCGCCGCCTACAGCACCCGCAAGGGCATCAGCTACGGCGTCTGGCGCAGCTCCGGTGTCCCCGCCGCCACCCTGAAGAAGGCCGGGATCAGCCGCGGCGCCTGAGAGAGGCGATCCGGTGTGAGGCGGGCGGGAGGGAGGCCTTCCGCCCGCCCGCTCACGCGGCGCGGGAACGGCGGTCGGCCCAGGCGAGCAGCGAGCGCAACAGGGGCAACCCGTCGATGGAGCCCAACAGCTCGTTCGACGCCCGCTCGGGGTGGGGCATCAGGCCCACGACGTTGCCGGCCTCGTTGCTCACACCGGCGATGTCGGCCAGGGAGCCGTTGGGGTTGGACACGTAGCGGAGCACGATCTGGTCGTTGTCCCGCAAGCGCGACAACGTCGACTCATCACAGGTGTAGGCGCCTTCGAAGTGGTTGATGGGAACCCGGAGGACCGAGCCGACATCGGCTGACACGGTGAGGGCGGAACGGGTGGTGACGACCTCCAGTTCCACGGTGGTGCAGAGGAACCGCAGCCCCTCGTTCTTCCGAAGGGCGCCGGGTAGCAAGCCCGCTTCGGTGAGCACTTGGAACCCGTTGCAGATCCCGACGACCGGACCTCCGTCACGGGCGAAGTCGGCGACGGCGGCGATCACCGGGGAGAAGCGGGCGATGGCCCCGGGGCGGAGGTAGTCGCCGTGGGCGAAGCCGCCGGGCACGACGATGGCGTCGACGTCACCGACGTGGTCGTCGCCATGCCACACCAGGCGGCCCTGGGCCCCGAGGCCCTCGACCGCCTCGATCACATCGGCCTCGCAGTTCGACCCCGGGAACTGCACCACCCCGACGACGGTCATGCCGGGGCGACCACGCTGATCGTCACCGTGCTGTCCTCGATCACCGGGTTGGTGAGGAACCGGGCGCACATGTCGTCGACCTCGGCCCGGGCCGCACCCTCGGAGTCGGCGTCGAGCTGGAACCGGATGGCCTTGCCCACCCGCACGCCGGAGACGCCGGCGAAGCCGAGCGCGGGCAGGGACCGTTCGATGGTGAGGCCCTGGGGGTCGGCCACGCCCTGGCGGGGGCTGACCTCCACGAGCACGTCGAAGCGCATGGCGGCCATGGTGGCACACCGCTCTCCCGGCCCTCGACTGCGCCGCCTACCCGAAGCGCCACGGGAGCGGCAGATCCTCGACCCTCCGGTAGACGACGCCCTCGTGGAGGTACGTCACCATGTAGTCGGCCGGGTCGAGGAGCCCGAGCAGGGCCCGCCACAGGCGCGCCCCGTCCCGTCCCATCTCCTCGATGACAAAGCTCTCGACCTTGCGTCGACCCGGCTTCTCCAGGTCGAAGGTGGTGTCCCATCGGGCGGCCCAGGCGTCGAGGCGCTCGACCACCGACCGGGGCAGGTCGAGGGTGGTCGGGTCGACGTCGTGCTCGCCAGCCTCGTCCCAGAGGGGGTGGCACCCCCAGATGTGGCGGAGCTGGAGGCGCCTCCGGGCCATGGGTCCGGTCAGCTTCCCCCGGGCCAGTCGGCGAGGGCGAGCCCCGTGACCCGCTCGTAGGCCTCCCGGTAGCGGGCCGAGGTAGCCGCCACCACCTCGGCGGGCAGGGCCGGCGGGGGTGGGGTCTTGTCCCAGCCGAGGGTCTCCAGGTGATCGCGCAGCGGCTGCTTGTCGAACGACGGGGGCGTCGTGCCCGGGAGCCACGCCTCGGCCGGCCAGAAGCGCGACGAGTCCGGCGTGAGCACCTCGTCGGCCAGCACCAGCTCCCCGTCGATCAGGCCCAGCTCGAACTTGGTGTCGGCGATCACGATGCCCCGCTCCGCCGCCCAGGCCGCGCCCCGCCGGTAGAGCTCCAGCGAGATGTCGCGGGCCCGCTCGGCCAGGTCCGGTCCGACCAGCTCGACGGCCCGCTCGAAGGAGACGTTCTCGTCGTGGTCGCCGATCTCGGCCTTGGTCGAGGGGGTGAAGACGGGCTCGGGGAGGCGGTCAGACTCCTGCAGACCGGCGGGGAGGGGGCTGCCGTGCATGGTGCCGGAGGCCTTGTACTCCTTCCAGGCCGAGCCAGTGAGGTAGCCCCGGACGATGCACTCGATGGGCAGCATCTCCGCCTTGCGGCACAGCATCACTCGCCCGGCCAGAGCCGGATCCTGGGCCCCCTCGGGGAGGTCGGCCAGGTCGGTCGAGACGAGATGACCGGGCACGACATCGGAGAGCCGATCGAACCAGAAGGCCGACATGGCGGTGAGCACCCGGCCCTTGTCGGGGATGGGCTCGGCCATCACCACGTCGAAGGCGGACATGCGGTCGGAGGTGACCATGAGCAGCCGGTCGTCGCCGGCGTCGTAGATGTCACGGACCTTGCCCGAGGCCAGGTGAGGAAGGGTGATCGTGGGATCGGAGGAGCTCGCAGCCATCTACCGCAACCTATCCGCCCGCCGGCGCCCGATCAGACGGCGATTCCGGGCTCGTAGGAGGTCGCACCGGGGTCGGTGGCGATCACTGCTTCGGCCTGCTCCAGGAAGGCGGCCGTCTGGCTCCGGGCCCGGCCCACGAAGCCCAGGGGCTCGCCGACCACCGCGGCCACGGCGGCGGCGTCGAGGCCCAGGCGCTCGTCGGCCACCAGGCGGTCGAGCAGGTCGTTGGCCTCGGCGGCCTTCTCCCGCATCTCCAGGGCGACGGCCACGGCGTGCTCCTTGATGACCTCGTGGGCCACCTCACGACCAACCCCAGCCCGCACCGCAGCCATGAGCACCTTGGTGGTGGCCAGGAAGGGGAGGTAGCGCCGCAGCTCCCGCTCGATCACGGCCGGGAAGGCCCCGAAGTCGTCGAGGACGGTGAGCATGGTCTCGACCAGCCCGTCGAGGGCGAGGAAGGCGTCGGGGAGGGCAACGCGCCGCACCACCGAGCAGCTCACGTCGCCCTCGTTCCACTGGTCGCCGGCCAGGGCGGCGACCATGGCCAAGTGGCCGCCGAGGATGACGGAGAGGCCGCAGACCCGCTCGGTGGAACGGGTGTTCATCTTGTGGGGCATGGCCGACGACCCGACCTGGCCGGGCCGGAAGCCCTCGGTGACCAGCTCCTGACCGGCCATGAGGCGGATGGTGGTGGCCAGGCTGGTCGGGGCGGCGGCCACCTGGACCAGGGCCGAGACGACATCGAGGTCGAGCGACCGCGGGTACACCTGGCCCACGTTGGTGAGCACCCGCTCGAAGCCCAGCTCGGCGGCCACGGCGGCCTCGAGGCGGTCGACGGCTTCGTCCGAGCCGAGCAGGTCGAGCATGTCCTGTTGGGTGCCGACCGGCCCCTTGATGCCGCGCAACGGGTAGCGCTCGATCAGGTCGTCGAGGCGATCGAGGGCCACCAGGAGCTCCTGGCCGGCGTTGGCGAAGCGCTTGCCCAGGGTGGTCGCCTGGGCCGGCACGTTGTGGCTGCGCCCGGTGATGACGAGGGCCTCGTACTCGGCCGCCCGCGTGGCCAGGCGGGCCAGGAGGGTGACGGCCCGACTGCGCACCAGGCGCAGGGCCGCCCGGACCTGGAGCTGCTCCACGTTCTCGGTGAGGTCACGGGAGGTCATCCCGGCGTGGATGGCCTCGTGGCCGGCGAGGGCCGAGAACTCCTCGACCCGGGCCTTCACGTCGTGGCGGGTGACGCGCTCCCGGGTGGCGATGGATTCCAGGTCGACCTGGTCGACGACGGCCTCGTAGGCGGAGACGACCCCCGGAGCGACGTCGACGCCCAGCTCGGCCTGGGCCCGCAGCACGGCCAGCCACAGGCGCCGCTCCTGGACCACCTTGGCCTCCGGCGCCCAGATGGCGACCATCTCCGGACTGGCGTAGCGGTCGGCCAGGACGTTCGGGAGGGCGTGCGTCACCGTCCGATGGTACCTCCGAGGCACCGACGCTCTCCCGCCCGAGCCGGTGCCACCAGGGGCCGGAAGGCTCATGCCGCCCCCGCTCCGACCGATCCAAGACAGGTATGAGCTCCCGCCGCCCCCCCGAGCCGCCCAGCGGCGCCGAGAGCTGCGTCCACCACACCTTCGAGCGGGCAGAGCGGATGTGCCGGGACTGCGGCCACTGGCTCTGCGACCAGTGCATCGTCACCCCATGGGGGCCACGCAAGGCCGCTCTCTGCATCGACTGCGCCATCGGGCGAGGCGGTGTGCGTTCGACGGCGCCCCGACCCCCGGTGCGCAGCGATCGGGAGATCCGCAAGCTCGATCGCCAGTTGCGGGACGACGATGTCGGCACGGCGCTGAGCGCAGCGTCGGCCACTGCCCTGTTCCGGGCGACGCCGATGGTCAGGACCGACGGCGAGGAGGAGCCGGCGGCGAAGCGGAAGCTCTTCCGCCGCCGCCACTCCGACGGCTGACGCTCGGACGTCAGACGACGGGGGGGCCGGAGTTGACCAGGGCGCGGGCGGCCCGGTCGGCCGTCACCGCCGCCGACAGGCCCTCGTCGGAGATGGCCAGCATCTGGACCACGAGGAGGGCGGCGTTGAGGGAGCCGTCGACGGCGACGGTGGCCACCGGCATGCCCTTGGGCATCTGCACCGTGCTGTAGAGGGCGTCGACCCCGTTGAGCGCTCCCCCGGAGAGGGGGACCCCCACGACGGGCAGCGTGGTGTGGGCGGCGACGACGCCGGCCAGGTGGGCCGCCATCCCCGCGCCGCAGATGAAGGCGGCGTAGCCCTCCTCGCGGGCCGTGGCGGCCAGGGCCGTGACCTCGGCCGGGTTGCGGTGGGCCGAGAGCACCCGCACGTCGGCCTCGATGCCGAACTGCTCGAGGGTCTCCCACGCCGGGGCCATCTTCTTGCCGTCGTTGGGCGAGCCCATCAGCACGGCCACCTTGTACTGGGTCATGGTGGCGACGGTAGCCCGGAGCACCTCGGGGCCCGTCAACTTTGGGGCGTCAGGCCGGGGAGAGGGCGATGTCGGTGCGGTGGTGCATCCCGGGCCAGGAGAGGTGGCCTAGGGCCTCGTAGGCCACGGCCCGGGCGGCGGCGGCGTCGGGGCCCCGGCCCATCACGTCCAGCACCCGTCCCCCGGCGGTGACGAGCCGGCCCTCGGCATCGGTGCCGACCCCGGCGCAGAGGACTTCGGCCCCGGGGACGGCCCGGGCCGCGTCGAGGCCCTCGATGACGTCGCCGGTGCGGGGCGAGGCGGGGTAGCCCTCGCTGGCCGCCACCACGAGGACGAGGGCGTCGTCGGAGGCGGTGACGGGCCCGGCGGTGCGCAGGTCGCCGTCGGCCGCGGCAGCCAGGAGCTCGGCCAGGTCGGACGTGAGCCGCAGCAGCACGACCTGGCTGTCGGGATCACCGAAGCGGATGTTGTACTCGATGAGCTTGGGTCCCTCGGGGGTGAGCATGAGACCGGTGTAGAAGACCCCCCGGTAGTCGATGCCCCGCTCTTGCAGGGCGGTCAGGGTCGGGCCGACGAAGCGGTCCATCACCACGTCGGCCAGGTCGTCGCCGCCGAAGGGGATGGGTGACCACGCCCCGATGCCCCCGGTGTTGGGGCCGGTGTCGCCGTCGCCGACCCGCTTGAAGTCCTGGGCCGGGGGGAGAGCCACGGCGCGGGTGCCGTCGCAGACGACGAACACCGAGGCCTCGGGGCCGGTGAGCCCCTCCTCGATCACCACGCGGCGGCCGGCGTCTCCGAAGGCGGAGGTGCCCGAGAGCTTGTCGCGCACGTCGGCCTCGGCCTCGGCCAACGACTCGGTGACGAGCACGCCCTTGCCGGCGGCCAGGCCGTCGGTCTTCACCACGTACAGGCCGGGCAGGGCGCGCAGAAAGGCCAGGGCCGGTTCCACCTCGGAGAAGGTGCCGTAGCGGGCGGTGGGGACGCCCGCCGCGGTCACGAGATCCTTCAGGAAGGTCTTGGACCCCTCCAACCGAGCCCCGTCGGCGCCGGGGCCGAACACCCGACGGCCCATGGCCCGGAGCCGATCGGCCATGCCGTCGACCAGGGGCTGTTCGGGGCCGATCACGTAGAGGTCGGCCTCCACCTCCTCGGGCGGGGTGGTCACCGAGCCCGGGATGCCGGGGTTGCCCGGGGTGACGACCACCTCGGCCGTGCGCCCCAAGGCGAGGGCGAGGCCGTGCTCCCGCCCTCCCGATCCGACCACACAGACCCTCATGCTCCTCCTCCGACTGGTGTCGACGGCCGCGGTCCCGACCGCTGGTCCTGACACCAGTTCGTATCAGGCGTCGCGGCGGTGGACGTACTGGGCCCGGCCCGGGCCGGTGCCGACGAGGGTGACGGGCACACCGACCTCGGCCTCCAGGCGGTCGAGATAGGCCGCGGCCTCGGGGGGGAGGCCCCCCGTCTCGGTGACGGACGACAGGTCGGTCTTCCAGCCCGGCATCTCCTCGTACACGGGCACAGCGGCGTGGAGGTCACTCTGGTGGTACGGCAGCGTCGTGACCCGCCGGCCGTCCACCTCGTAGGCCACGCACAGCTTCACCGTGTCGAGGGTGTCGAGGATGTCGAGCTTGGTGATGGCCAGCTCCGACAGGGAGTTGAGACGGACGGCGTGGCGCAGCATCACGGCGTCGAACCAACCGGGCCGGCGGCGGCGGCCGGTGTTGACGCCGTACTCGCGGCCCACGTCGACGAAGTGGTCGCCGAGGCGGATCTCCTCCTCGTCGACCCCCTCGCGGTCCTTGCCGCCGATGGCGTCGTAGCTCATGGCCAGCTCGGTGGGGAAGGGGCCGGTGCCGACCCGAGTGACGTAGGCCTTGGCCACGCCGATCACCCGGTCGATGTAGCGGGGGCCGACGCCGGCGCCGGTGCAGACGCCCCCGGCCACGGGGTTGGAGGAGGTGACGAAGGGATAGGTGCCGTGGTCGAGGTCGAGGAACGTGGCCTGGGCTCCCTCGAACAGCACGTGCTGGCCGGCGTCGAGGGCGTCGTGCACCAGGTTCACCGTGTCGGCGATGTGATCTTCGATGCGGGGCCGGTACTCGTCGAGGTACTGCTGGGCGATCTCGTCGGCGTCCAGCGGGAGCTGGTTGAAGACCTTGGCCAGGACGGCGTTCTTCTCCTTGGCCAGGGCCTCCAGCTTGGCCCGGAAGATCTTGGCGTCGAGGAGGTCCTGTACCCGCAGGCCGACCCGCGACGACTTGTCGGCGTAGGCGGGCCCGATCCCCCGCTTGGTGGTGCCCAGCTTCGACCGGCCCAGGCGGCGCTCGGTGAGGCGGTCGATCTCCTGGTGGAAGGGGAGGATCAGGTGGGCGTTGCCGCTGACCCTGAGGCGCGACACGTCGACGCCCCGGGACGAGAAGGCGTCCATCTCGGCGATGAGCACCTTGGGATCGACCACCACGCCGTTGCCGATGACCGGGGTGATGTGGTCGTAGAGGATGCCGCTGGGCAGGAGCTGGAGGGCGAACTGCTCACCGTCGACCACCAAGGTGTGGCCGGCGTTGTGGCCTCCCTGGTAGCGGACGACCATCGTCGCCTCCTTGGCGACCAGGTCGGTGAACTTGCCCTTGCCCTCGTCACCCCACTGGGTGCCGACAAGGACGGTGGCGGGCACGGGGGCCTCCTCGGATGCCGATCAGGACAGCGGGCCACGCTACTCGCAGGGCCTCGGCCGGCCCGAGAGGAGCCGCCTCAGGGATCGCCTATGGCATAGAACTTGCCGCCGCGGGCGCCGACGTAGATCCGCCCGCCCCAGACGGCCGGCGTCGACTCCACGCACCCCTCCAGCTCCACCGTCCACAGCTCCTCGGGCTCGGTGCGAGGATCGGCGACGTCGAAGGCGTGCAGGGTGCCGTTGCAATCGCCCTGGATCCACACGTCGTCGACGATGACCGGCGACGACCACGTCGGGCCAGGCAGATCCTTCTCCCAGAGGATCTCGCCCGTCTCCTGGTCGACGCCGACGATGCGGCCGCTGTCGGTGGGGGCGTAGACGACGCCGTCGGCGATGGCCGGCGTGGCCCAGATGCCGTTGTCGTCGGCCACCGACCACACGACGGGGTCGTCGGGCTTGCTGGGATCGAGCTTCACCAGCTGGCCCACCTCGGTGTTGCGCTCGGAGCTGGACGCCCGCTCCACCTCCTGGGCCACGTACAGCATCCCCTCGTCGTCGACGACGAGGGAGGCGTCGGTGTCGTCACCGGTCCAGAAGCGGAAGGTGCGCCGGGGCTCCTCACCGTCGGCCAGGCCGGAGATGTCCCACCCCTGGACCAGGCCGCCGGAGTTGGTGAAGTAGACGGTGTTCCCGGAGATGGCCAGGGAGTCCTCGATGGAGACGTCGTTGACCCGGCTCCCCGAGCCGGACAGGTCGGAGAGGAGCTCCTCGTCCCACCCCGGGGCGTGGAACACGATCTCGGGGTCGACGGTGACGAGGCCGTCGCCGTCCCGGCCCCGGTTGAGCTTGATGACGTACCACTGGCCGTTCTCGCCCCCCTCGAAGAGGTAGTCGTCGATGACGAGCGGCGAGCTGTCCCAGTCGTCGTTCCACTTCACCGGGGACACGTCCTCGGCGTCCATGCTCCACAGGCTCTCGGCCTGCTCGCGGTCGGTGGCGATGATGTGGAAGTCGGCCCGGCTGCCGCTGTAGAGGAGAGGGAAGCCGTCGGGGTCGCGGGTCACCGAGCCCTTGACGATGTCGCCGATGTCGAAGGCGCCGATGATGTCGCGGCCGTCGTCGCCGTCGAGGAAGTGGACGTTCTTGTCGTAGGCGCCGAAGGCGACCCAGGTGCGGTCACCGTCCTCCCAGACGGAGGGCTGGCCCGTCCACCCGGTGCCGCACCAGGTCTTGGCCTCCCCGCCCACGGCCGACTCGCCGCAGAAGCCCCCGCCGTCGGGCACGCTCCACAGCACCTCGGGCGCGGTGGGGACGGGACCCGTGCCGTACCAGGAGCGGGTGGGGTTGCCCCGGAAGGTGAGCAGCCCCTGGACCTCGGTGGTCCACGGTGCCCCCGACGACGCCGGGTCGACCCAGCCGTCGTAGGCGGCCTCGTTGGCCGCCGGCCCCTCGGCCGGCACTGTGGTCGCCCCCGGTTCGCTGTCGCCATCGCCCCCCGCGGCGACGTCCCCGTCCCCGCCGGAGGCGGAGGTCGAGTCGCTCCCGGTGATGTCGTTGCCGGTCACCCGTTCGCTCACGCAGGCGAAGCCGAGCAGGGTGAGCACCAGCACGACGGCCAGGCTGCGCTGCTGGCGCCGGCGCTTGATGCGGGAGCGGATCGGCCGGCCCTGCAGGGGACCGTCGGAGAGCATCCGGCCATGCTACGGACGGGAGTCTCACCGGACGGTGACGGCCGGCCGGGCCTCAGGCGCCGCGGGCGTACTCGGCGCTGGCGATGAGGGCCCGCACGAGATCGCGCCGGGTCTGGCCCGTGGCGAAGCGCTGGCTCCAGTAGTCGACGTCGAAGGCCGACGGGGCTCGCCGTAGCAGTGTGAACCAGGCTCGGGTGACGTCGGTGCGCACCTGGGTGCGGCCCCGGTTCTCGGGCGACTCGGAGAAGTGGGCGAGCACGTGGGCGCGGGCCAGGCCCGACCGCAGGC
>CAZXRA010000085.1:0-3746 GCA_964643485.1 uncultured Iamiaceae bacterium | reverse complement strand
ACCCGACGACGGGGCTGGCCTCGTGGACGGCGCAACCCTCGGTGGCGTCCACCTCGTTCGCCAGGTCGTCGAGCCAGGCCTGGGGATCGATCTGGGCCTGATCGGCCAGGTGGACGGCGCCGGCGGTGGGGAAGGGCAGTTCGTCGGCTCCGTCGGACAGGCGAATCGGCAGCGAGGCCACCTCGGCTGCGGCCGCTTCGGCCTCGAGCAGGGCTCGCTGCACCGGATCGGTGACGTAGGTGGTGGCGACCCGCCGCTCCAGGTCGCAGGCGACCTCCCGGGTCAGGGCACGATCGAGGATCCACCGCAGGGCGGTGAGCTGGGCGGCGACGTAGGGCTCGAGCACGGCGTCGCCGTGGTGGCGGCGCAGCTCGGAGAGGCGGAGGCCCTGGAGAGCGGTCACCTTGGCCGTGCTGGCGCCGGTGGTGCCCGCACCCACCCGGCTGGCCTCGAGCACCCGCACTCGCGCTCCGGCCCGGGCCAGGAGGACGGCGGTGGTCAGCCCGGCGATGCCGGCGCCCACGACCACCACGTCGGCTTCGACCTCTCCCACCAGCGCCGGACGGAGAGCCCGACCACTCGTCGACCACGGTCGGCTGGGGTGGGCGGGGAGGGATGTCATGCGGATGCCACTCACCTCCCCTCGGCGCTGGAAACCCGCCGGATCTCCCGGGACCCCGACGTGATCCGTCCGGCGGGCCGAGCCCGTCCTGTGTAGTGACAGGGGCCGTGGGTACCGTCCTGGGCCATGCGGCTGATCCTGGTGCGGCACGGTGACGCACCGGCGGGCTTCCGTGGTCCCATCGCCGGGCCGACGGGGTGCACGGGGCTGACCCCCTTGGGGCGGCGCCAGGCGGAGGCCCTCCGGGACCACTTGGCCACCTCCGGCCGGGTCCGGGCCGACCGGCTCGTGGCGAGCGTCCTGCCGCGGGCGATCGAGACGGCGGACATCGTTGCGCCCGGCCTCGGGTTGGAGCTCTCCGACCGGGACTGCGGCCTCTGCGAGGTGCACACCGGCGAGGCCGACGGTGTCGACTGGTCCGAGTACAACGATCGCTACGGCTCGTTCGACATGGAGGCCGAGCCCGACCGCCCGTTCGCCCCGGGAGGGGACAGCTGGAACGGCTTCCACACCCGGGTGCGCGGCACCTTAGAGCGCCTGGCCCGCGAGCAGGCCGGGCGGACAGTCGTGGCGGTGTGCCACGCCGGCGTGATCATGGCTTCGCTGCGGCTGCTGCTCGGCATCCCCGATCCGAGCACGAGCGCGCACCTGCGCCCCGCCAACACCGGCCTCACGGAGTGGGAGCACGTGCCGTCGCAGGGGACCTGGATCCTCCGGTCCTACAACGAGACCGGCCACCTGCTGGGCCTGTCATGAGCGAGAGCGACGAGTACTCCGTCGACACGGCTCGGGCCGCAGCCGAGCGGGACGAGCTCGGAGCGTGGGTGGCGGCCTTCCTGGCCAGTCCGGGGAGCGACAACCCCGAGCTGGCCCGTCAGCTCACCGCCACCTGTCACTGGTGGTTGGGGCCGGTGCTGGTCTCCCTCGATGAGTTGCACCGCCTCGCCGGTCCGGCGGGGGCCCCAGTGCTGGAGGCCGTCGACGACGACGAGTGGCGGGACGACGTGGACGATCTGGCGGCGAGCATCGAGGACGGGCACGAGCCACCGCCGGTCATCGCCACCCGACGCGGCGACAGGCTGGTGCTCGAGGACGGCAACCACCGGGTCGAGGCCCTGCGGCGGGCCGGGGTGGACCAGGCCTGGACGATCATCGGGTTCACCGTCGAGAGCGCCCGTGACGAAGCACGGTCGCGTGCCCAGGGGCGGGATTAGGGCAGAGACCAGCTGATCACCCGAGGGGCCGGCGACGTTAGGGTCGGGGAGATGGGACGTGAGGTGGTCACGGGGTATTGCTGGCCGCAGTCGGTGGGGGCGGGGGAGCAGGTCGGCCTGCACCTGTCGTCGGCCGGGGGGCGGCCGGTGCGGGTCGAGGTGGCCAGGATCGGCGGACAGCGGGAGGTCGTGTTCCGTTCCGATGCCGTCGCCGCCGAGGAGCACGAGACGCCGAGGGACGCCTCGTCGAAGGGGTGCGGCTGGCCGGCGGCGCTGACCCTCGACGTCGATCCGGTGTGGCGGTCGGGCTACTACGAGGTCGTCCTGGAGATCGACGTGGGGGAGAAGGTGCGGCGCGACTACGCCTTCTTCGTCGTGCGCCCGTCGTCGGGCACCCGCATCGTGCTCGCCCTGGCCACCAACACGTGGCACGCCTACAACGACTTCGGCGGTCCGAACCTGTACACCGGCGGCACCCACGTCGCCATGCAACGACCGATGGCGGCCGGCTACCTGCACAAGCCGCCGGGGAAGGGCCGGCGGGTGACGGGGACGGGCGCACCGGATCCGCAGAACGCGGCGCACGTGGGCTACATCCAGGTCAACCACCTGTCGGGCTTCGCCGGGTCGGCGGGGTGGCCCGATTGGGAGCAGCCGTTCATCGAGTGGGCCGAGCGGGAGGGCTTCGAGATCGGTGTGTGCACGAACGCCGATCTCGAGGCGCATCCGGAGGTGTTGGACGGGGCGAGCCTGTACCTGTCGGTGGGCCACGACGAGTACTGGTCCTACGGCATGCGCGACACCGTCGAAGACTTCATCGCCGGGGGTGGGAACGCGGCCTTCCTCTCGGGCAACACCTCGCTGTGGCAGGTGCGCATCGAGGGTGACGACAGCGACGTCATGGTCGGCTACAAGGCCTTCTTCAAGAGCGACCCGTTGTTGGGCACCGAGCGCGAGCCCGAGGTCACCACGTTCTGGTCCGACGTGCTCGTCGGTCGCCCCGAGAACCACATGACGGGCGTGACCTTCACCCGGGGCGGCTACCACCGGATCGGCCGCAACGTCACCAACGGGCTCGGGGGCTACACCCTGCACCGGGCCGGCCACTGGCTCTTCGACGGCACGGGCCTCGGCTACGGCGACGTGCTCGGGGCCGGCGCCACCGTCGTCGGCTACGAGTGCGATGGCTGCGTGTTCACCTACCGGGACGGGCTGCCGTTCCCGACGGGCGAGGACGGCACTCCGTCCACCTTCGAGATCCTCGGCACGTGCCCGACACAGCACTTCACGCGGGAGACGGCGCCTCGCCCCCCGAAGCCCAACGAGCCGAGCGAGCTCGAGTACATCGCGGCCCGGGTGTTCGGGACGCGTGAACCCGAGGCGATGGAGCGCATCCGCCACGGCCATGCCGTGCTCGGCGCCTACACGAACCAGGCCGGCGCGACGGTGGTCACCTCGGGGTCGACCGACTGGGCCCACGGGCTGGCCGGTCGCGATCCGCAGGTCGAGCAGATCACCCGCAACCTGTTGCGCCGCCTGGGCTAGGGCGCCACCCGCCGTCGGCATCGCTGTCGATACCGGTGGGCGCCGCTGATGAGCGGGAGGTTCGGCCGTCGGGTCTCGGGTCGGGCCGACCCACTGGCCAGAAGCGACGCCGCCGGCTGGCCTGCGCCGTCGAAGCATTGGACTGCCGGACCATATCGCGCATGTTCAGCAAGGTCTGGTCTGGGAGGGTGTCGGGTGGTGTCATCACGGTCGCGTGTTGCTGTGGTGGTGTCGCTGTTGGTTGTTCTTCGACAGGGGGGATCCCTCAAGATGTTGTTTCGACGTGTGTGGACTTTGGTGGCGGCGGTCCTAGCCTCCAATCTTGTCATCGCTTTTGCCCCCCCCCCCCAGCCGTAATCGGGGCT
>CAZXRA010000084.1:0-8964 GCA_964643485.1 uncultured Iamiaceae bacterium | reverse complement strand
GACAACACTCCCCCGTCCTTCGGCTACCTGCCCTTCATCGACAAGCAGTTGAGTTCTAGCCTATCCCCGGAGTTCGTGGTGCCCGTCGATGCCCCGATCGGTGATCGCAACGTCACCATGGTCTACGAGGGTGACCAGTTCTTCGCCCCGGCTCAGGTGTCCTTCACCGTCCGGGTCCTGGCCGCCCGGGGCCCGACCTACACTTGTGCCAGCAGCTTGGTGTTCCCCGACGGCTTCACCGTCAACGTGGAGGCCTCGGCCATCATCCCGGCCGCTGGCCATCCCGGCGACGAGGTCGACCTGGGCGCTCTGGATGTTTCGCTCCTCGCTGACCGAGGCCATTCGGTCACTGCCTTCAGCACCTTCCTGGCCGCCACCAACCCGATTGGCGTGCCGACTGGGTTCACCACCGTCGAGGCCATCGACATGGAGCTGGCGGAGGGTCAGGGGTCGGGGACGGCCGGCGCCCTCACCGTCGCCAACAAGACCACCATGTCGGAGAGCACCCGCCCCCAGGATCCGGCCCCCGACTCTGTCTACGGCTTCGATGACGAGGTGGGTTCGTTCTCCCTCCAGGGGGCCCCTGGCGAGGAGGTCGCCGTAACCCTCGACCGGATTGTGGTCACGGGGACGGCATTCGCCAGCAACCCCCTCACCCTCGATTGTGTCCCCCTCGGCGATCCCGTCACCCTGGGCACGGTCAAGCTGGCCGGCGCCGCCCTCACCGTCGACGCCCCCGAGCCAGCCCGGGCGGGTGACACGGTCACCCTCAACGCGCAGGTGCACCCGATCGGCTCCACTGGCTTGGTCGAGTTCTTCTCCGGTGACGACAGCCTCGGCCTGGTCGCCGTGGACAGCCTGGGCATGGCCAGCTTCCAGACCGACGAGCTGAACCAGGGCACGCATCAGTTGTCCGCTCGCTTCTTCGGGGGCGTCAGCGCCCTGAGCTCCGAGACGGAGGAGGTCACCCTGGAGGTGCTGGTGGCCACCGAGTGTGCCGCCTTCGCCGAGGCGGGCAACGGTGCCGTCGTGCGTCTGGTGTACATGGAGCTGTTGGGGCGCTGCCCGGATCAGGCCGGCTTCGACTACTGGGTCGACCGCCTCGATGACGGCACCAGTGCTGAGGCGTTTGCTCGGGCCATCGCCCGCACACCGGAGGCGATCGGGAAGGTCGTCGACGATGCCTACGAGATGATGCTGGGCCGGGCCCCGGATGCGGCGGGTCGGGCCTTCTGGGTGAAGCGCCTCCAGGCCTCGGGCCGATACGACGGGCTGCTGACCGACCTCGGCGCCTCGGGTGAGTTCTGGTCCAAAGCCGGCTCCACCAACACCGGCTTCGTCACCCGGGTCTACGAACGACTCCTCAACCGGGCCCCCGACCAGGGCGGCCTCGACCACTGGGTCGGCCGTCTCGAAGACGGGACGTCCCGCCGGGCGTTGATCCTGACCCTCGCCAACCTGGACGAGCCCCTCGGCCGTCTTGTCGTCTTGTCCTATGACGAGATCCTCAGCCGCAACCCCAACGGCAGCGAGCGCACCAACGGCATCACCCACCTCCGCTCCACCGGTGACCGCTCCGCCCTCTACGCCCAGCTCATGGGCCGCTCCGAGTTCGACACCCGAGCCCAGAGCTTCCCCAACCCCGAGGACTGATCCCGTCCGGTGGCTGATGGTGGTCTCGACGGCCTGAGCCACCGAGACCACCACGGCCAACGAATCGCCAGCGAATCGTCAGCCGACGACCGGCCCACGACCTGCTGATCGGCCCGTCACCTGCCGGGACGAGGAGGTCAGCACCACCGGCCGACCGCGCCCACCCCCCCGGGCGCGGTCGGCCTCCCCGTTCGGGGGGGTCAGGGGCCGGTGGTGGAGCGGGCGTGGTCGCCCAAGGACTCGGCCATCCACGCCGCCTCGTGGGCGATGGCGTCGTCGGAGGCCCGGGAGTGGGGCGACCAGTGGACGAAGGACGACAGGTGGGCGAGGGCAAGAGCCACGCGCACGGCATCGGCCGGGTCGAGGGTGAGGCGCCCAGTGGCCGGATCGACCTCGACCCGGAGGGCACGAGCGGCCGGGTCGAGAGCGGGCGCCGGAGGGGCGGTCGGGCAGGGGTGAGTAGCGTGACTCATCGTCAGTACCTCCTGTTTAGGTTCTGGCCGGGCCCCGGGGGGATCCACCACCGCCGGGGCCACTGCTTGGTTGTGGTGAGAACGACGGTCCCACAGGGGAGGGGCGGAGTCAACGACCGTCGTCTCCCTTTGGGCGTGACATCGGTCGTAGCAAGGTGTCGTAGGGGGTAGACCGGTGTGGTCCCGCGCCGTAGAGTGGCCTGGCCTCGGAGTGTTGCTCTTCGAGGAAGCGAGCCCCGGAGGGCCAGACCGAGGGTCACCGCGAGGTGGCCGGCTAGGTCGGGAGCCGGGGCTCACGTCTGTCCGCCCAGGCTTCGATAGCGAAGCTGATCCACCACGTTGGTGGCCTGGAGTCGCTCGAAAGTCGCCGTGTCCTCCCCGAGGACATATTCCTTGACCATCCCGCACAGGGCATCGGCGACCCACAGCAACGGTTCGGTCTTGTTCTCCCAGCGGTAGAGGATGCCTGGGTCTGTACGGTGCAGCGCCTCGATAACCGATTCTCGATCTCGTTGGTCCTCACGGTTCGAACGGGATTCGATGATGAGCTCGTCGGCACCTTCCGCCACGACGAGCGGGAGCAGTTCACCGATGGCCGCTCGGCGGGCTTCTTCTTGACGCCGCCGCCCGGTCGGGTAGTGCACGACCACATGGGCGACGACTCCGGTGTCGATGATGAGCTCCAGCATCCGCTCGCGCGACCGAGAGCCCTCCGTCGCCCAATGGAACGGACGCTTGCGGCCGCCGGGGATCACGCTGTCCAAGCCGGCTCGAATCCTGTCGACGTCGAAGAGCAGCCCGGCGGTCACGACGTAGTAGATGCCGCGCCGGTCTGCGGGTGCGGTCTCGTCGATGACAGCGACGATCTGTGGCCGCCTGATCGTCATGCGGTGGGCTCCGGGTTCGCTGGGCCTGCGACGGTACCGATGAGGTATGACAGTCAGCCGAGCCCGGCTCGCTCTATCGGCGACGGGAGGCCAGGGCCTCACGGGCCAGGCCGGTGGCCGTGGCGACTTGGGCCAGGACGACGAGGCTGCCGGTGCGGGGGCCCTGGGCGAAGCCCTTGCGGAGCAGGTCGACGTAGAAGCGCGGGGACTGAAGGCGGTCGCCAGCGGGCCGGTCCTGCTGCCAGCGGTGGGCGCCCCGGCCGTAGCGGGACTGCTGGCGCCAGAACCTCCGCAGCGTGAGGTCCTGGTGGTGGTCGACCCCCGCCGCCGGCTCCCACGCCAGGGCCATGCCGGCGGCGGCCAGGCGGCTGCACCAGTCCCGGTCCTCTCCCGCCGCCAACGGGAACGACTCGTCGAAGGGCACGGCTCGGTGGAGCGATGCCCGGCAGGCCACGTTGCTCGTCGGGGCGAACCCCAC
This sequence comes from uncultured Iamiaceae bacterium, assembly GCA_964643485.1. Classification (GTDB taxonomy): domain Bacteria; phylum Actinomycetota; class Acidimicrobiia; order Acidimicrobiales; family Iamiaceae; genus Iamia. Next base: position 5,473 of record CAZXRA010000084.1, on the reverse strand, counting down.
GTGCCCGCCGTCGAGGGACGACTCGCACAGGTGGTTGGTGACTGTCTGCGACGCCGCAGCCAGCACGTCGCCCCGTCGCCCGTTGCGGGTCGGTCCGGCCACGGCGTCGGCCTCGGCTCCGATGCGCGCCGCCAGGGCGGCGACCCAGCCGGGCCCGGGACGGCAGTCGTCGTCGGTGAAGCACAACACGGCCGCCTCAGTGGACCGGGCCCCCAGGTTGCGGGCCGCCGCCGGTCCCTGTCCCTCACCCCGCACCAGTCGGGCCCGGGGGACGGCGGCGACCACGGCGGCCACCGCCTCGGCGTCGGACGAGGCGTCGTCCACCACCACCACCTCGAACGACGGCGCCGTCTGGGCGGCCAGGGCGGCCAGGCAGGCGGCCAGCGGTCCTGGGCGATCACGGGTGGGCACGATCACGGCGACGTCGGGAGGCGGCGGGCCGTCGCCGTGGCCGTCGACCAGTCCGGGCTCGCCGCTCACCGGCACCCACCGCCGGCCGGGCCCGGAGAGCGAGAGGGCGGCGACGCCGTCACGTCGCCCACGCCAGCAGGAGCACGGCCCCTGCCCCGACGCCTGACACCGCGGGGATGAGCCGTCCCGCGGCACCCGGGAGCAGCACGAGCGCGGTGACGATCCCCGCGGCCGTGCCGGCCAGCGCCGCCGCCGTCCCCCCCGTCGCCCCCCAGGTGGGAATGGCGGCCGCGCTCACGGCGACGAAGGCCGCGAACGACGTGGCCCCCGCGGCCAAGGCCACCTCGGGCCGCAAGCGGAGGGCCGACACCTGCACGACCAGGGAGTGGAGCGGGGCGAGGACGACGATGGCCAGGGCGGGACCGAAGGCTCCCACCGCGTTCTCGAACTCCCATCCGAAGACGCGGGGGACGAGCACGCCGAGGGCACCGGCCCCGGCCAGAGCCCCGGGCACGAGCACCGCGACCAGGTCGCCGGCCAGGCGGCGCAGCACGGCCTCCGCTCCGGCGGTCGCCGGTCGGCCCGGAGCCCCCTCGCCGCCCCCCGGCTCGACGGGCGTCGTCCCGGCCGCTTCCGCCCGCTCGGCCAGGTGGGGCAGCGACACGGTGAAGGCCTGGAGGATGGCGTAGGTCGCTCCCAGGGCGATCCCGATGGCCAGCGAGGCGTAGCCCGTCTGCACCGTCGAGCCGGCCAGCAGGGCCACGGCCAGCACCCCGCCCCGCTGGGTGACCTGGGTCAGGGCCGCCCCCGATGCCTGGAGCACCCCGAAGCGGATGGCCCCGGGGGGCACGGCGACCGGGGGCTGGGGCCCGAGCACCGGCCGGGCGGCGACGAGGGCGAACGCCGCACCGGCGCTGGCCGAGATCAGGATGGCCAGGACGGCACCGTCCTCCCCGGCGATCGGATGGAGGACCAGCACGACGGCGATGAGCACGGCGTTCTGGAGGGGGAAGCGTGTGCTCCACGCCCCCGTCCGGCCCAGGCCGAGCACGGCCTGGAGGGCGAGGCTGGCCACCACGTTGAGGGCTAGGGCCGTGACCACCACGGCGGTGGTGGCTGGGGGGAAGCGGTGAGGCTGCCAGGCGCTGGCCCCGGCGGCCACGACGGCGATCCCCAGGAGTTGGAGGGCCCGGCCCCGGGCCAGGCGTAGCCCCAAGGCCCGGGCCAGGGCCACCCTCTCGGGGGGCGTCGCGGCGGGGACGAAGCGGGCCATGAGGGCCGGCCCGCCCAGGGTGAGGGCCAGCGAGCCGACGGTGACGACGGTGAGGGGGACGGCGAAGTGCCCGTAGTCGACGGGGCCGAGGAGGCGGGGCACGACGGTAGCCAGCAGCACCAGCGTGGCCATCTCCACCGCCTTGCCGACCAGGCTCCCGGCCACGGCGCCGCGCAGGGTGCGGGGCGGGACGGGGGCGACGGGGGGCGCGGTGACAGCGTCTGCGTCTCGCCCCACGTGGCCCTCGACCGGCATCGGCGGAGGCTAACCCTCGCCTGCAGGGGGAAAGGAGAGCGGTGGGGTGATCGGGTGAGGCGCGAATTCCAGGGATGTTCTTTCGCGAACAGTGCGCGTCGCGCAGATTCGGCAAGGTGTGGTGCGATACCTCTACTCCACCTAGTTGGACCTCAAGATATTGGATGAGACCATGTGGATCAGGCGACGAGCTCCCCGGGCCCCCCGCCGGAGTGCACGGCGTAGGTGGAGAGACACGAGCACGGTGGCGGCGGCCCTCGTCATCGGGGCCCAGATCGCCCGCGGTGCCGGTGACCAGCCCGGACCCGAGCGCTCCCGTCCCCGCGCGCGGAGCTGAACGGCAGGTCGTCCGGCTTCGATCCGGTCCGGCGGACCGGCCATGATGAGCCTCCGTGGACACCGTGGCACCGGGGGAGAGTGAGGGAAGGCGGCCGCGGAAGCGGGTCAACATCTTCCGTGAGCCCATGTGGGTGCTCGGCTTCGTCATCCTCATGGACGAGGTCGACAAGAACATCATCCGCGGCCTCATCTACCCCTTGCAGCGCGAGTTCGGAGTCGGTGACTTCGGCATAGGCCTGCTGGTCTCGCTCGGCCTCTTGTTCAACGGGCTCGTCACCGTCCCCGCCGGATACCTCGCCGACCGGTGGAACCGCACCCGCTCCATCGGCCAGACCGTCGTCGGCTGGTCCATCCTCTCCGGAGCCGGCGCCCTCTCCTTCAACTTCGGCGCCCTCATCTTCCTGCGCTCGGCCCTCGGCTTCGGCCAGGCCGTCACCGAACCCTCGGCCGCCAGCCTCATCGGCGACCACTACCCCGTGGAGAAGCGGGGCAAGGCCTTCTCCATCCAGCAGGTGATGCTCCTCCTGGGGACAGGGGTGGGCGTCCTGCTCGGCGGCGTCCTCGGCGAGACGGTGGGATGGCGGTGGGCCCTGGTGGTCGTGGCCCTCCCCGGGCTGCTCGTCGCCGCCCTCGTGTTCCGCATGCGCGAGCCCAAGCGGGGAACCGCCGACCGCCTGGGCCTGGCCGAGGGCGACATGGCCATCGAGCACGCCGACGAGCACGTCGACCTGTTCGAGAGCGGCTTCTGGGCCTTCTGCAAGGACATGGTCTCCGGCCTGCGGGCCGACCTGCGGACCATCATGGACATCCGCACCATGCGCTACTCGCTGGTCGGCGTGGCGGGCCTGCTGTTCACCGTCACCGCCATCGCCGTGTGGCTGCCCCAGTACTACATCCGCCACATGGGTGTGGCGCCCGGCGCGGGCGAGGTGTGGTTCGGGGCCCTGGCCATCGTCGGCGGCATCCCCGGCGTGCTCCTCGGCGGGCGGGTGGCCGATCGCTACGCCCCCAAGGTCAAGGGCGGTCGCCTGGCCCTGCCCGCCATCTTCCTCTTCATCGGGACGGGCCTGTTCACCGCGTCCTACGCCCTGGAGACCACCCGGACCGAGATGGTGACCCCGCCCGCGGTGTGCGTCGAGGTGGCCCAGGTCACCAACGCCGGGGGCGACCCCGACCCCGAGCACGAGATGGACTGCCGCGACCACGAGGTGGAGCGGGGCGGCGTCGTGGCCTACGAAGCCATCGAGCGCCCACAGTTCACGCCGGGGGTCTTCTTCCCCGCCTACGGGATGCAGCTCCTGGGCCTGTTCGTCGTGTGCATGGCCATCCCCGGCCTGCGAGCCGGCCTCACCGACGCCCTGCCCGCCCACCTGCGCGGGGCGGGGTTCGGGGCCTTCAACCTGATCGCCGTGATCTTCGGCCAGGCCGCGGCCCCGTTCATCGTGTCGTGGCTCTCGGCCAGCTTCGACAGCAACCTGCGGACGGCGTTCCTGTTGGTGTCCCCGGTGTCGTTCTTGGGGGCTGCGGTGCTGTTCCGGGCCCGGAAGTTCCTCGACGAGGACATGAACAAGATCATGATGGCGGTGCTCGTCGCCATGCAGGAGGAGCGCGACCGCCTCACCGCCTCCGCCGAGCCCGAGCCCGAGCCGGAGCCGGAGCAGGCGGACTCCGACCCTACGCCCTGAGAGCGCGCGCCGGGGTGCAGTCGTGCCAGGCTGACGCCGTGGACGGTGGGGACGTGGACCCAGACGTGGACCCGGGGGCGTGCCCCGAGCCGATCAGCCGGCCCGTCATGCGCAACTGGTGGGAGGATCTGACGTTCCTCCACTGGCGCTATCCCGTGGCCGAGGTGCAGCGGCTCGTCCCGCCGTCGCTGGAGGTGGAGTCCTTCGACGGGACGGCCTGGGTCGGGCTGGTGCCCTTCCACATGCGGGTGGCCCGTCCCGGCGGACGCTCGGTGCCGTGGCTGTCGGAGCTGCACGAGACCAACGTCCGCACCTACGTGCGCAGCGCCGACGGCCAGCGCGGCGTCTGGTTCTTCTCTCTCGACGCCGCCCGCCTGGGCGCCGTGCTGGTGGCCCGGAGCGCCTATCGCCTGCCCTACATGTGGTCGTCGATGCGGGTGGAACGGGACGGGGCGGTGCTGCGCTACGCCTGCCGCCGGCGCTGGCCCGGGCCCCGGGGGGCGCGATCCCGGGTGGAGGTGGAGATGGGGGAGGCCATCGCCCCCGGGGCACTGACGGAGCTCGACCACTTCCTCACCGCCCGCTGGGGTGTCTTCAGCCCCGGGGGGCGGGAGCGCCTGCGCCGGGCCCGGGCCGACCACCCGCCTTGGGTGCTGCACCGGGCCGAGGTGCGCCACCTGGACGACGAGCTGGTGGCGGCCTCGGGCCTGCCGGCTCCCTCAGGAGCGCCCCTGGTGCACGCCTCGCCCGTCACCGACGTCCTGCTGGGCCGACCGGAGCTCATTCCTCGACCCTGACGGTGGGCGCGTGCCCGAACGCAGCCCGTGTTCGGACACCATCCACCTCACTGTCACACCCCCTCCGTACTCTCGTTCGCCATGAGGGTCCTGCACACCTCCGATTGGCACCTGGGCCGGGTCTTCCACGGCGCGCCGCTGCTCGCCGACCAGCGACGGGCCCTCACCCGGGTGGTCGACATCGCCCGCGCCGCCGAGGTCGACGCGGTCGTGGTGGCGGGCGACGTCTACGACCGGGCCATCCCCCCGGCCGACGCCGTCGACCTACTGGCCGACGTGCTCGGCGAGCTGCGGGCCACCGGCGCCGTGGTCGTGGCCATCACCGGCAACCACGACTCGCCCAACCGGGTCGGGGCCCTCGATCCCCTGCTCCGGGCAGGAGGGGTCACGCTCCGGGGCCGGTTCGACCCCTCCTGCCCTGTCGTCATGCCCGCCACCGATGGGGGGCCCGACCTGGTCGTCCACCCCGTGCCCTACCTGGAGCCCCTGGCCGTGCCCGTCGAGCAGCGGGCCGCCGTGGGCCGCGACGACGGCGACGGGCTGTCCCGGCGGGCCACCCAGCACCAGGTGCTGGCCTGGGCCCTCGACGCCGTCCGGGGCGACCTGGCCGCCCGGGGCCCGGTGCGCTCCCTGGTCGTGGCCCACGCTTTCGTGGCCGGGGCTGCTCCGTCCGACAGCGAGCGGGAGCTGAGCGTGGGCGGGGTCGACCGGGT
>CAZXRA010000083.1:0-3396 GCA_964643485.1 uncultured Iamiaceae bacterium | reverse complement strand
GCCCGGGGCCGGCCCCGGGCCTGTTGCTCTGGAGCTCGGAGGCGCGCCGGTCACGGTGGTGAGCCAGGTCGTGGCCGGACCCGGAGCCGGGCAGGCGGTCGTCATCGCCGCCTCGGGGCGGGCCGAGCCCACTCCCGTCCTGCTCGATCTGTCGTCGGGAGGCCCGGTGCCGTCGGCGCTCCCCGATATCGGTGCTCCATCCTCACCGCCTCCGGTGCCCGACCTCGGAACGGCCGTCCCGGTCATTGCTCAGGGGCTGCGGCCTGCCCGTGATCTGGGCCTGGAGCCCGACGACGTCTCGGTGGCCGAGCCCTTCTCCTTCCCCAGCGCGGGGGGACGGACGGTCCACGCCCAGCTCTACCGGCCGGCCAGCACGACCACGGAAGGGCCGGACGGGACGCTCCCGCCTCTCGTCGTGATGATCCACGGTGGGCCCACCAGCGCGGCCCGGCCCCAGCTCGACCTGCGCACCCAGTTCTGGACGAGCCGGGGCTTCGCCGTGGTCGACGTCGACCACGGCGGCTCCACCGGGTACGGCCGGCCCTACCGGCGCCTCCTGGACGGGGCCTGGGGCGTGATCGACGTGGAGGACTGCGTGGCCGCGGCCCGCCACCTGGCCGCCGAGGGTGTGGTCGACGGCGACCGCATGGTGATCCGGGGCGGCTCGGCGGGCGGCTTCACCGCCCTGCTGGCCCTCTGCACCGGAGCGTTCGCCGCCGGCACCAGCCTCTACGGCGTCACCGACCTGGCTGCTCTCGCTCGGGACACCCACAAGTTCGAGGCCCGCTACACCGACGGCCTGGTCGCCCCGTGGCCCGAGGCGGCCGAGGAGTACGCCGCCCGCAGCCCGTTGGGGCAGCTCGACCGGCTGGCCACACCGGTGCTGGTGCTGCAGGGCGCCGACGACCACGTCGTGCTGCCCGACCAGGCCGAGGCGGTGGTGGCCGCCCTGGCGGCCAAGGGCATCCCCCACGAGTACCTGCTCTTCGAGGGCGAGGGCCACGGCTTCCGCCAGGCCGACACCATCGTCCGGGCCCTCCAGGCCGAGCTCGCCTTCTACACCCGGGTGCTGGGCCTCTGACGGCGAGGAGAGGGACATCCTGCTGTTTGTGGCGTCACAAACAGCAAACGCAGAGGCGAGGTCTCGGCTGCCTGCGTTCCCTCGGCCTCCCCGCTGCGGGGCGCTCCCTGGTGGCCCGGATGGCCGGTCACCTCGCCCCGTTGCCGTGAGGTGAGCCTCCGGAGACGGGGGAACGCAGTTGGTCGGGGCGGCGGGGCGCGGGCCAGACTCGGCCGATGGCCCGAGTGCTCGTCACCGAGAAGATCGCCGACGGTGGGCTCGATGCCCTGCGCACCGCCGGCCACGACGTCGACGTCCGGACGGGCCTCGACCCCGACCAGCTCCTGGAGGCCATCCCCGGGGCCCACGCCCTGATCATCCGGTCGTCCACCCAGGTGACGGCCGAGGTGCTGGAGGCGGGCACCGACCTCGTCGTGGTCGGCCGGGCCGGCATCGGGCTCGACAACGTCGACGTGGAGACGGCCACCCGGCGAGGCGTCATGGTCGTCAACGCCCCGCAGTCGAACATCCTCTCCACCGCCGAGCACACCATGGCCATGCTCCTGTCGGTGGCCCGCGGTGTCCCCCAGGCCCACTCCGCCCTCGTCGACGGCCGATGGGAGCGGTCCAAGTGGGTCGGCGTGGAGCTGGCCGACAAGACCCTGGGCATCGTCGGACTGGGTCGCATCGGCAAGCTCGTGGCCCAGCGGGCCAGCGCCTTCGGCATGAAGATCGTGGCCCACGACCCCTTCGTCGCCCCCGACCGGGCCCGCCAGATCAACGTGGAGCTGGTCGACCTCGACACCCTCGCCGCCACCGCCGACTTCGTCACCCTCCACGTGGTGAAGACCCCGGAGACGGTCGGCATGATCGGCGAGGAGTTCTTCGCCAAGGCCAAGCCGGGCATCCGCATCGTCAACGTGTCGCGGGGCGGGGTGATCGACGAGGACGCGCTCGCCGCCGCCCTGGCCGACGGGCGCTGCGGGGGCGCCGCCCTCGACGTGTTCGCCAACGAGCCCACCACCGAGTCGCCACTGTTCGCCCAGCCCAGCTTCGTGGGCACGCCGCACCTGGGGGCCAGCACCCGGGAGGCCCAGGACAAGGCGGGTGACACCATCGCCGAGCAGGTGGGCCTGGCCTTGGCGGGGGAGTTCGTGCCCTTCGCCGTGAACGTTGCCGCGGCCGAGGCCTCGGAGACGGTGCGGCCCTTCCTCACCGTGGCCGAGCACCTGGGCGGCATCTTCGCCGGCCTGCTCGAAGGGCTTCCCCCCGTGATCGATGTCGAGTACCAGGGCGAGCTGGCCGGCTACGACACCCGCATCCTCACCTTGTCGGTGCTGAAGGGGGCCTTCGCCGGCAGCACCGAGGAGCCCGTCAGCTACGTCAACGCCCCGCAGGTGGCGGTGGAGCGGGGCATCGAGGTGCGGGACACCTCCACCGTCACGACGCGGGACTGGGTGAACCTGGTGACCGTGTCGGGCGGCGGGCACTCCGTCTCCGGCACCCTGGTGGGCCTGCGCGCCGAGCCTCGCATCGTGATCGTCGACGGCCACCGGGTCGACGTCCCGCCCCCGCCCCACATGGTGGTGGTGCGCAACGACGACCGGCCCGGCGTGATCGGCCGGGTGGGCACCGTCCTGGGCGAAGCCGGGGTGAACATCGCCGACATGGACGTGGGCCGCACCGACGAGGGGGGCTCGGCCCTCATGGTGATCGCCACCAGCCAGGCCGTCCCGACCGAAGTGGCCGATGCCCTGCGGGCGGCCGAGGGGATCCTCTCCGTGTCGGTGATCGACCGGGCCTGAGGCCAGGTCAGCTCGGTCAGCGCTGGGCGGGACGGAAGCCGTCGGCCGTGGCCGCCTCGGGGCTGGCGTAGCAGCGGTCGGGCCGGGTGCGGGCGTAGGAGAGCCCACCGGGCACGTGGAAGATGCCGCTGGCCTCCTTGGCCTTCACCGGGTACCCGTCGGGGCACCCCCCGTCGATGGGTGCGATCCAGGAGGTCGAGGACGCCGTGGTCTCGGGGGCCGGCTCGGCCCCGTCGGGGGCGGGGCGGTCCGGGGCGGGCTCGGGGTCGATCGTCGGAGCGGGGGTCATGGCGGCGTCGGCGACGGGGGTGGGCGAGGGCGCGCCGACGGGGGAGGAGACCGGACGGCGGGCGATGTGGGGGGCGAGGGCCGGCGTGGGCCGGCCCAGGGCGCCGGGTGGAGGCAGCGGTGGCGTCGCCCGGCGGGCCCGCCGGACCAGGGCCACGACGATGCCGACCACGATGCCCAGCAGGAAGGCCCGGCCCAGGGATCGGCGCATGGCCCGGATGCTACGGCGCCATCCCCCGTTCT
>CAZXRA010000082.1:0-2934 GCA_964643485.1 uncultured Iamiaceae bacterium | reverse complement strand
GCACCTCCTCGACCGTCTCCAGCGTCTCGGGGAAGGGGTAGCCGGTGTCGATGAAGGCGACCTCGATGCCGGGGTCGATCTTCACGGCCAGGTCGATCAGCACCGCATCGGTGAACGACGCCGTCATGCACAGGTGGGGGGCGAAGGTGTCGACCGCCCACTGGATGACCTTGGCCGCCGGGAGCCGCTCGAACTCCTGGTTCAGCTCGGCCAGCTCGGCGTCGGTGAAGTCGGGGATGGCCAGTGGCCCGATGCCGGGCCCGGTGATCGCACTCATGAGAGAGCCTCAGGTCGCGTAGGTGCAGGGGACAGAAGTCAGGAAGCGGCGCACTCGCCCTCTCCGACCTCGGCGACGTAGGGGCCTGTCTCCCCGTAGTCGACGTAGAACTCGGGGGCTTCCTCCGGCGTGGGGAACACGCCGAACTCCTTCAGCCCCTCGGCCACGCCCTTGGCCCCGCCCGAGCGGTCGAGCCAGGAGCGGAACGACTCGCCGACCGTGCGCTCGTCGTTGAAGCGGCGGACGACGGCGGCGGCGGCGGCCGGGGCCGACTTGGCCGGCAGGCGCAGGGCCCGGGCCCCGAACTCGGCCTGCTCCTCGCCGACGTAGCCGCCGAGGAGCATCTGGTAGCCGGGGGCGGCGGTGCCGTGGGCCCGGCGCTCGGCCCCGTAGAAGCCGATGTCGGCCGTGTGGTGCTGGCCGCAGGAGTTGGTGCAGCCCGAGATGTTGATGCGCAGCCCGCCCACGGTGGCCAGACCCTCCTCCTCGAGGGTGTCGCCGATGGCCGAGGCCAGGCCCCGGCTCTGGGTGACGGCCAGGTTGCAGGTGTCGGCCCCGGGGCAGGCGACGACGTCGCGCACCAGCTCGGCACCGGGCTGGGCCATGCCGATGGCGGTGAGCCGCTCGAACAGCACGGGCAGCTGGGCCTCGGTGAGACCCCGGTAGACCAGGTTCTGGCGGTTGGTGAGGCGCACGTCGGCGCTCAGCTCCCGCTGGATGGCGGCCAGGGCCCGCCACTGGTCGGAGGTGACATCGCCCAGGCGGCTCCAGGCGTAGGCCGAGACGGTGCCCTTGGCCTCGCCCCGCACCACGTTGGCGCTCTCCCACGCCTCGTAGGCGCCGGAGCGGATGGCGACGGCGGTGCCCTGGCCCATGGGCGTGGCCGGAACGGTGGCCGAGCGGCCGGCCGGGGCGTCGCCCACCTTCTGCACGTGCTCGGGGATGCCACCGGGCCAGGTGGCCGAGGCGACGAGCAGGCGGCGCTCCTTGAGCACCCGCTCGCGCAGTTCGTCCCACCCCATGGTGTCGACGAGCCACTTCATGCGGGCCCGGATCTTGTTGTCGCGGTTGCCGTGGTTGTTGAACACCCGGAGGATGGCCTCGATGGTGGGCATCAGCTCCTCGCGGGACGTGAACTCCTCCAGCGCGAGGGCGGGGTGGGGGTTGGCCCCGAGGCCGCCGGCGACGAAGACCCGGAACCCGGCCTCGGTGGTGCCGTCTTCGCGGGTGCGGGTGACGGCGATGACACCGGCGTCGTTGAACAGGGCCTGGCCGCAGTCGGTGGCGCAGCCCGAGAAGTTGATCTTGAACTTGCGGGGCAGGCGCTGGCCCAGCGGGTTGCGGATGAAGTGCTGGGTGGCGGCCTCGGCCCAGGGGCTGACGTCGAGGTGCTCGAAGGGGCAGGCGCCGGCCAGGTGGCAGCCCTGCACGGTGCGGACGGTGTCGCCGCAGGCCTCGCGGGTGGTCATGCCCACCGAGGCCAGCTTGCGGAGGACGGTGGGGATCTCCTCGAGGGCCACGAAGTGGAACTGCACGTTCTGGCGGGTGGTGATGTGGCCCCAGCCCCGGGAGTGCTCGTCGGCGATCTGGGCCATCATCTCCAGCTGGTGGGGGAGGATCGACCCGTAGGGGATCTTCACCCGCACCATCTGGTTGTGGCCGCCCTGGCGCTGGCCGTAGATGCCGTTGTTGAGGCGGAAGACCCGGAAGGCGTCCTCGTCGATGGTGCCCTCGAGGTGCTGGGCCAGCAGCGTCTCGAACTTCTCGATGTCGGCCAGCTGGTCGGGATCGATCTCGGTGGTGGTGAGCATCGGAGGCCTCTCGGGACGTGGATCCACCCTAAGAGTGACAAACCTGATCGCCTAGGTCAACATTCCCACGTCCGCCGACCCCACCCTCCGCCCTCCGTGGCGCCGGCTTCGCCGGCATCCTTGCCGCGTCGCCTCTGACCTGGCCTTTCCCTACTGATCGAGGTCCCCGGACGGCCGGCGAGTGCGGGGCACCCTGCATTGGGTGTCGGCCCCCCATTCCATTGAGGCTGAGGTGCGGCTCTATGACACCCTGTTCCTCAAGGCCGACCCAGACGATGAGTCCGACGGGACGGACTTCAAAACCCACTTGAACCCGGACTCGCTGGAGATACTGACCCATTGCCGCCTGGAGCCCGGCCTGGCCCAGGCCCGGCCGGGCAGCCGGTTCCAGTTTGAGCGGCAGGGATACTTTTGCGCGGACGCCGTCGAGTCACGGGAGGGCCGGCCGGTGTTCAACCGCACCGTGCCACTGAGAGACTCCTGGGCCCGAATCCAGCAGAGCCAGGGTGGTTAGGGCCAGGAAACCGGTCACCTGACCGAGAGCTTCCGAGCAATGGGCATGCAGCGCCACCGATGTTGCCTCTTAAAGATAGATTCTCATCCCCGGTGGTTGCTGGGAGCAACCGGCATAGGGGATTGGTGTGAAGGGTTTCCCCATCGCGACCCCCGGCGGCTCTGCTCAGGACGGGTTCTCGGCTGGGGACCGGCCACCCCTCTGGTGATGGCAAAGGAGGCTGGGGGTGAGGAGGACGCGCTGACCCGCTTAGACCCGTTTGGAGGATAGTTGTGCCTGAAGAAATACGAGTAAGATACGCGCCCAGCCCCACGGGCTTTCCCCACATTGGC
>CAZXRA010000081.1:0-22476 GCA_964643485.1 uncultured Iamiaceae bacterium | reverse complement strand
CGGGTTCGCCGGGGCGGTCGCCGAGATCGAGCGGCGGGCCGTGGCGCTGGCCACTGAACTTGATCCTGAGGCGGTGCCGCTGTGTGAGGCGGGCCGCCTGCACGACGGGCTGGATCGCGCGGCGCGGGCCATCGCCGCGGCGAAGGCGTTGTTGGCGCCCCGGGTGGCCGCCTCACGGGAGTGGCAGCGGTCTGGGCATCGTTCGGCCGAGGAGGCCCTGGCCGCTCGGACGGGGACGTCGTTGTCGGCGGCCAAGATGACGATGGCCACCGGCAAGGCCCTGGCCGAGAACCCGAAGCTGCGCTCCGCCATGGCCCGCGGTGAGGTGTCCGCCGATCAAGGTTCGGTGATCGCCGACGCCGCCCAGGCCGACCCGTCGGCGACCGACACGCTGATCGCCACGGCCAAGACGGCCAACATGATCGGCCTCCGGGCCGAAGCCGGGCGCATCAAGGCCGCCGCCGATCGCGACCCCGATGCCACCTACCGGCGCCTGCACCGGGCCCGGCGCCTGTCCCGGCACACGGCCAGCGACGGAGCGCGCCACCTCCACCTCCAGGGCCCGGTCGATCTGGTGGCGATCTTCGAGGCCGAGCTTGATCGCTGCCTGTCCCACCACATCCGCACCATGGCCCCCGGTGGTGTCCGCGAGCCCCACGACACCATGGGCTTCGACGCCGCCATCGCCATGGCCCGCCGCTCCGCCCGCGCCGACCAGAACACCACCGGCGATCCCCGACCCCCCAGCAGCCCGGCCGCGACAAGGGCCGACACCAACGCCGGCCCGGCCCGAGCCGACGGCCCCACCGACAGCGGCGCCGGGACGCGATCCACCGACGGGCAACAGGCTCGGCCCGCGACAGCAGCCACGGCAACGACCGACGGAACCGGAACCACCGGCCCCTCACCCCCTGCGCCACGCTCGACTGAGAACGGTCGGCCCCACCGGATCGGCGCCGATCTTCCCGAGACCCCCTCCCGCCGTCAGCGCCGCCGAGCCGCCCAACCGGCGCCGGAACACCTGGCCCTGCTGCGCATCGACATCGAAGCCCTCTGGCGCGGCCACGTGAAAGGCGACGAAGTCTGCGAAGTGGCCGGCATCGGCCCCTTCCCCGTCTCCGCCGCCCGCCGACTCCTGGGCGACGCCGTGATCAAGCTGATCATCACCAAGGGCGAAGCCGTCGCCAACGTCACCTCCCTCACCCGAGGACCCACCCAGGCCATGCGCTACGCCCTGCTCTGGACCAACCCCGTCTGCACCGCCATCAGCTGCGCCGGCACGGTCTTGGAATACGACCACCCCTACGGCGTCGAGTACCGGCGCACCCACCACACCCGCCTCGACGAGCTCGACGGCCTCTGCCACGCCCACCACGCCCTCCACACCCACCGCGACTGGGCCCTCGTCCCCGGCACCGGCCGCCGCCCCATGGTCGCCCCCACCGACCCCCGCCACCCCAAGAACCGCCCCAGAACGACCACGGGAGACAACAACGAGGACCCACCCCAGACCGACGAGCCTTCTCCCAGGTACCAATCGAGCCCGCCCCTGCGGGAGCTCTGAGCGGGCCGTTAGGGTCGGCCCCATGGGCGATCGCACCCGCACCCTCACCCCCCTGTCCGACGGCGGCTGCTTCTTCGAGGGCCCCCGGTGGCGCGACGGGCGGTGGTGGGTGTCGGACTTCTACCGCCACGGCGTCTTCACCGTCACCCCCGACGGCGACGAGACCCAGGTGGCCGAGGTGCCGGGCCAGCCCTCGGGGCTGGGGTGGCTGCCCGACGGCACCCTCCTCGTGGTGTCGATGAAGGACCACCAGATCCTGCGGGTGGCCCACGACGGCACCACCTCGATCCACGCCGAGATCCCCGATGCCCAGGCTCCCATCAACGACATGGTGGTGTCGGCCAGCGGGCATGCCTACGTGGGCAGCTTCGGCTTCGACCTCATGGCCGGCCTGCCGCCGACGCCGTCGCCGCTGTGGTGCGTCGCCCCCGACGGCACGGTGCGGGTGGTGGCCGACGGCCTCCAGTTCCCCAACGGCTCGGTGATCACCCCCGACGGGTCGACCCTGATCGTGGGCGAGACCATGGGCCTGCGCTACACCGCCTTCACCATCGAGGAGGGCGGCACCCTGTCGCAGCGCCGGTCGTGGGGCGGCATGCCGGCCATGGAGATGACCAACGGCTCCTCCGGTTCGACCGGCGTCAGCCCCGACGGGTGCTCCCTCGACGCCGAGGGCCACATCTGGGCCGCCGATGCCCTGGGCTGGCGGGTGGTGCGCCTGGCCCCCGGGGGCCAGATCGTGGAGGAGATCCGGGCCCCGGAGGGCATGGGGGCCTACGCCTGCATGCTCGGCGGCGACGACGGGCACACCCTGCTCGTGTGCCTCGCCCCCGACTTCTTCGAGCAGAACCGCAGCACCGCCCACGAAGCCGTCCTGGCCACCACCACCGTCGACGCCCCCCACGCCGGCCTCCCCTGAGCCGACCTTGCTCAGCGAAGCGGAAGGTCCCGCACCGCGAGTCGGGACGGGCTGAGTGAGGCGATCGCTCCTCGCTCGAGATCCGCGACGATCGTCGGCAAGTTCGCCACGAGCAGAGCGGAGTGATCAGCCGGAGTGAGCTCGGCGACATGCCGCAGGTGCACCACGGACGGATTCGTCGAGCGACGAAGCGCCAGGAGCATTCCGAAGTCGCTGTCAGCGGTGACCACCACAAGCTGGTCAAGGACAGCTCGGTCGAGGATCTCATTGTCCGTCGCTGACACGAGGTCGAGATCGATCACGTGGACGGCTTCGAAGCCTGCTCCCCGCAGCCCGACGACAACCTTCGGCGAGAGGTTGGCGTCGACGAGGAGCTTCATGCCGGTCGGGCGACCGGCACTTCACGCTCGTTGACCGCGACAGCTGCGTACTCGAGCGCGGCGAGCACGTCGTCACGATCGAGGTAGGGGTAGTCCGCCAGGACTTCATCCACCGTGCGGCCGGAGGCGAGCTGGCCGATCACCATGCCGACGGTAACCCGCGTCTCACGAATTGTCGGGAGTCCCCCCATACGGGTCGGGTCCACGGTGATCCGCTCGAACGCCATGGACCGCATTGTACGAGGAGATGTGCCAGGGACGTCGCCCTCATCGACCCTGCCCACAAGAGCGTGGATCCCAGGCCCTCAGCGGCGGCGACGCGAACCGGTCACCTCATGGACCAAGTCTTCCTCGTCGGCACCGAGCTGCTCGATGACATCGGCCACAAGGTCGCCAAGCCGCCCAAGTACCTCTCGGCCGACGCTCCGATCCTTGGCCGAGGGGGTCGATGCGGGCACGTGAGGAGGTTCAGACATGCGACGTGGCTCACAGTCAGGCGCCCGGCGGGACCAGGGAACGGTCGACCTGGCCGGTGCGGAGGAAGGCGCGGCGGCGGACGGGGTCGTCGAGGCCGAAGGTGCGCCAGCACCACCAGCACGCCGCCGCCCCGGCCAGTTCCAGGAGCAGGATGACGGGGAGGCCTCGGTCGAGCTCGGGCAGGCTGCCGTCCCCGAACGACCACCCGAAGAACGGCCACCAGAACAGCTCGGCCCGAGTGATGGCTCCATCGAGGGCCAGGTGCAGGAACAGCCCGATGGGGATGCCCAACCAGCGCCGGCGCAGCAGCCGACGGCGCCGCGTCGCCACCATCACCACGGCCAGGGCCAGCACCGCCCCGGCCAACGTGTGAAGCACGCGGGGCCCCCCGGTGACGGCCTCGGCCACGGGCAGCACCGCCCCCAGGGCCACCAGGCGGTAGTCGAGGGCGGGGCTGCGGAAGACCAGCCAGACAGCAGCCACGGCGGGGCCGACGAACCAGAGCAGCACGAGCGGACGACCGGTCTCAGCGGACGAGGAGCCGACCGCACTCCTCGCAGTAGATGCGGGCGTCCTCGGGCAGGCCCTTGATGCGATCACGCTCCATGGCCGAGAGCTGGAGGTGGCACCCCCCGCAGGTGGTGCCGTGCTCCAGGTGGGCCACGCCGACCCCACCGTTGGCCGTCCGCAGCTCCTCGTACTCCGCCAGCAGGTCGGCGGGCACGCCTTCCACCGCCTCGGCCCGGGAGGCCAGCACCTGCTCCAGCTCCACGTCGATCTCGGCCTCGGCCGCGGTGATGCGGGCGGCCAGGGCCGCGGCCCGCTCGGTGAGGCTGTCCCGCTCGGCGGAGACGGCCTGGACGGCGGCGTCGATGGGCTCCCGGTCGACGAGGATCTCCAGCTCCTTGTCCTCCAAGTCGCCGACGCGCCGGGCCAGCGAGGCGATCTCGTCCTGGAGGGCCTGGAGCTCCCGGGGGTTGGTGACGGTGCCGCTGTAGAGCACGGCGTCGGCCTGCGTCGACCGCTCCCGCAAGCCAGCGACCTCGTCCTCGATGCGGGCCTGCTCCCGGTCGAGGCGGCGGCTCTCCGCCTCCAGGGCGGCCTGTTTACCCTCCACGTCCCGCAGGGCGGCGGCCACTTCCGCCGCCTCGGCCCGCTCGGGCAACCCCTGGCGCCGGACGCGGAGCTGGGTGGCATGGGTGTCGATGGCCTGGACAGCGAGCAGCTTCTCCAGGGCGGAGGCGGTCATCGGGGCATCGGGTCCTCTCGGAACGGGGTCACCGGGGGATGCGCCGGGTACAGCGGCCGGGGCGCTCCGGGTCGGGGAAGCAGAGCCGGCCCTTGCCCTCGACCCGCTCGGGTTCGGGGAACTCCTCGATGGGGACGCCGGCCAGGAGCTTGCTCATGGCCGCCCCCCACGTCGCCGCCGGGTAGCGGCCGCCCTGGGCGTCGCCCTGGCCGAAGTTCAGGGTGACGCTGTCGGCCGTGGCCCCCATCCACACGGCCATGGAGAGCTGGGGGGTGTACCCCACGAACCAGATGTCGTAGGCGTCGCTGGTGGTGCCCGTCTTGCCCGCCGCCGGCTGGCCGTTGTCGGGGGCGGCCCGGGTGCCGGTGCCGCTCTCCACGTTGGACGCCAGCACGTCGGTGACCAGGCGGGCCACGTTGGTGGGCAGCACCCGCTCGGGCCGGGCCCGATGGGCGAGCACGATGTTGCCGTCGATGTCCTCCACCCGGTCGACGAAGTACGGCGGGTTGCGGATGCCGTCGTTGGCCAGCACCGAGTAGGCGGCGGCCATCTCCAGGGGACTGAGGCTGTCGGTGCCCAGGGCCATAGAGGCGTGCTCGGGATCGAGGTCGGAGGCGATGCCCATGCGGTGGGCCAGCTCGGCCACCCGCTCCGGCCCCACGTACTGGTTCAGGCGCAGGAAGGCGCAGTTGGAGGACCGCATGACCTGGCGACGCAACGTGCTGACGCTCCCCCGCGACCCACCGAAGTTGCTGGGCGGGTTGTCCTCGGGGTAGCCGGGGATGTCACGGCAGGGACCGGTGCCGTCGAGCGTGTCCTCGGGTGAGGCCCCGTCGAGGATGGCCTGGGTGAGCACGAAGGTCTTGAACGACGAGCCCACCTGGCGCCGGCCCTGGATGGCCAGGTCGAACTGGTAGCGGTCGAAGCCGGGGCCGCCCACCACGAAGGGCACAGCGCCCGTCTTGGGGTCGACGGCGGCCATGGCCGCGGTGCCGAAGCGGCGGGCGCCGGTGATGGGGTCGGGCGGCACCGGGAAGGTGGCGTCGCCAGCGTTGTTGGGCAGGGTCTCGTTCCGGGCCGCCAGGGCCAGGTAGTACTGGTACTGGTCGAAGGTCGTGTAGATGCGGAGGCCGCCGCCGTAGAGGCGGTTGTACCGGGCCGTCGGCGTCTCCCCCAGCCGCTCGTCCTCGAGGAGCTGCCGCTTGACCTCCTCCACGAAGTAGTCCTGCGGGGCCTGGACCTCGTTGGGTTCGGTGGGGATGGGGTCGAACTTGGAGATGTTGGCCGTCTGCTGCTCGAGGCGGTTGGTGGTGACCAGGGAGTCGAGCACGGTGTTGCGACGGGCCACGGCCCGGCTCCGACGCTTGAACGGATCGCACGAGACGGGGCAGCGGATGACCCCCGCCAGCAGGGCCCCCTCGGACCAGGTGAGCTGGCTCACGTCCTTGCGGAAGTACACCTGGGCCGCGGCCTGCACCCCGTAGGCGCCGGCGCCGAAGTACACGGTGTTGAGGTAGCGCTCGAGGATCTCGTCCTTGGTGTACTGCTCCTCCAGCTCGGTGGCCAGCACCGCCTCGCGGATCTTGCGGGCGAAGTCCTGGTCCTTGTCGCCGATCGAGTTCTTCACCACCTGTTGGGTGATGGTCGACCCGCCCTGGGCCACGCCACCGCTCTCGATGTTGGCGGTGAAGGCCCGGCCGATGGAGCGAGCGTTCACGCCGTTGTGGTCGTAGAAGGCGGAGTCCTCGGCGGCCAGCACCGAGTCGACGACGGTGCGGGGCACCCGCTCGATGCCCACGAACTCCCGGTTCTCATCGGCCACGAAGGTGGCCATGAGGTTGCCGTCGACGTCGTAGACATAGGACCGCTCCGACAGGCTGCCCAGGTCGATGCGGCTGCGCTCGAAGCGGTGGGCCGCGGTCAGCTCGGCCACCTTGGGGGCGACCATGACGATGGCCGTGGCCAGGGTGATGACGCCGACGACCATGATCAGGCCGAGGCGGATCAGGCGCCCGCCGTTGGTGAGGATGACCCTGACGACCTTCACGCGACCCCTGAGGTTAGTGGTCGGGACCCGCCGGGCCTGCCGCGCCGCGAGCCGGGTAGCGTGCCCGGCCATGTCGCACCCTCGCCCCTTCCGCTTCGGCATCCAGCTCTCCTCCGCGGCCGACGGGCCCGCTTGGGCGGCCCGGGCCCGCCAGGCCGAGGATCTCGGCTACGCCACCCTGTTCATGCCCGACCACTTCGGCGACCAGCTCTCCCCCACCGTCGCCCTCCAGGCCGCGGCCGACGCCACCACCACCCTGCGGGTGGGCAGCCTCGTCTACGACAACGACTACCGGCACCCCGTCGTGCTGGCCAAGGACTGCGCCACCCTCGACCTCCTCTCCGGCGGCCGCCTGGAGCTGGGCCTCGGTGCCGGGTGGATGACATCGGACTACGTGCAGTCCGGCATCCCCATGGACGAGCCCAAGGTCCGGGTCGACCGCATGATCGAGGCGGTGGCCGTGCTCAAAGGCGCCTTCTCCGATTCACCCGTCACCTTCCAGGGCGAGCACTACACGATCTCGGGCTACGACGCTCGGCCCAAGCCGGTGCAGAAGCCCCATCCCCCGCTGCTCATCGGCGGCGGGCTGAAGCGGGTGCTCTCCTTCGCCGGCCGGGAGGCCCAGATCGTGGGCATCAACCCGACGATCCCCAACGGCACGCCCGACCAGGACGCGGCGCGCACCGGCACGGCGGCCGAGACCGACAAGAAGGTGGCGTGGGTGCGGGAGGCGGCCGGTGACCGCTACGCCGACATCGAGCTGAACTCCCTCCACTTCGCCACCATCGTCACCGACGACCGGGCCGGCACCATCGAGATGATGGCGCCCCTGTTCGGCCTGGCCCCCGAGGACGTGGCCGACTACCCCCACGCCCTGATCGGCACCGTCGACGAGATCTGTGCCGACCTGGAGGCCCGCCGCGAGCGCTGGGACTTCTCCTACCTCGTCGTGCAGGAGGACAGCTTCGAGGCCTTCGCCCCCGTGGTCGCCCGCCTGGCCGGCACTTGATCCGACCCGACACCCTCGGCGCCGCCGGGCTCAGAGGGTCTCGGCCAGGCTGACGTCGCCGGTGCCCCGCAACAGGTTCTTGAGCAGCTTGCCCGAGGCGTTGCGGGGCAGCTTGTCGTCCCGGAGCTCGACGTAGGTGGGCACCTTGAAGTCGGCCAGCTCGGCCGCCACCCAGGTCCGCACCTCCCCCTCGGTCAGCTCGGCCCCCGGCTCGACCTGGACGACGGCCTTGACCTCCTCGCCCAGGCTCAGGTGGGGCACGCCGATCACGGCGGCGTCGGCCACGGCCGGGTGCTCGACGAGGCGGTTCTCGATCTCGACGCAGTACACGTTCTCGCCGCCCCGGATGATCATGTCCTTGGCCCGGTCGGTGATGTAAAGGAAGCCCTCGTCGTCGAGGTGGCCCAGGTCGCCGGTGTGGAGCCAGCCGTCGCGGAGGGCCTCGGCCGTCGCCTCGGGCTTGCCCCAGTAGCCCGGCATCAGGATCGGGCCCCGGATGCACACCTCGCCCGTCTCGCCCGGGGGGCGCGAGCCACCGGCGCCGTCGTCGATGCGGATGTCGACCACGGGCACGGGCCGGCCCACCGAATCGGGCTTGGCCGCGCTGTCCTCACCGGTGAGCACCGTCGCCACCGACGACGTCTCGGTCAGGCCGTAGGCGTTGGAGGTGAAGCGGACGCTCGGAAAGGTCTCCATCACCTTGCGCTGGAGCTCCCCCGCCGAGGGTGAGCCCCCGAAGGCCACCATCGTCACCGACGAGGTGTCGTACTCGTGGCGGTCCGGGTGCTCGCACACCCGCCACACCATGGTGGGCACCGTGGCCCAGATCTGCACCCGCTCCCGGTCGATGAGGCGCAGCACCTCGACGGGGTCGAAGCGCCCCTCCGGCATCACCAGGCGGATGCCCCCGAACAGCCCCACCACCAGGTTGGAGTGACAGCCGGCCACGTGGAAGAGGGGCGAGGTCATGAGGCCCACCGTCTGGCCCGAGCCGTCGGCCCTCTCGTCGGGGGCCTGGTCCGCCGGATCCGGGACGGCCATCCGGGTGGCCAGGGTGTTGAGCACCGTGTTCTGGAGGTTGGCGATCATGCTCCGGTGGGTGGAGATGGCCCCCTTGGGCCGGCCCGTGGTGCCCGACGTGTAGAAGATGACGGCGGCGTCGCCCTCGTCGACGGGGACGGTGGGGGCATCGGTCGTCGGGACGCTCGTCAACGCGGAGAACGAGTGGACCCGATCCCCAGCGGCGTCGCCGTCAACGAGGAAGACGGCCTCCAGGCCGGGCAGCCCGCCCGCGGCCACCTCGTCGGCGATGCGGGCGAAGCGCTTGGCGTCGGCCACCAGCACCTTGGCCCCGGAGTCCTCCAGGCCGTAGAGCACTTCGTCGGTCTTCCACCAGCCGTTGAGGCCGCCGAGGATGCCGCCCAGGCTCACCGTCGCCCAGAACGTGCTGCACCACTCGGGCGAGTTGGCGGCCAGCACCGCGACCCGATCGCCATGCCCGACGCCTCGCTCGGCCAGGGCGGCGGCGATGCCGTTGGCGCCGGCGGCGAAGTCGGCGAAGGAGATGCGCCGGTCGCCGTGCACGAGGAAGGTGGCGTCGCTGTGGCCGGCGCCGACGGCCAGCACGTCCCGCAGGGAGCCGAACCGCGAGGCGTAGACCCGCATGTCGACCCCGTCGACGGTGGCCGGCACCACCTCGAAGGCCCCGCCGGGCGCGGTGAGCTGGGCGACGACCTCGGCGTAGCTGGGCATCGCCTCAGTCTGCCCGGGGTCAGGTGTGGGCGTGGGCCGCGACCACCGCGGCCACGCCAGCGGCGAAGCGGTCGATGTCCTCCTCGGTGGTGGCGAAGCTCGTCATCCACCGCACGATGGACGCCTCCGGGTCCCAGGGCCAGAAGAACGACCACTCCTGCAACGGGGCGATGGCCGCCGCCGGCAGGCGGGGGAACACGGCGTTGGCTTCCGGCGCCCGGGCGATGTCGACACCGGGGATGGCGCCGGTGCGAGCGGCGAGGAGATCGGCCATGGCGTTGGCGTGGCGGGCGTGGGCCAGCCACAGGTCGTCCTCCAGCAGGGCGCTGATCTGGGCGGCGACGAACCGGGCCTTGGACGGGAGCTGCCCCGCCTGCTTGCGGACGAAGCGGGCGTGGGCGGCCAGCTCGGGCCGCAGGTGGACGACGGCCTCCCCGTACATGGCCCCGTCCTTGGTGAGGCCGAAGGTCATGACGTCGACGCCGGTGTCACGGATCATGGTGGCCAGGTCGGTCCCCGTGGCCACCAGGGCGTTGGCGATGCGGGCCCCGTCCACGTGGACCACGAGGCCGTGGGCGTGAGCGGCCTCGCACAGGGTCGCCACCTCGTCGACGGTGTAGACGGTGCCCTGTTCGGTGACCTGGCTGATCGACACCGCCGCCGGCTGCGGGTGGTGCTCGTCGCCCAGCCAGTGCAGGTAGGGGGCGAGGGCGTCGGGGCGGAGCTTGCCGTCGTCGTGGGGAACAGGGATGACGGTGGCCCCGGTGAAGTGGGCCGGGGCCCCGCACTCGTCCACGACGACGTGGGCGCTGTCGGGGCAGATCACCGCCTGCCAGGGCCGGAGCACGGTGGCCAGGCCGACGACGTTGGCGCCGGTGCCCCCCCAGCACATCGTCACCTCGACGGGGGCGTCGAAGCGCTCCCGGAGAGCGGCGACCGCCGCCGCCGTCCACGGATCGTCGCCGTAGGCCAGGGCCGGGCCGTGGTTGGCGGCGGCCAAGGCCTCCATCACCTGCGGGGCCACACCGGCGGCGTTGTCGCTGGCGAAGCTTCCCTCGGGGGGGGGCGGCAGGGGCGACGCGGCCATCAGCCCGTCGCCACGCCGGGGAACGGGAGGCGACGGCCCCAGCCGGCCCGGGGGGCCACCCCAGGGGCGCGGCGCCACGTCCGCCGACCCGCCCGCTTGGCCTCGTACAGGGCAGCATCAGCCGCGGCGACCACGGCGTCGGGGGCGTCGCCCGGTCCGGCCAGCACGCACCCCACGCTGGCGCCGACGTCGACCTCGTGCTCACCGATGCGAAAGGGCTGGCTGAGCGAGCCCACGATCCGGGCAGCCAGCTCCTCGACTTGCGTGGGATCGACGCCCGGGCAGGCCACGGCGAACTCGTCGCCGCCCAACCGAGCGACCACGTCGCCCGGCCGGACCACGCGCTCCAGGCGTCGGGCGCAGACCATGATCGTGTGGT
This sequence comes from uncultured Iamiaceae bacterium, assembly GCA_964643485.1. Lineage (GTDB taxonomy): Bacteria > Actinomycetota > Acidimicrobiia > Acidimicrobiales > Iamiaceae > Iamia. The sequence continues at coordinate 11,613 of CAZXRA010000081.1, read as the reverse complement.
CACCGACGACATGGCCCAGGGTGTCGTTGACGGGCTTGAAGTCGTCGAGATCGACGTAGCAGACCCCGAAGGGGCTGCCCCCACGGGCCATCCGGGCCAGGGCGACGAAGAAGGGCGTGCGGTTGAGCAAGCCCGAGAGGTCGTCGTGGTGGGCCAGGTGCTCCAACCGGCGCAGGGCGTTGCGCCGGTCGAGGGCGAGGGTGACGGCCTGGCGGGGCCGGCGGGCCAGGGCCTCGACGAGGATCTCGGCCATGGCCACGGCCGGGGGCCACTGCACGAGGAGGGCGGGCCGGCCGCTGCCGGGGTCGTCGACGGGGACGACCACGCAAGCGGCGTGGCCCCGCTCCACGGCGAGCTCCCGGACGGGGGCGGGCAGGTCGTCGACGGCGGACCACGTCGGCGCCCCGCGGTGCAGGGCCTGGTGCCACGGTGTGCCGATGCGGGTATCGAGTCCTCCGTCGGGGGCCACCCCGGCCAGCTCCGGGGGCAGGGCTCCTACCACGTGGCGCTGCCCGTCCCCGTCATAGGTGATGGCCAGGGGGCCGTCGGCCTCGGAGCTCAGGCCGTCGGCCAGGGCCCGGAGGCACGCCTCGAAGGGCTCGCCCCGGGACAGGGCGGTGAGGAACTGCCAGTGGGCGTCCTGCAGGGCGGTGTCGCGCAGGACGAAGGCGGTGATGGTGCCGGGCCCCTCGGGCGACGGGGGCAGCTCGATGGTGAAGGGGCTGATCTCGACCGTCGCCCATGAGCCGTCCCCCCGGCGGAGGCGGATCAGCCCCGGTCGGGGCCGGGCCCCGGCGGCCAGGCCGTCGAGGTTCACGGCGACCCGCTCCAGATCCTCGGGATGGACCAGGTCGAGGCCGCTCATCCCGGCGAGCGCCCCCTCGTCCACCCCCAGGAGGGCGTGGGCGGCACCGTTGGCGTAGAGGACGACGGCGTCGGGTCCGACGGCCGCGAAGGCCTCCCCGCCCCGGGCCACGAGGGCCCCCAGCCACGGTGGCTGCGATGAGTGGTCAATCCCCCACACTCCGCTGAGGCTAGGCGCGGTTGTCACCCATGCGACCGGCGGGAAGGCCGGTGAGCCCCGAGCGACGCTTCAGGAGATCGATGACATGCGCCCGCGGCCAGTGAGAACCTGAAGGCGGACGCCTTCGAGCCGATGTGAGATGCATGGCTGATCACCGAGGACATCGACGATCGCACCCACCGAGGGAGTCATCCCCCCGCGCCAAGGGCCTCGTCCCGGTGCTCGTGGCAACCACGCTCACCCTGACCCTCGGAATCGCCGGCTGTGGCCGGGACGACAGCGACCGGTTGAGCATGCCCGCGACACCGCTCACCGAAGCCGAGGCCACCACGATGCTGGAGGCACTCGGTGATCCGGTGCCATCGGGCATCGGCCCTGCCGTCGTCCCCGAGGCGGCGACCCCGAACCCCGTCGGCGGCCCCGGCTTCTTCGAGATCGACCGGGCCAATCACGAGCTCGTCATCGCCTGGTATCGGCGGCACATGCCACCGGGGCAGGACTTCGAGGGCCTGACCTGGCTCGAGGAGCTGCCTGACGCCTTCGACGCCGAGGTCGACTGGTACTGGTGCGTCTCCCCGGGCCGCTCCCTGGACGTGGCCATCTACGACGACGGCAGCATCGGGATCAGCATGGCCGACGTCACCGACGGCGCCTGCGGCTGAAGGCCCGCCCGGAGGCGAGCACTTCCTCTTCCGGGCCTCCGAGTCCCGCATCTGAGGGCCTGGGGCTGGCCGGGGGAGGGAGGCAGCCGGGGTGCTGATCGGCTCGCCGGCAGGTTTGGCGGGCCGATCAGCAGGTCTCGTGGCGGTTCCCCTGCTCGGCCGACGGGGCCGAGCAGGGGAACGCGGGTCACTCGCCGGTGCGGGCCCGGTCGCCGAGGGTCTCGGCCATCCACTCGGCCTCGTCGGCGATGGCCTCGTCGTAGAACCGGGCACAACGGGCCCAGTGGACGAAGGACGCCAGGTGCTTGAGAGCCAGCACCAGGCGGATGGCCTCGTCCGCGGTGAGGATCAACCGCCCGGTGTCGGGCTCGACCTCCACCTGAAGCGGGTAGCCGGCCGGGTCGGGCGCCGCATCCGGGAAGGCGCGGGGGCAGGGATGGATAACGTCGGACATGTCAGCATCTCCTTGGGTTGCTGGCCGGGCCCCGGGGTGTTAACGGCACCGCCGGGGCCACTGATTTGGTTGTGTCATGTCGACAGTCCCAGGCGAGGGAGACAGGGTCAACGACCGTTGCCGGATTTCTTCGCGATACCGCGGGAAGGCCGGCCGCGCCGGGAGGAAGGACGCGACCCGCACAGGACGCGACCAGCCCGGGGTGCTGAGGGTCCCGCCCGGCAGGAGCGGCAGATCACCGTGAACTGAGCCAAGGGATCTGCGGCCCGGGATTCGTGGTCTGGCCGGGGAGATTCGAACTCCCGACCCCCTGCTCCCAAAGCAGGTGCGCTACCAAGCTGCGCCACGGCCAGTCGGCGCCACGGTACCGCCTCGTCCTGTCCCGGCTCCGTTCGCCGGCGCCGTGGCCGGAGCGCCAGGGCAGCTCACGATAGGGTCGGCGATGTGAGCGGCGGCCTCTCTCCCGAGCTCACGGCAGCCGCCCCACCGGCCGGGCGCGCCGCGGGAGACACGGTGGTGTCCGCCTCCGGCGTGGTGAAGTCGTGGGGTTCCACCCTGGCCCTGGCCGGCGCCGACGTGACGGTGGGGCCGGGCGTCACCGGCCTCCTCGGCGCCAACGGTTCGGGCAAGACCACGCTCTTCGGCCTCCTGTTGGGCCTGCACCGTCCCGACGAGGGCACCATCCGGGTGCTGGGCCTCGACCCGACGGAGGCCGGCCCCGAGGTGCGGGCCCGGGTCGGCTACTCGCCCGAGCACCACTCGCTCCCCCCCGACGTGAAGTCCCTCGACTTCGTCCGGCACGTGGCCGAGCTCCACGGCCTGCCCCGCCGCGAGGCCACCGGGCGGGCGTCGGACGTGCTGTGGCAGGTGGGCCTGGGCGAGGAGCGGATCCGGCCCCTGGGCACCATGTCGACGGGGCAGCGCCAGCGGGTGAAGCTGGCCCAGGCCATCGTGCACGACCCGGTGATGGTGCTCCTCGACGAGCCCACCGAGGGCCTCGACCCGGTGCAGCGCGACGACATGCTCGCCCTCATCCGCCGGGTCGGCCACGACTTCGGCATCCACGTGATCCTCTCCAGCCACGTCCTCGACGAGGTGGAGCGGGTGGCCGACGCCGCGGTGATCCTGCACGCCGGCCGGGTCGTGAGCAGCGGCGCCCTCGCCGACCTCCAGGCCACGAGCACCGGCGGCGTCGTGCTCGAGGTGGCCGGCGACCCTCGGCCCTTCTACGCCGCCATCCAGGCGCAGGGCGTCCCCCTCTACGTCGACGGCGACCGCATCTTCGTCGAGGGCGGGGAAGACGCCTTCGACCTGGTGCGGGACGAGCTCGTCCGCCTCGACCTCCCCGTCCGCCGCCTCGAACCCCGGCGGCGCTCGCTGGAGGAGGTCTTCCTCTCGGCCGGGTTGACCGGCGGTCAGGCCCGCAGTGAGGCCGGACCATGAGCGACTCCGCCGCCCCCCCCGACGGGGCACCCCGCGCCCGCATCATCGACCGGGGCTACCGGCGCTACACCGGGCCCCGCACCGACGTGCCCGGGGCCATGGTCACCGTCTGGCGCCAGAGCGTGCAGCGGGCCCTGGGGCTGCGGCGCTCGGTCTGGGCCAAGGTTCTCCCCATCGCCTCGGTGGGCATCTCCTACGTCCCGGCCATCGTGTTCGTGGGCATGGTGAGCCTGCTGCCCGACGTCGACGTGGACGAGATCGAGCTGCCGAGCTACGGCAACTACTTCCCCTTCATCCAGGCCGCCATCATCCTCTTCGTCGCCTTCGTCGGGCCCGAGATCCTCTGCACCGACCGGCGCACCGGGATGCTCGGCATCTACCTGGCCTCCCCCCTCACCCGCACCACGTACCTCCTGGCCAAGGCGGCCGCCACCGCCACGGTGCTGGCCCTCGTCACCGTGGGCCCGCCCCTCCTCATGCTGGTCGCCAACGTGGTGCAGGGGGTGGGTCCCGACGGCCCGGCCGGGGTCGCCGGCACCCTGGCCCGCATCGTCGGGGCCGGCGCGTTGATGGCCGTCCTCTACACCGCGGTGGCCCTGGGGGTGTCGTCCCTCACCGATCGCAAGGCCTTCGCCACCGCCGCCCTGCTGCTGGTGCTCGTGGTCCCGCCCCTGTTCATCAGCATCCTGGTGGAGATCACGTCCGTGTCCAACGGCCTGGAGGCCCTGAGCCTCATCACCGGGCCCTTCAGCCTGGTCCAGCTCGTCCACGGCGAGACGGTCGAGATACCGGGCATGAACCTGGCCAACGTCCTCTGCGGCTTCGGGTTCTGGACGGGCCTGGGCGCCCTCACCTGCTGGCTCCGCTACGACACCCTGCAGGTCACGCGGTGACGGCCATGGTCGAGGTCGACGGGTGCACCCGCTGGTTCGGTGACGTGGTCGCCGTGTCGGAGGTGACGTTCTCCCTCGACGCCGGGGTCACGGCCCTGCTCGGCCCGAACGGGGCTGGCAAGTCGACGCTCCTCCGGCTCCTCTGCGGCCTGATCGCCCCGGCCCGGGGCACGGTGCGCATCCTGGGCCGCGACCCACGCCGCGACATCGGGGTGCTCGGCTCCCTGGCCCTGGTGCCCCAGCAGGAGACGGTGTTCGACCGGCTGACCGCCCTGGAGATGGTGGAGACCTGCGCCGCCCTCCGGGGCGTGGCCTCGCCCCGAGACGCCGCCGCCCACGCCCTGGCGCTGGTGGAGCTCGACCCCGGCGACGACCGCTACCTGCCCGCCTACTCCCGGGGCATGCGCCAGCGGGTGAAGGTGGCCCAGGCCATCGTCCACGATCCGGCCGTCATCGTGCTGGACGAGCCCCTCACCGGCCTCGATCCCCGACAGCGGCGCCACATGACCGACCTGTTCCACCGGCTGGGCGACGAGGGGCGCTGCGTCGTCGTGTCGAGCCACGTGCTGGAGGAGGTGGAGCGCTTCGGGTCGAACGTTCTCGTCATCGTGCAGGGCCGCCTGGCCGCCGAGGGCGACTTCCGGGCCATCCGTGACCTGATGGACGACCGTCCCCACCGCATCCGGCTGCGGACCGACCGGCCCCAGGAGCTGGCCGGCCGGCTCCTGGCCGCCCGCCACGTCGTCGGCCTGGAGGTCGTCGACGCCGAGACGGTGATCGTCGAGACCGACCAGGTGCACGCCTTCCGCCGGTCGGTCGCCGTCGCCGCCCGCGACGAGGGGGCCCGGCTGTGGGAGGTCGTGCCCCTCGACGACGACCTCGACTCGGTGTTCCGCTATCTGGTGGGCCACTGATGGCCGGCTCGTCGCCGCGTGGCGCCCTCACCCGCCTCTACCGGGTGTTCCTCCGCCACCAGATCACCTGGGGCCGGGTCACGGTGATCGTGCTCCTCGGCGGGTTCTCCGTGCTGGTCAGCCTGGCCATCCGGGCCGGCGCCGACGATCCGCTCGTCACCGGCACCGAGTTCCTCAACAGCTTCGCCTTCACCGTCGTCGTCCCCATCTGCGCTCTGCTGTTCGCCAGCTCGGCCTTGGGTGACCCGGTCGACGACCGCACCCTGGTCTACCTGTGGCTGACCCCGGTGGCCCGGTGGCGCATCGCCGCCGCCGCCAACCTGGCCGCCATCACCGCCGCCCTGCCCCTGGTGCTCATCCCTCTCGTCCTCGCCGCCCTGGCCACGGGAGCGGGCGGGGACCTGGTGGCGGGCACAGCCATGGCCACGGTGGTCGGTGTCGTCGGTTACTCCGGCGTGTTCACCGCCCTCGGGCTGCGCTTCCGACGCGCTTTGGTGTGGGGCATCGCCTACATCCTCGTGTGGGAGGGCTTCGTGGCCACGGCCAGCGAGACGGCGGCCAAGCTGTCGCTCCGGGCCTACACGGCGTCGATCCTCACCCAGTCCACCGATGTGACCCTGCGGCTCGGCACCCTCACCCTGGCCTCGGGCATCGTCGTGCCCCTCGTGGTCGGGGTGGTCTTCACCGCCCTCACCGGCTGGCTCCTCACCCGAGCCGCCGTCGACTGACCGGGACACCCGTCACCTGATGAGCAACTGGAGCTTCCTCACCCATCACGCCCGGGCCCTGTTGCTGATCGCCCACGACCCCGATGTCCGCCTCCGCGACATCGCCGCCGCCCTCGACGTCACCGAGCGAACAGCCTTCGGTCTCGTGGCCGACCTGACGGCGGCCGGGTACGTGGTGAAGGAGCGCGAGGGCCGGCGGAACCGCTACCAGATCCAGGCCCACCTCCCGTTGCCCGACCCGATCCACCCGGAGCGCACCATCGGCGAGATCCTCGACCTCCTCGTCGACGCCGAACGGCATGGTTCTCACCAGGCCTGAGTCTCGATCGACGGCTCGCTCTCGCAGGAGGGCTCACGCCGTCCGGGTGGCGTAGACGACGAGCCGACGGTCGTGGGTATCACCCCGAAAGGTGCCGGCGCAGGTGATGAGGGTCAGGTGGGCCAGGCCATCGGCCGCCACCTGGGGCTCGGTGCCGGCCACCGGCCCGACGCCGTAGATCTCACGTAGGGCTTCAGGCCGGGCCGCCTCCTCGAGCGTGTAGGTCTCGATGCGAGTGACGGAGAAGTGGACGTCGATCCCGTTCCGGGTGTCGCGGGTGATGACGGGATCACCGGGGCGCAACTCGCCGAGGTGGGCGAAGACACCGGGGAGCCCTCCGGGCCCACCGACGTGACCGGCGAGCAGCGCCGTGCTGACGGAGCCGGGCACGGCGCTGCCCCGGTACCAGAAGGCCTGGCCCCACACCGGGTCCTCCGCCGCGCCCATCGGGGCGTCCATCACGTCCTCGTCGGTGATGCCCACGCCGAGGACCGCAGCGACGACGCCGATCGACGGGACGTGCAACTCGAGCGGCACCGCCACCGGTCCGGCCCGCAGGGCGAGCTCGGCTTCGACCAGGGCGGCGGGCTCGGACGTCGCCGGCTCGGACGCCTCCGCCCGGTCGAGGGGCACCGGGACGGTCGGCGTCGCGCCCGCCGCGGAGGGCGTCGTCACCCGCTCCGGGGTCGGCGCCCGCGGGGGTGACACGGCAGCCGTGGCGAGGAAGGCGGTCAGGAGCGTCACCGCGGCCCAACCGCCCCGGGTCACGGCCCGGGGCCGGTTCGACGACATGACGCCCTAGTGCGTCGCCGACAGCCGACGGGCGGACCGTGCTCGCTGGTCCTGGATGGCGCCAGCGATGGCGAGGCTCCCGACCAGCACCAACAGGATCGTGGGCCACGGGCTGTCCGGCCCGGTGCCCGGGTCGGCGCCCGGGTCGGCACCGGTCCGGGGGGGTCCCCCGAGGCCGGGCACGCCGGGTCCGGCCGGGGCGTAGATCCGGGGCGTCCCCGGTCGAGCGGTCCGGGTCGTGCTGTCATCCGGCGTGGAGGTCGGCGTGCCGGGCGTCGGCGTACGGGGCGTCGGGGTGAGGGGCGTGGCGGGCACGGTCGCCACCGTGGAGTCGCCCGGGGTGGGCACCGCATCGTCCCCAGGGGGACTGGATGCGGAGCCCGGGCCGGGGAGGACAGCCGGCGTCGTACCGCCCGGCGTGGCCGTGGTGGGGACGACCGGCGTGGTCGTCGGCGTGGTGGTGACGGGAGGGGGCGCCTGGGCGCAGCCGGGCCGGAGGAACACGTCGGTGTCCAGCGACACCTGGCCGTTGCGGGCCAGGGCCCGGCCCTCGATGGTCACTCCGGTGGTCACGGTGATCGACGTGAGGGCGAGGATGTTGCCCACGAAGGTCGAGCCCGTTCCCAGGGTGGCCGAGCTGCCGACCTGCCAGAAGACGTTGCAGGCCTGGGCCCCGTTGATCAGCGAGACGGAGGAGCCGGAGGCGGTGGTGAGCGTCGATCCGGCCTGGAAGATGAAGACCGAGTCGAAGTTGCCGGCCCCGTCGAGGACCAGGGGTCCCGTCAGGCTCAACGCCGGGCCGGGCCCGGTGTAGACCCCGCCCTGCAGGGTCAGGCCCCCGAGATCGGCGGCCACGGTGGCGTCCACCGATCGGCCGGCGGCGTTGACGTAGGCGGTGGTGAGGTCGTCCTGGGCCCCGATGGCGGTGGCGGTGGCGGCGTCGATGGTCCCCGGCGGGGTGACCAGGCCGGGAGGGAAGCCGGTGACCGACGTGCCCGGCGCCAGCCCGACGCTGCCGTCGATCACGCTGGGGCCGGTGTTGGTGACGGTGGACCCGGCCAGGACGGCGTACGGCGCTGTCGTCCCGAGGGGGACGGTGGCCACGATGGCGGCGCTGGCCCCACCGCCGGTGGTGACCAGCACGGCAGCGCTGACGACGATGGCGAGCAGGCCCACCGCGGTGCGGTGGCGGCGGGCGCGCACCAGGGCGACGACGGCCAGGCTGACGAGGACGATCCCGACGATGAGCATCGCGGGCTCCTTCCGCAACGGGGTCCAGGGGACGCCGGCGGCGAGGTGGCCCGATCACTTGCGGGAGACCCATCGGTCACTGGAAGTGAATTTCCAGTATTTTTCATCAATCAACGGATGGGTCCGGGGCGGGCGGACCCGAGATCGCTCCCTCGTCGCCCTCAGCCGGCGAAGTCGGTGATGACGGCGCCGGCGGCGGGCTGGTCGAGGACGACGTAGGTCTCGCCGGCGACGAAGGAGACCGGGAGCTCCGTCTGCTTCGGGTCGAGGCGGCCCATGGTCCAGGCGAACCCGATGGCGTCGACCAGCTCCATGTGGTTGTCGATCCGCAACCCCTCGATCAGGGCCTTGCCGATGCTGTCCAGGGCGAACGGGTTGCGGCTCGAACTCGCCTCGTTCAGCACCGCCCGCAGGAACGTCTGCTGCCGGGTCACCCGACTCAGGTCGGCCAGCCCGTCAGGCGGCTGCACCTCGCCGTCGATGACCTCCTGGTAGGTGCGGCTGCGCACGTAGGCCAAGGCCTGCTCCCCGTTGAGCTCGACGTCACCCGACTCCTGCACGTTCAGGCCCGACTTGGTGTCGATGGCCGGGTTGGGGAAGTTGATGGTCACCCCGCCCACGGCGTCGATCACCCCGGCGAAGGCCACGAAGTCGATCTCGATGTAGCGGTCGATGGGGATCCCCACCGACTCCTGCACGGTGCGGATCAGCGCCGTCGGCCCGTCGTTGTAGGACGAGTTGATGCGGCCCTCCTCTCCCCGCGTCGGGATGGGGACGAACAGGTCGCGAGGCAGCGACAGCATGCGGGCCGGCCCGTCGCCGGTGCGCAGGACCAGGATGGTGTCGGCCAGGTTCTGCCGGAACCCGGGCCGGGTGTCGGTGCCGACGAGCAGGTAGTTGGTGCCCTTGGCGTCGCCGCCGGCCAGGACGCTGCGCCCGTCCACGTCGACGTCGACCCGCTCCACCTTGTCGAACTGGCTGTTGGCGTAGAACCAGCCCAGCTCGACGCCCAGGAGGACAGCCACCAGGCCCAGGCCGAGCAGGCCGAGGCCGATGCGGAGCGGTCCCCGCTTGCGGCCCACCCGCCCGTCAGGGCGCTGCACCCGCCGACCCCGGAAGGCGGCGACCGTGGCCACGGCCACCAGCCCGTGGACCAGGCCGATCACGAAGAGGACGACGGCGACCAGCATCACAGCACCCGGGTGGCGTCGGGGCCGGCCGGAGAGGCGCCCCGCTCCTCGCGGTAGGTGATGGTGACGTCGCCGATGCCGATGCGATCGCCGTCGCGCAGCGGGGCCACCCGGCCGTCGGGGATGCGGTGGCCGTTCAGCTCGGTGCCGTTGGCCGAGCCGGCATCGGCCAGCTCCCAGCCCCCCTTGGCCCGAGGGCGCACCACGGCATGGGCCCGGCTGGCCCGCTTGTCCGGCACCTGGAGACCCTGGTCGGAACCCCGGCCGATGGTGACGGGTTCGGGGCCGAGGACGACGGAACGCCCACCCTCCGGCTCCAGGCGGGCCCCGACCGGACCGGCGGCCGGCGGCCCAGCCGAGGCGACCGGAGGAGGTGGGGCCGCGACGGGCGCTCCCGGCTGGTTCACGTGGATCGGGTAGTCGGCCGCCGGCCGGGACGGGGCGGCGGCCACCGGCACCGCAGCCGGCCCGGCAGCCCGACCGGCCACGACGGGCAGGGGCCGGGAGCCGCGCCGGAGGCCCAGCACGGCCACGCCCAGCAGCACGCCGAGGGCCCCACCGGCCAAGAGGGCGAGGAGGTCGACCATCGGGGCGAGGCTACCGACGGCGCCCGGCCCGGCCGGGCACCCCGACGGGGGACGCCCCCCGCTGGAGCACCGGCCTCTGCTAGGAAGCCGCCGTGCCCCGTCGCCGCCTCCACACGGAGCTGGACCTCTCCCCGGTGTGGCGGGACCTGGAGCTCCCGGTGGGGTTCCCCCCGGGGGCAGAGGCCGAGGCCGCGGTGGCCCGAGACGGCCTGGCCCCCACCCGACGGGACGCCCGGTCGATCGAGCTGGTCACCGTCGACCCGCCCGGGGCCCGTGACCTCGACCAGGCCCTCCACGTCGCCGAGCAGCCCGGTGGGGGGTGGCAGGTCAGCTACGCCATCGCCGACGTCGCCGCCTTCGTCGTCCCCGGCGGTGCCGTCGACGTCGAGGCGACCTCCCGGGGGGAGACGCTCTACCTGCCCGACGGGCGGGTCCCCCTTCACCCGCCGGCCCTGAGCGAGGGAGCGGCCAGCCTGCTCCCCGGCCAGGACCGCCCCGCCGTCCTCTGGACGATCGACGTGGCGGCCGACGGCACCGAGGGCGACGCCACCGTGGAGCGGGCCCTCGTCCGCAGCCGGGCTCAGCTCGACTACGCCGGGCTCCAGGCTGCACTGGACGAGGGCACCGCCCCGGCCGCGGCTCGGGCCCTCCCGGAGCTCGGTCGGGCCCGCCTGGCCCTGGCCCGCCAGCGGGGCGCCATCGAGCTCGGGCTCCTCGCCCAGGAGGTGGTGCCCGCTCCCGGCGGGGGATGGACGATCGCGCGGCGGGCCCCCCTGCCCGTGGAGGAGTGGAACGCCCAGCTCTCGCTGCTCACCGGCATGGTCGCCGCCCGCCTCCAGCTCGACGCCGGAGTCGGTCTCCTACGCACGCTCCCCGACCCCGACCCCCACGTCGTCGCCAAGCTCCGACGAGCCGCGCCGGCCCTGGGCGTGGCCTGGCCCGACAGTGCCGCTCCGGCGGCAGTCCTCGCCGGCTGCGATCCGCACGAGCCCCGTCACGCCGCCTTCCTCGAGCTGGCGGCCGAGCTGCTGCGGGGGGCGGGCTACACGGTCGTCGGCCACAGCCCGGCCGAAACCGTCGGCCATGCCGGCATCGGCGGGCCCTATGCCCACGTCACCGCTCCGATCCGTCGGCTGTGCGACCGCTACGCCACCGAGGCCTGCCTGGCCGCCGCCACCGACACCCCGGTCCCCGAGTGGGTGAGCGCCGGGCTCATCGGCCTGCCCGAGGTCATGGCCGCCAGCGGGCGGCGGGCCCGGGCCGCCGAGCGCACGGCCATCGACCACGTCGAGGCCTGGCTGCTGACTGACCGGGTGGGCGAGACGTTCGAGGCCGCCGTGGTCGAGCACGACGAAG
>CAZXRA010000080.1:0-3680 GCA_964643485.1 uncultured Iamiaceae bacterium | reverse complement strand
CACCACGTCATCCACCGACCCGGCTGGATGCTCACCATGGACACCGACGCCACCCTCCACGTCACCAGCCCCGACGGCCGATGTCGCACCACCCGACCACCCCCACAAACCGCCGAACCCCTCGCCGCCTGAACCCGACACCGCTCAGGCCTGAGCGGATCGGCCCACCGTCGTCGCCCTCGCTGGCGTGTGTCTCTGCCCGGTTGTCTCGCCGATCGACTCGTCCTCCTCGCAGGGCGGGTCGAGGCGCGCGGGCGAACGGAGCCCGGATAGGTGTCCGTCGCCTGGGCCGGAGTCAGGTCGGGGGGCCGGTCGGGCGGTCGCCGGCGATGCTGATGCGGTCCATCACCCGGCGCTGCGGGTGGTAGTCGCTGGCCGCGTAGTGCTGGGTGGCCCGGTTGTCCCAGAAGGCGACCGAGCCCGGGGCCCACCGGAAGCGGCACTGGTACTCGGCTCGGGTGGCCTGGCGGTAGAGACGGTCGAGGAGAGCGTCGCTCTCGGCAGGGTCGAGGCTCACGACGTGGGTGGTGAAGATCGGGTTCACGAACAGGGTGCGCCGGCCCGTCTCGGGATGGACCCGCACGATGGGGTGCTCCACCGGCGGGAACGAGGGCGACAGCTCCTCGATGGCCTCGGGCGGCATGGCCGGGCCGAAGACGTGCCGCCAGTCGTGGACGGCGGTGAGCCCGTCGATGCGCTCCCGGAGGGCGCGGGGCAGGCCGTCGTAGGCGGCGCCGGCATCGGCCCACAGGGTGTCGCCGCCCAGCTCGGGCACCTCGACGGCCCGGAGCACCGCCCCCCACGACGGGCGCTCGTGCCAGGTGATGTCGGTGTGCCACTCGTTCTCCACCCCGGCGGCCATGGCGTCCTTGGCCAGAGTGACCACGTCGGCCGCGGCCTGGTCAGGGTGGACGTAGCGGTAGAAGGGGTGGCGTTCCAGCTCCCCCCAGCGTTCGGCGAAGGCCCGTTGCTGGTCGCGGGTGATGTCCTGGTCGCGGAAGAACAGCACCTTCCACTCCAGCAGGGCCCGGTGCAGCTCGGCCCGGAGCTCGGCGTCCAGGGGGGTACCGAGGTCGACGCCCTCCACCTCGGCCCCGATGGTGGGGCTGAGGGCCCGGAGGGCGAAGCGCTCGTAGGGGGCGACGGGGAAGCCGTCGGGGACGCGGGCGGCAACACGGGGACCGATGTCGAGGGTGGGCATGGCTCTCTCCTGGGATCAGGCGTGGCGGGTGCGGCCGGCGGCCAGTTCGGCCACGGTGGCGGCGGACAGAGGAGCGGTGAGGAGGCCGGCGCAGGCGTCGACCAGGTCGGCGACCAGGGCGGCGTCGGGCAGGGTGCGGCGCCCGGCCGGGCTGCGGCCCTCGGCCTCGCCCAGGGTGAGCACGACGAGCCCGACGACCTGCGCCACCCGTCGGGCCCGGAGCGGCTCGGGCAGGTCGGCGACGGCGGCGACGAGACGGTCGTGCACTTCCCGGTAGCTGCGGCCGGCGAACGAACGTCGCACCACGGCGGTCACGGCTGGATCGGCGAGGCCCTGGGCCACGAACCGGGCCCACCGGCTGTCGGACTGGCCCAGCGTGTGCTCGGCCAGCGGCTCGACCAGGATCTCGACGAGCTGGCGCACCGAGGGGGCCTCGTCGGCGGCGTCGAGCTCGGCCAGGCGGGCCAGGCGGCTCTCGTTGACCGGCGCCATGCGGGCGGTCACGACCGCCTCGATCAAGCCCTCCCGGGAGCCGAAGTGGTACTGGGCCGCCGACTTGTTGCGTTGGCCCGAGGCGGCTTGCACCTCCCGCAGCGACATGGCGGCCAGCCCTCGCTCCACGGCGATCCGCTCGGCGGCGTCGATCATCTCCTCACGGGCTCGGCTCACCGTCGCCACGGTAAGGCAGTCGCCTTAGGTCGTCAAGGCACGCGCCTCAATCGATGTGGGCCTCCGCTCGGGCCCGGCGCGACACGCAACGGCCACGCGTCACTGCAGCCGGCGGATCAGCCGAGGGCCTTCTCGATGTCGCGCTGGAGGCTTTCGGGCTTGGTGGTGGAGCCGTAGCGCTTCACGGGGCGGCCGGTGCGGTCGACCAGGAACTTGGTGAAGTTCCACTTGATGCGGTCGCCCAGCATCCCGCCCTTCTCCGACCGCAGCCACTTGTAGAGGGGGTGGGCGTCGTCGCCGTTCACCTCGACCTTGGCGAACAGGGGGAACGACACGCCGTAGTTGAGCTGGCAGAACTCCTGGATCTCGTCCTCGTCGCCCGGCTCCTGGTGGCCGAACTGGTCGCAGGGGAAGCCGAGCACCACGAGCCCCTGGTCGGCGAACTCCTCATGGAGGGCCTGGAGGCCCTGGTACTGCGGGGTGAAGCCGCACTTGGAGGCGGTGTTCACCACCAGCACGACCTTCCCTTCGTAGTCGCCCAGGTCGACCTCGGTGCCGTCGATGCCGGTGGCCGAGAAGTCGTGCAGCGTCGTCATGGCCCGATGCTCGCACGCGGCCCGTCCCGCCGCCGGATGGGAGAGGTGGGCGTCGAAGCGGGCCCGACCACCGGCTACGCAGAGAGGAAGCCTCATGCACCACCCCCCGAGCCCATCCCCTGGCCATCGAGCCGGGGCGGCGGAGCCCGCGTGTCGGGTGCCACACGGGTCCGGAGTTGATAATCCAGCGCTCAACTTTTATCCTCCGACGAGATACAGAGAACATCCCACCTCGGAGGAACCCCCATGCCCAAGGCCGTCGGCATCGACCTCGGCACCACCAACTCGGTCGTCAGCGTCCTCGAGGCCGGCGACCCCCTGGTGATCCCCAACGCCGAGGGCTCCCGCACCACGCCCTCGGTCGTCGCTTTCTCCAAGGCGGGCGAGGTGCTGGTCGGCGAGGTGGCCAAGCGCCAGGCCATCACCAACCCGGGGCGCACCATCCGCTCGGTCAAGCGCCACATGGGCACCGACTGGAAGATCGAGATCGACGGCAAGGGCTACACGGCCCAGGAGATCTCAGCCCGCACCCTCATGAAGCTCAAGGCCGACGCCGAGGCCTACCTGAACGACACCGTCACCCAGGCTGTCATCACCGTCCCCGCCTACTTCAACGACGCCGAGCGCACCGCCACCAAGGAGGCGGGCCAGATCGCCGGCCTCGAGGTGCTCCGCATCATCAACGAGCCCACGGCGGCCGCGCTGGCCTACGGGTTGGAGCGCGAGGGAGCCGACGAGACGGTCCTCGTGTTCGACCTGGGCGGTGGCACCTTCGACGTGTCGGTGCTGGAGATCGGTGACGGCGTCTTCGAGGTGAAGTCCACCCACGGCGACGTCAACCTGGGCGGCGACGACTGGGACCAGGCGATCATCGACTGGATGGTCGGCAGCTTCAAGAACGCCCACGGCATCGACCTGGCCAAGGACCCGATGGCCGAGCAGCGCCTCAAGGAGGCCGCCGAGAAGGCCAAGATCGAGCTGTCGTCCACCCAGCAGACCCAGATCAACCTGCCCTACATCACCGCCGGGGCCGACGGGCCGCTGCACCTCGACGAGAGCCTCAGCCGGGCCAAGTTCCAGGAACTCACCGCCGACCTCCTCAACCGGTGCAAGGGCCCCTTCGAGCAGGCCATCTCCGACGCCGGCCTCGACAAGGGCCAGATCGACCACGTGATCTTGGTGGGCGGGTCCACCCGGATGCCCGCCGTGGCCGA
>CAZXRA010000079.1:0-7998 GCA_964643485.1 uncultured Iamiaceae bacterium | reverse complement strand
GGTAGGCCTTGGTCTGGATCAACGTCGGGTCGGATCCGGCGACCTCCGGCTCGGTCATCGCGAAGCACGAACGGGCGGTGCCCTCGCACAGCGGCCGCAGGTACTTCTCCTTCTGCTCGTCGGTGCCCCAGTGCAGGAGGGTGTGCATGTTCCCCTCGTCAGGGGCCTGGCAGTTCATCACCCACGGGCCCCAGCTCGACTTGGCCCCCTCGGCCTGCACCATGGCCAGCCCCACGTGGCCCAGCTCCATCCCTCCCCACTCCTTCGGCATGTGAGGGAGCCACAGCCCCGCCTCCTGGGCCGCGACCCGCATGCCGATGAGGATCTTCACGTACTCGTCGCGCTCGATCCCGGTGTCGAGGGCGCCGATCTCGGCCTCGCCCGGCTTGACCACGTCCTCGATGAAGGACCGCACCCGCAGGCGGAGCTCCTCGATCTCGGGTTCGAGGGTGAAGTCGATGGCCATGGGGCACTCCTGCCGGCGTCGGGACGTTCGGTCCCTGTCTACTGCGCCGACGTCGCTGGCCGCCGGGCGACCCACCGCCGAACGGTGCCGGGGTGCCACGCTGGTGCGATGACCCTCAGCGCCGCTCCCTGCCGTGGACTCGGGTGACGGACCGACCGGCAGGGCCCGCGGGCGACGACCGGCGGCTGGCCCGGCGGGTGGCCGTCGGGGTGTCCCTGTCGACCGCGGTGACCAACCTGGCCGGGGCGGCAGCCGTCTTCGCCTTCATCACCTGGGTCCTGCCCAGCGATCCTCTCGACGACCCCGGCACCGTGGCCCTCGTCAACACGGTGATGGCCTGCGTGTGGGCGCCGGTGGCCGTGGCGATCGGCAACGTGTGGGGGCGGCGGGTCCTCGTCCCGGCCCGGAGCTGGTTGGTGGAGGGTCGGGCCCCGACGGCCGATGAGGTCGTCGCCGTGCTCCGCACCCCGCTCAGCGTGTTCCGGTTGCAGCTCACCCTGTGGGTGGCCTCGGCCGTCATCTTCGCCTTCGTCAACGGGTTCTTCGACCCGCGGCTGATCAGCCGGGTGGCGTTCACCGTGATCCTCGGGGGCCTGTCGACCGGGGCCGTCGCCTATCTCACGACCGAGCGGCTCCTCCGCCCTGTCGCCGCCCGCGCCCTGGCCCAGGGCACGATCGAGCGGCCTCGCCTGCCGGGGGTGACGGCGCGCCAGGTGCTGTCGTGGGCCCTCGGCACCGGCGTCCCCCTCGTGGGCCTGGTCATCACCGGCATCTTCGCCCTGGCCGAAGGGACGGCCACCCGGGTCTCCCTCTCGGTCACCATGATCACCCTCGGAGGCGTCGCCCTCGTCGTGGGCCTGTGGGTGGCGGTCCTGGGTGCCCGGGCCGTGGCCGACCCGGTGCGGGAGGTGCGGCGGGGCATGGCCCGGGTCGGCGAGGGCGATCTCGAGGTCGCCGTGCCCGTGTACGACGGCAGCGAGCTGGGCCTCCTCCAGGACGGCTTCAACCGCATGGTGGAGGGGCTGCGGGAGCGGGAGCAGATCCGGGAGCTGTTCGGCCGGCACGTCGGCGAAGACGTGGCCGCCGACGCCCTGGCCCACGCCCCCACCCTGGGCGGCGAGGTGCGGGACGTGGCCGTGCTGTTCGTCGACCTGGTCGACTCCACGGGCATGGCCGCCGGCCGGCCGCCGGCGGAGGTCGTCGACGTCCTCAACCGGTTCTTCACCGTCGTGGTGGCCACGGTGGGGGCCCACGGCGGATGGATCAACAAGTTCCAGGGCGACGCCGCCCTGGCCGTGTTCGGGGCTCCGGGAGAGATCGACGATCCGGCCGGCGCCGCCCTCGCCGCCGCCCGGGAGCTGGCCCGCCGCCTAGCCGTCGAGGTGCCCGACTGTCGGGCCGGGATCGGGGTGGCCGCCGGGCCGGCCGTGGCCGGCAACATCGGCTCGGAGGAGCGCTTCGAGTACACGGTGATCGGCGACCCGGTGAACGAGGCGGCCCGCCTCACCGAGCTGGCCAAGGACGCGTCGGGAGGGGTCCTGGCGTCCGGGGCGACAGTGGCCGCGGCCCCTCCCGTCGAGGCGGCGCGGTGGGTGGCCGGGGAGAACGTCACCCTGCGAGGTCGCACCCGTCCGACCGTGGTGCACGTGCCGGTGCCTGTCGCCATGCCGCCAGCAGCGGCCACCGTCTCGGAACCGTCCTAGCCGTCCGGCGGGAACAAGACGCCCGAGAAACTGTTTGTGTGAGCAAGTAGTTCCGAGGAGGCCCCATGCCCGCCATCACCGTCGACGACCCGACCACCCTCGACCGCATCCCCGCCGCCCCCCGAGAGCGCTCCCGCCCCGTCCGGTCCCTCACCACCGCTCCCCGGGGCTTCGAGGGCGAGGGCTTCCCCGTCCACCGCGCCTTCGCCGGCATCGACCTGGCCGACCTCGACCCCTTCAGCCACATGGACTTGATGGGGGAGGTGTTGTACGCCCCCGGCGAGCCCAAGGGCACGTCGTGGCACCCGCACCGGGGCTTCGAGACCGTCACCTACATGATCGACGGCACCTTCGAGCACCAGGACTCCGAGGGGGGCGGGGGCGTCATCACCAACGGCGACACCCAGTGGATGACGGCCGGCTCCGGCCTCCTCCACATCGAGCGCCCGCCCGAGGCCCTGGTGGCCAGCGGGGGGCTGTTCCACGGCACCCAGCTCTGGGTGAACCTGCCCCGGGAGAAGAAGTGGGCGACACCCCGCTACCAGGATCTGCGCTCGGGCGAGGTCACCCTGGCCACGACGCCCGACGCCGGCGCCCTGATCCGCGTGATCGCCGGCGACGTGGCCGGCCTGCGGGGGCCCGGCTCGACCCACACGCCCATGGCCATGGTGCACGTCACCGTCGCCCCCGGCGCCGAGCTGGTGCTCCCCTGGCCCACGGCGTTCAACGCCCTGGCCTACGTGCTGGCCGGCGAGGGTGATGTCGGCCCCGATCGGCGCCCCGTGTCCGCCGGCCAGACGGTGGTGTTCGGGCCCGGCGACTCGGTGGCCGTCGCCGCCGACGCCACCCAGGACAGCCGCACCGCCGCCCTGGAGGTGATCCTCCTCGGCGGTCGCCCCATCGGGGAGCCGGTGGCCTGGGCCGGGCCCTTCGTGATGAACACCCGGGCCGAGCTCCAGCAGGCCTACGAGGACTTCCAGGCCGGCCGCCTGGGCCGGGCCCGCTGAACACAAGAGCCATCCCGGTGGTGCCGGATCGGATCCACGAGACCCGGCACCACCGCGATGGCTTGCGGCCCGGGGATCGGATCGGATCCACGAGACCCGATCCCTGAGCGAGGACGACGGCCGCTTCTTCCCGAGCGACCGTCGGGCCGAATGATAAGCACACCTAACAGAGGATGGCAACCCTGCCGGGCAGCTCAGGCCTCGGTGCCGGCTGCCTCGCCGGCCTCGGCGTCCGGGGCGAGGGAGCGCACCAGGTCGCCCCGGGCCCGGGCCACCCGGGAGCGGACGGTGCCGATGGGCACGTCGCAGGCCACGGCGGCCTCGGCGTAGGGCAAGCCGATCACCTGGGTGAGGACGAAGGCCACCCGGCGATCGGGGTCAAGGTCGGCCAGCAGGGCGTCGAGCTCGACATCGCCGGTGGCCGGCGCCTCCCCCCCGGCCCGGGCCGGATCGGGCTGGGCGGCCAGGCGGTGCCACAGGCGGCGCTCCCGACCCCGGCGCCGCACCACGTCGGCACAGGTGCGCCGGGCGATGCTGAGCAGCCAGGCCCGGGCCGGGGCGTCCCCCCGGTAGCGGGCCAGGGCGGGGATGGCCCGGAGGTAGACCTCCTGGGTGACGTCGTCGGCCGCGTCCCGGTCGACCAGGTGGGCGGCCAGGCGCCAGACGTCGGCCTGGGACCCACGGACGAAGCCGGCCAGGCTCAGCTCGTCGCCGTCGCGCGCCTCCAGGGCGAGCCGGGTCAACGGATCCACGGCGGAAAGCGTGGTGCCTGGCGCCCCCGCCTGTCCATCCGGTGACCCCCGGCACACGAAGGGACCGGGAACCATCCCCGTCGTCGCGACGACCCGGTCACCATGCGCTGCGACGACTGCCGTGAGGGCCTCTCGGCCCGGCTCGACCACGAGGCCCTGCCCCCGGGCCTCGATGAGGGGGCCATGGACGCCCACCTCACCACCTGCCCGGCCTGCACCACCTGGGCCGCCGAGGCCACCGGGCTCCACCGCGCCGTCCGGGTCAGGCCCGCCCAGCCCGTGCCCGACCGCACCGAGGCCATCCTCGCCTCCGTCCCCGCCGCCTCCCGGCCCCGCCCGGTGCGGGAGGGGGTGCGCTACGCCCTCCTGGCCATCGGCCTCACCCAGCTGGTGCTGGCCGTCCCCGCCCTGTTCTGGGCCCAGGACGCCAGCGCCCCCGTCCACGTGACCCGGGAGATGGGCGCCTTCGAGCTGGCCCTCGCCGTCGGCATCCTCAGCGCGGCGTGGCGCCCCCGCCTGGCCACCGGCCTCCTGCCCTTCGCCGGCGCCCTGGCCGGGGCCACCGTCGTCGCCGCCGGGGTCGACGTGGCCCAGGGGGCGGCGGTGGCCGTCACCGAGGCCCACCACGTCCTCGACCTGGCCGGCGTCGCTCTCCTCTGGCTGCTCCAGGTGCGACCGGGCCAGGCCCTGCGGGGCTCGGCCCCGGCCCCGGCGTGAGCGGCCCCCGCGGCACCGCCCGGCTCCTCCCGGCGCTGGCCGCCCTGGCCCTGGCCGGGCTGGCCCTCCTCGGGCTCGGTGCCGCCCCGGCCGGCGCCCACGCCCAGCTCGTGAGCAGCACGCCGGCCGACGGGGCCCGCCTCGACCGGGCCCCCGCCGAGATCTCCCTCACGTTCAACGAGGGCGTGTCGACGAGCGCCGGCCAGGTGCGGATCCTCGACGCCGACGGCGACCGGGTGGACCGGGGCGGGGTCGAGGTGGCAGATCAGACCATCACCGTCGCCCTCCGCAGCGACCTGGCGGACGGGACCTACGTGGTGGCCTGGCGCGCCGTCTCGGCCGACAGCCACCCCATCGACGGGGCCTTCACCTTCGGCGTGGGGGACGGGAGCGCCGAGCTGGACGACTCGGTCGTCGACGCCCTCGTCGGCCAGGGCCGCGACTCGGCGTGGCAGGTCGCCGGCACGGCGGCCCGGGTGCTCGCCTACGGCGGGGCCCTCCTGGCCACCGGCCTGGCCTTCTTCCTCGTCGCCGTCGACGGCGGGGGGGACCAGCGTCCGCGGCTGCGCCGGCTGGTGCGCATCGGCGCCGCCGTCGGCGCCACCGGCCTCGTGGTGGAGATCCCCGTGCGGGCCGCCCTGGCCACCGGGCTCGGCCCCGACTCCCTCACCGCCCCCGGCGTCCTCAGCCAGATCCTGGCCGACAACGTGGGCATCGGCATCGCTGTGGCCCTCCTCGCCCTCCTCTTCGTCGCCGTCGACGCCGGACGGGACCGGGTGGTGGCCGGGGCCGGCCTGGTCGCCGTCTCCGTCGCCTTCGCCATCGCCGGCCACACAGCGACGACCTCTCCCCTCGCCGTGGCCGTCGGAGCCGATGCCGCCCATGTGGGCGCGGGCGCGGTGTGGCTGGGCGGGTTGGTGGGCCTGCTGGTCGTCGTGGTCGCCCGGCATCGGGCCGGGGCGTCCTCGGCCGTCGCCGTCCTGCGGTTCTCCGGCGTCGCCGGCATCGCCCTGGGCGCGGTGGCCGTGGCCGGCGGGGCCCTGGGGTGGACCCAGGTGCGCAGCCTCGACGCCCTCGTCACCACCCCCTACGGGCAGCTCCTCCTGGCCAAGGTGGCCATCGTCGGCGTCGTCGCCACCCTGGGCGGATGGAACCGCTACCGCCTGGTGCCCCTCGTGGAGCCGCCGCCCGAGGCCTCGGCCGAACAGGCGACGGACAGCCCGGCCGACGCCGACGACACCGCGCCGGCACCCGAGCACCGGAGCCGCGTCTTCACCCACCTGCGCCGCACCCTGGTCGCCGAGGTGGCCCTGCTCGCCCTGCTCGTGGGGGCCACGGCCGCCCTGGTCGACGTCACCCCGGCCCGCCAGGCCGTGGCCGCCCCCTTCGCCGGGCGGGCCGCCCTCGGTGACGGCGAGATCGCCATCGACATCGACCCCACCCGAGTGGGCCGCACCACCCTGCACATCTACACCTACGACGCCGAGGGCAACCCGTGGGCCCTGCCCGAGGGCATCGAGGTCCGCTTCTCGCTCCCCGCCGCCGAGATCTCCGGCCTGGAGCGGGTGCCGGCCGACACCGGCGCCGGCCACTGGACCCTCATCGGCGACGACCTGTCCATCGCCGGCACCTGGACCGTCGAGATCGCGGCCCGCACCTCGCTCTACGAGGAGGAGACCGCCTCCTTCCAGGTTCCCATCGTCCCCTAGATCCCCCACCCGACCATCTCAACCCATCACCAGGAGACCACCACCCATGACCACCCGCATCACCCGCATCGGGCTCGGCCTGCTCGGCGCCGGCGCCCTCGCCCTCGGGCTCACCGCCCCGGCCGGCGCCCACATCAGCCCGGACAAGGGCGAGGTCCCGGCCGGGGGGTACACGTCGGTGACCTTCACCGTCGGCCACGGCTGCGAGGACTCGCCCACCCGGGAGGTGGCCTTCCAGATCCCCGAGGGCATCCTCAACGCCTCACCCCAGGTTCTGGCCGGCTGGGACGTCGTCGCCACCGAGTCCGCCCTGGACGAGCCGATCCCCGGCGAGGAGGGCGAGGAGGCCCAGACCGAGCGCGTCTCGGAGATCACCTGGACGGCCCAGGCCGGCAACGAGCTCGACCCCCACTTCCGCCAGGTCTTCACCATCGGCTTCAAGGCCCCGGAGACGGCCGAGGGCCCCCTCTCGTTCCCGGTGATCCAGCGTTGCGTCGAGGGCGAGACGGCCTGGATCGCGGAGACGGTCGAGGGCGAGGATGAGCCCGAGCACCCGGCCCCCTTCGTCACCCTCGGTGCCGCCGAGGAGGGCGGCCACGGCGGCGGGGCCGACGACATGGCGGCTGAGGACGCGGCCGAGGACGGCGACGAGGATGCGGCCGGCACCACCCCGGTCTCCGACGAGTCCGACAGCGACGACGGCGGCTCCAACGGGCTGGCCATCGCCGGCCTGCTCTTCGGCCTGCTGGGCCTGGGCGCCGGCGGCACCGCCCTCCTGCGCAGCAACAAGAGCTGACCGGCCCCCGTCCGCCACCCCCGACGGGCTGGGGGTGGCGGACGGGGCGGGCGTAGCCTCTCGGACATGAGCGACGACACGTCCTCCGAACGGGAGGCGCATCGCCTCTACGACGCCGACGGGGAGCCCACGCGCGACCGGCCGTGGATCATCCGCACCTACTCGGGGCACTCCAGCCCCCGGGCGTCGAACGAGCTCTACCGCAAGAACCTGGCCGCCGGGCAGACCGGCCTGTCGATCGCCTTCGACCTGCCCACCCAGTGCGGCTACGACTCCGACGACCCCATCGCCCGCCCCGAGGTGGGAAAGGTCGGCGTGCCCATCAACAGCCTCGACGACATGCACCTGCTGTTCGACGAGATCCCCATCGAGAAGATGAACACCTCGATGACGATCAACGGCACGGCCATGTGGCTGCTGGCCCTCTACGTGGCCCTGGCCCGGGAGCGGGGCGTCCCCGAGGCCGAGCTCACCGGCACCACCCAGAACGACCTCATCAAGGAGTACCTGGCCCGCGGGACCTACATCTTCCCGCCCCAGGACAGCCTGCGGATCATCGCCGAGATGTACGAGTACTGCCTGGAGGAGATCCCGGCGTGGAACGCCTCCAACATCTGCTCGTACCACCTCCAGGAGGCGGCGGCCACGCCCACCCAGGAGCTGGCCTTCGCCCTGGCCAACGCCATCAGCCTCCTCGACCTCATCAAGGAGCGGGGCCACTTCACCGACGAGCAGTTCGAGCGGGCCGTCGGGCGCATCAGCTTCTTCGTCAACGCCGGCATCCGGTTCGTCGAGGAGATGTGCAAGATGCGCGCCTTCGGCGAGCTGTGGGACGAGTACTGCCGCGA
>CAZXRA010000078.1:0-10999 GCA_964643485.1 uncultured Iamiaceae bacterium | reverse complement strand
ACGGCGGTGGCGGCCCTGGCCGGGCCCATCGGCGCCGTCGGGGTGAGCGTCAACGTCTCGGCCCGCCAGCTCGACGATCCCGAGCTGCTGGCCCGGGTCGACGCCGCCCTGGAGCGTCACAGCATCGACCCCGCCCGCCTCTGCCTGGAGATCACCGAGAGCGCCCTGGTGCGGGACGTGGAGCGCAGCGCCGCCCTGCTGCGGCGCCTGCACCATCGGGGCGTGCGGATCTCCATCGACGACTTCGGCACCGGCTACGCCACGCTCGAGCACCTGCGGCAGGTGGACGTGGCCGACACGCTCAAGATCGATCGCATCTTCGTCGGGGGCATCGTCCACGACGCCCGGGACCGGGCCATCGTCGCCGCCGCCATCACCTTGGGCCGGACCCTGGGCTTCACGGTGATCGCCGAGGGGGTGGAGGACGCCGACCAGGCGGCGCTGCTGGCCGAGATGGGCTGCGACGCCGCCCAGGGCTACCTGTTCGGCGAGGCGGTGTCGGCCGAGGATCTGGCCATCTGGACCGGTCCCATGCCCGACGGGGGCGACGCCTGACGGTGACGGGGCCCGGGCATCGCTCTCCCGGTCGCGGGCCCCGGTCCGTCTGCTAGCACTGCGGGTGACGAGGAACCGGGCATCGACCCGGCGGACGGAGGTCGGAATGGACGAGCTGGGTCCGATCGATGACGCGGTCACCGCCGTGCTCGGCGACCTGGCGGCCCGACGGGCCGTCGAGCGCCTGTGGCAGCGCGACCACACCCTCTGGCAGGACGACCCCACCGAGGTGGCCGATCGCCTGGGCTGGCTGGAGGTGGCCGGGGCCATGGCGTCCCAGGCCGAGCGGCTCCAGACCTTCGCCGACGCCGTGGCGGCCGAGGGGTTCCGTCACGTCGTCGTGATGGGCATGGGTGGCTCGAGCCTGTTCCCCGAGGTGCTGGCCCGGTCGTTCCCCCCCCGAGCCGACCGCCCCGCCCTGCGGGTGCTCGACACCACCGATCCCGCCGCTGTCTCCCGGATCTTCCACGAGTGCCCGGCGGACGAGACCTTGTTCGTGGCCTCGTCCAAGTCCGGCACCACCATCGAGACGTTGAGCCACCTGGCCGCCGTGCTCGACCACACCGGCGAACCGAACCACGTCGTCGTCGTCACCGATCCGGACACGGCGCTGGCCGAGCGGGCCACGGCCGAGCGCTTCCGGGCCGTGTTCGAGAACCCGTCCGACATCGGGGGCCGCTACTCCGCCCTGTCGTACTTCGGCCTGGTACCGGCGGCCGCCGCCGGCGTGGACTGGGTGGACCTGCTGGCCTCGGCCGGCGCCGCCGTCCCGTCCCTCCAGTCGGCCGACCCGGCGGAGAACCCGGGCCTGCGCCTGGCCGCGGCCATGGCCGGTGGTGTCCGATCCGGACGGGACAAGCTCACCCTCGTGGTCGACGGCGAGATCGACACCATCGGCTTGTGGCTGGAACAGCTCCTGGCCGAGTCGACCGGGAAGCACGGCACCGGCGTGATCCCGATCGCCGGTGAGCGCCTGGGCCCGCCCGAGGTCTACGGCGACGACCGTCTGTTCGTCGGGATCGGCGAGCACCACGGCCTCGCCCCCCTGGCCGCCGCCGGCCACCCGGTGGTGGAGCTGCCGTCGGACGGGGCCGCGGGCCTGGGCGCCCTGGTGCTGGTGTGGGAGGTGGCCACGGCCCTCTGCGGCGCGGCCCTCGGCATCAACCCCTTCGACCAGCCCAACGTGGCCGAGGCCAAGGAGGCCACTGCCGGTGTGCTGGACCGGGGCCCGTCGCAGGTGGCCGTCGAACCGCTGGCCGCGCTCCTCGACGGCATCGCCCCGGGCGACTACGTGGCCATCCAGGCCTACGTCGACCCGGAGTCGGGCATCGTCGATCACCTCGAGGATGCCCGCACCGCCATCCGCGACCGCTTCCGGGTGGCCACGACCGTGGGGCTCGGTCCCCGCTTCCTGCACTCGACCGGCCAGCTCCACAAGGGAGGGCCGCCATCGGGCGTCTTCATCCAGGTGGTGGGGGAGGACCCGATCGACGTGGCCATCCCCGACCGGCCCTTCGGCTTCTCCGCCCTCAAGCACGCCCAGGCCGAGGGCGACCTGCTCACCCTCCGAGCCCACGGCCTGCGGGCCGCCCGGGTCTCCCTCGACGACCTCTTGGAGGTGACCCGGTGAGGCTGGGCATGATCGGGCTGGGCCGCATGGGCGGCAACATGGCCGAGCGCCTGCGCCGCTCCGGCCACGAGGTCGTGGGCTACGCCCGTTCCCGCGAGGGGCGCGACGTCGACTCCCTGCCCGCCCTGGTCCAGGCCCTCGGGGACGGGCCCCGGGTGGCGTGGTCGATGGTGCCGGCCGGCGACGCCACCGAGCAGACCATCACCGAGCTGGCCGAGCTCCTGTCCGAGGGCGACGTCGTCGTCGACGGGGGCAACTCGAACTTCCGCGACTCCATCCGCCGCTCCGAGGTGCTGGCCGAGCGGGGCATCGGCTGGGTCGACGCCGGCACCAGCGGCGGGGTGTGGGGGCTCGACAACGGCTACGCCCTCATGGTCGGGGGGGCCGACGAGCACGTGCAGGTGGTGTGGCCGGCCCTGGAGGCCCTGTCGCCCGGGGCGGGCACGGGCCTGGCCCATGTCGGTCCGGCCGGCGCGGGGCACTTCACCAAGATGGTCCACAACGGCGTGGAGTACGGGATGATGCAGGCCTTCGCCGAGGGCTACGCCATCCTCGAGGCCAGCGAGCTGGGGATCGACGTGCTGGCCGGGCTGCGGTCGTGGCAGACGGGCTCGGTGGTGCGCTCCTGGTTGCTCGACCTCTTGGTGCGAGCGCTGGACGAGAACCCGGGGTTGGAGGGCATCTCGCCCAAGGCCGCCGACTCGGGGGAGGGTCGCTGGACGGTGGAGGAGGCGGTGCGCCTCGGCGTGGCCGCTCCCGTCATCTCGGCCTCGCTGTTCGCCCGCTTCGTCTCTCAGGACCCCGCGGACGTGGAGATGCGGGCCATCGCCGCCCTCCGCCACCAGTTCGGGGGCCACGCCATGGACAGGATCGAGCCGGCCCCCGGTGAGGGGGCGGCCAGCGAGGTCGACCCGCAGCGACCGGGACCGGGGGAGGGGTGATGGCCGGCGGGCGCTGCGACGGGCTGGTGCTCTTCGGGGCCACCGGCGACCTGGCGGCCAAGAAGCTGTTCCCCGCCCTCTACAACATCGAGGCCACCGGCCGGCTGGGGCCGGTGATCGGGGTGTCGTCCTCGGCGTGGTCCGACGACGACCTGCGCCGGCGGGCTCGCGACAGCGTGGCCGAGCGGGTGGACGACGTCGACGACGCCGTCCTCGACCGGCTGTGCGAGCGGCTCACCTACCTGTCGGGCGACTACCGGGAGGACGCCACCTTCGACGGGCTGGCCGAGCGGGTGCGGGCGGCCGGGGTGGAGCGACCCCTGTTCTTCCTGGCCATCCCCCCGTCGATGTTCGACGACGTGGTCGACGGCCTGCACCGGGTCGGCCTCCACGAGGACGGCCGGGTGGTGGTGGAGAAGCCCTTCGGGCGCGACCGGGCCTCGGCCCAGGAGCTGAACGACTGCCTGCACCGGGCCTTCCCCGAGGAGGCGGTGTACCGCATCGACCACTTCCTGGGGAAGGAGGGCGTCGAGAACCTGCTGGTGTTCCGGTTCGCCAACTCGATGCTGGAGCCGCTGTGGAACCGCAGCTTCATCTCCAGCGTGCAGATCACCATGGCCGAGGACTTCGGCGTCGGGTCGCGGGGCAAGTTCTACGAGAGCGTGGGCGCCCTGCGCGATGTGGTGCAGAACCACCTCCTCCAGATCGTGGCCCTCCTGGCCATGGAGCCCCCGGTGGCCGCCGACGCCGACGCCCTGTCCGACGAGAAGACCCGGTTGTTCCGCCAGATCCGGCCCGTCGACCCGGCCCAGGTGGTGCGGGGCCAGTACCGGGGCTACCCCGACGAGGACGGGGTGCAGGCCGGCTCCGACGTGGAGACCTACGTGGCCCTGCGCTTCGAGATCGACTCGTGGCGGTGGGCCGGCGTGCCGTGGCTGATCCGCACGGGCAAGGCCCTGGGCACCACGGCCACCGAGGCGATCGTCCGCTTCGCCGACCCGCCCCGGCTGCTGTTCACCGACGACGACCGGCCCTGCCCGGAGCCCAGCTTCCTGCGCTTCCGGCTGGGCCACCACGACGGGGTGTCGCTGCACCTGCTGGCCAAGGCGCCGGGCGACCGGCTGGTCACCCAGCCCATCCAGCTCGACGTCGACTACGACGAGGCCCTGGGCCAGCGGGCCGAGGCCTACGAGCGGCTCATCGACGACGCCCTGGAGGGCGATCGCCGTCGCTTCGGCCGGGCCGACAGCCTCGACGAGCAGTGGCGCATCGTGGAGCGGGTGATCGCCGAGCCGCCCGAGACCGTCCTCTACCGCGAGGGCTCCCTCGGCCCTCCCGAGGCCGACGCCCTCGCCGCCGACGTCGGCGGCTGGATCAAGCCGCTGTAGCGACGCTGCCACCCGGCCCGCCTCTCCAGCCCAGCTCGCACCCTGGCCTGGGTCGGTGTCGTCGGCCGTCGAATCGACGTCGAATCGACGCCCGACGTGGGTCTTCCGACCTGGGCTGATGGGGGCGGGGCGGCGTGCCAGGATGACGCGGTGACCATGATGCTGGCGGCCATCCCGTACAAGACGATCCCCGTCATCGAGATCGGGCCCTTGCCCCTCAGGATCTTCGGCCTCCTGGTGGCCACGGGCATGGTGCTGGGGGTCTGGTTCGGGGCGGCCCACGGCGAGGCCTTCGGCGTGAGCCGGGACGCCGCTTACAGCATCGGCACCCGCATGGTCGTGGCCGGCGTCATCGGCTCCCGCATCACCTGGGTGCTCACCCACCTCGACCAGATCGACAGCCCGATCGACGTGATCGCCGTGTGGGATGGCGGTTTGCAGTTCGCCGGCGGGTTCATCGCCGCCATCGCCGTCGGCCTGCCCACCTTCCTCGGGTGGCGCCGCCTCCAGCGGTGGCAGCTCCTCGACGGCTACGCCGTGTCCGTGGTGATCGGGGCCGCCTTCGGCCGCCTGGGTTGCCTGGCCGTGGGCGAGCACTTCGGCCGGGAATCGTCCTTCTTCCTGGCCACCCGCTGGGAGGGGGCGCTGGCCCTTCCCGAGGGGGAGCAGGCCCTGCGGGAACAGTCCCTCGGCCTGGGCTCCGATGCCACGCCGATCGCGCTGGGCACGTCCTTCCTCAACCCGGCTCTCTACGAGTGCTTCACCCTGTTCGTGCTGCTCGGAGTGCTCTGGTGGGTGCTCCGTCGGGTGCGCCCGGCGCCGGGGACGGTCGGAGGGTTGTTCCTGATCGGCTACGCCGTGCAGCGCTTCACCTGGGACACCATGCGGGTCAACGACGAGCGGGTGGCGGGCATGACCGGCGCCCAGTGGATGTGCCTGGCCATGGTCCCGATCGGCATCTACGTCCTCACCCGGGTGCGGTCGGCCACCCCGGCCCTCTTGGCGGCCGAGGCGGCGAAGGGCGAGGCCGGTGCATCGGGTGCCGATGCCGATGCCGATGCCGGGGCTGGGGCTGCGCCCGAGCCTGAGACGGGCGCGGACGATGGCGCTGTCGACGGGGCCGCCGCCGACGCGCCGAGGAGCGGCACCCGTCCGATCCCCCCACCTGACTGACCAATCCGTTCTTGCGCCGAGATGTCGCTCCGGGAGCGACGTTCGGGCGCAAGAAGGAGTGGTGCGTCGGTTCCCCTGGGTTCTTGCGCCGAGATGTCGCCCTGAGAGCGACGTTCGGGCGCAAGAACGGACCAGGGGCCGGGGATGTGCCCTCCTTCCCGGCCCCGAGTCTCAGCCGGCCTGGCGACGAGCGAGGAGGGACTGGACGGTGTCCACCACCTCGGTCGGGGTGCGGACGACCTGGTCGTAGGTGAAGACCACCACGTCGTAGCCCGCCAACATGAGCTCGGTCCGACGACGCTCGTCCTGGGCGCGCTCGCCCCGGGTGCTGTGGGTGGCATGGCCCTCGAGCTCGACGACGAGGCGAACGTGTTCGAAGAGGGTGTCGACCCGGGCCACGAAGGAGCCCTGGCGGCTGATGCGGCGTTGGACGGCCGGTAGGGGCATCCCGGCCTCGGCCAGGATCTCCAGGAAGCGGCGCTCCAGCCAGCTCTCGCTGGGCCCGAGCTGCTGACGGCGATGGAGCAGGTCGTCCATCACTGTCACGCCGTTGCGGCCTCGGCATCGGAGCTGCTCCAGGTGCCACCACAGCCAGGCGTCGGAGGCCACGCCGTCACGGACCGCGGCGTCGATCGCTGTCGCGATCCGCTTCGGGGCGACGGCCGGCACCAAGGCCGCTAGGCCGAGGAGGGTGCGGGCCACGCTCGTGGTCGGGATGGGCCCGATCGGCACGATGTCGTTGGGAGGGAGGTTCGTGGTGCCGTGCACGGCGCAGAGGGCACTGCTCGAGTGGCGGCGGTGGTGCGGGACGATGACCTCGATCAGAAGGGAAGGATGGAAGCCCTGGAGCGGGTGGAGGGCGGCCGCGGTGCGATGGGAGGCGACACCGCCGGTGTCGAGGCAGGCGGCCATGGCCCTGCGTTCGAACGACGGTGGCGGGGTGCCGACGGAGAAGGTGCGGCGGCCCACCGGGACCAGTAGCCCGGCTCGCCGTGCTCGGTGGATGTGATCTTTGGTGACGCCGAGGTCGTGAAGGTCGGGACGGGTGATGAGGTCGAGCTGATGTGAGGCCCGCTCGACGATGGCCCTGGTGAGGGTCAGGTCCATGGTCGACAGTAAAGCGAGGGGGTGTGACACCGAGCCCGGGCGCAGCGATCACGGGCGTCACGGCGGTGGTGCGTCGTCTCCGGGCCCTGCCGATGTCTCCGTTCTTGCGCCGGGATGTCGCTCTGGTAGCGACGTTTGGGCGCAAGAACGGGAGGGTGCGTCGAGCCTCTGGGTTCTTGCGCCGAGATGTCGCTCTGAGAACGACGTTCGGGCGCAAGAACGGAGGACGGTCAGGCTGCGGGTTCGGGCACCATGCGGACGAGGGCGGCGGCGGCCCGGTAGGCGGCCTCGGCCGGACCGACCTCGTCGTCCCGCAGGAGGTTGGCCATGATCCGCAGCACCCACTCCATGAGGCTGCGGCTCTGCATGCCCACCCGGGACAGCTCCCGCATCACGGCGGGGTTGCCGATGACGTGGCTGAACAGGCGGGCGACCCGGAAGTAGAGGCCGTACTCCTCGGCGATGATCGACGGGTAGCGCTGCAAGGCCATCCCGTTGCCGGTGGCCAGCGACTCGTCGAGCAGGCCGGCCACGGTGCGCCCCGTCTCGTAGGCGTAGTCGATGCCCTCGCCGTTGAAGGGGTTGACCGAGCCGGCGGCGTCGCCCACCGCCACCCAGGTGGGGCCGATCTTGGGGTTGATCGACTGGGCCATGGGGATGCGGCCGCCGGTGGGGGCGCAGGTGGGGTTGGCCGGGTCGATGCCCCAGTAGGACGGGGCGGTGGCGGCGAACTCCTCCATGAGGTGACTGGTGTTGACCTCGCGGTAGCCCTTGAAGGTGGACAGCAGGCCGATGCCCACGTTGATGGTGCCGTCGCCCACGGGGAAGATCCAGCCGTAGCCGGGGAGCGAGCGGCCCTGGCGGTCGCGCACGTCGAGGGCCGACTCGATCCACGGGTCGTCGTGGCGGGGGCTCTCGTAGTAGGTCCGGATGGCGATGCCCATCGGGTAGCTGCGGTTGCGGCTGGTGCCGAGGGCCCGGCCGAAGCGGGAGTTGGCCCCGTCGGCGACGACGACGTAACGGGCGTGGACCTCCCGCTGGGTGCCGTTCTCCTTGTCCTTCACCACGGCGCCGACGACCAGCCCGTCGCGCTGGAGCGGGCGCAGGGCCTCGGTGCCGGTGTGGAGGGTGGCGCCCAGCTCGACGGCGCGGTCGGCGACCATCTGGTCGAGGTCGCGGCGGCGCACCACGTAGCCGTGGGAGGGGTAGACGGGGTGGTCGGGCCACTGCAGCTCGAGGGTGACGCCGTGGGCGACGGCCCGCAGCCCGTCGTAGCGGTGAGTGTGCTCGAGACGGCCGGTGAGGCCCATGTCGTCGAGCTGCTTGACGGCCCGGGGCGTGAGCCCGTCGCCGCAGGTCTTCTCCCGGGGGAAGGTCTTCTTCTCGACGACGACGACGTCACGTCCGGCCTTGGCCAGCCAGTGGGCGGTGGCTGCGCCGGCGGGACCGCCCCCGACGACGAGCACGTCGCACCGTTCGGGAGGGGAGGAGGCCGTCATCGCCGGTCAGTCTGGCCGTCTGTGGCCGGCTTGCCCCACTCGTCGCGGACGAGGGGACTCCCATCCGCGGACGGGGGAGTCAGCCTCCGGCCACCAGGTCGATGCGCTCCTGGTCGGCCTCGACGCCGTCGCGGTAGATGACCTCGCCCTTCTCGGCGTTCTCGATGGCCAGCTCGGCCCACTCCTCGTAGAGCTCGGCCACCTCGGGGGTGGCCGGGGCCTCGCCCGACAGGCTCTCGCGGATGTAGCGGGTGACGGCGGCCAGGTGCTCGGCGTCGAGGTTGGGGAAGGCGGGCATCTCGTTGCTGATGTCGGCGGCGTCGTGGGGCCCGCCCTCGCGGTCGGGATCGCCGTAGGGGCCGGACGTGCCGCCCACCCACTCCTTGGAGCCGAGGTGGATCCACTCCATCATGGCCACGGGGTCGGGGAAGGTCTTCAGCACCTCGCCCTCGTTCAGCTTGGCCCCGGTGCTGCCGGCGCCGTTGGGGAGGTGGCAGCCGGCGCAGGCGCCGTAGGCCTCCTCGCCCAGCTCGAGGGCAACATCGTTCTGTTCGGGGACGGTGACGCTGTCGCGGTACATCCAGGCCCAGAGGGGGAGCAGAGCCACGACGGACATGGCCCAGAACGGGATGCGCTTGCGGCCCTCGGCCGCCCGGACATGGGCGGGCTTGGGCTTCGGGGGGGGCGGTGGGGCGGCCTCGACCTTGGCCGGCGCCGGGGGGGCGGCCGGGGCCGGGGTGGCGGGGGCCTCGGCCCCGCCGGCGGCGGGCGCATCCCCACCGGATCCGGCGTCGCCCCCCTCACCTCCGGGGAGCCCGAGGGCTGCCCGTCGCTCCTTGGAGCGCTTGAGGAGGTGTTCGGGGATCTCGGTCAACTGAGTGGCCCTCCGCAAGGGGGAAGATCGTGCGGTGCGCCGGTCGGGCCGGCGATGCGCCGCACTCTAGGTCGGGCCCTCCGCGGGAGACCAAGCGCAGGGTGACGAGGGACCAAACACGGCGAAGGCGGGTGGACCTGCGACGATGTGCCCCGTTCTCGTGGGCCGTGCTAGACCCGGTCCACGAGCCGCCCGTTCTCCCGATCGGCGGCAGGGTCCATTGTGAGTTATTTCACTAGCCAGGAGGTGCGCACGGCGTGGTCGCGTTCATCGGGTCCGTCCTGATCTCCATCGCCCTCACCGCCGGCGTCTTCTGGTACGCCAAGCGTCGCCCCGTCGGCACCTCCCTCTCGTGGGGCGAGGCCATGGCTTCGGCCACCTACGCGTTCTTCGGTCTCTTCTGGGTCTACGGCGTGGTGCCCCACCAGTGGCTCACCTGGTCGGAGAACGAGCTGGGCTGGCGGCCCGACCGCTACCTGGCCGGCCCCAGCGGCACCGGTGCTCTCACCGACGTGCCCTTCAACGTCTCCTACCTCACCCTCGCCCACCTGGGCGCCGTGACCATCTACGGCGTCTACCTCGGCCTCCACGTCGCCCTCTGGGCCGTCTGGCAGGGCCGGGGCGACAAGGCCGAGCGCCAGCGCAAGGCCCTGGAGGAGAAGACCACCGCCTACGGCCGCCCGCTGGCCCGGAGGGCCTGACGTCATGGCCCGCACCGATGCCAACCCGCCGATGCCGGAGTTCCGCACCGACTACGTCCTGCGGGAGGTCGACGCCGACTACCTGGCCAAGGCGGTCAAGCCCAAGCAGTTCATCCACATCGACCAGTCCGAGTGCATCATGTGCGAGGGCTGCGTCGACATCTGCCCGTGGAAGTGCATCTTCATGGTGCGCCCCGACGCCATCGCCGAGGCCGAGGGCACCGAGCGCCCCGGCATCGATCCCAGCGACCACGTGATCTTCACTATCGACGACGACGTGTGCACTCGCTGCGCCCTGTGCGTCGACCGGTGCCCCACCGGTGTCATCATCCTCGGGAAGATCGGCGAGCCGGCGGCCGACGGCGACTCCCACCAGCGCACCAACTCCTACGGCTACGGCTATGGGATGCGCCTCGGATGACCCCCATGCCCACCCCCCTCCCGCAGGAAGGTCGGTAGACGACGATGGCCAAGGCCATGCAGAACAAGAGCCTCCCGGCCCGGGTCATGGGCGACCTCACCGACAAGGTGCAGGCGTCGCAGACCTGGAACTCGATCTTCCGGCCCGGCTCGATCTTCCGGAAGGGCTACACCGACAGCCCCCGGAACCGGTCCTACGTGATCATGAACTCGGTGCTCTACCACCTCCACCCGGTGAAGGTGAAGCGCCACGCGGTGAAGGTCTCCTACACCCTGTGCCTGGGCGGCCTGAGCTTCTTCCTCTTCATCCTGCTCACGGTCACCGGCATCTTCCTGATGTTCTTCTACCGGCCCACCGCGGCCCAGGCGTGGAACGACATCTACGCCCTCCAGACCAACGTGGCCTTCGGCCTCCTGGTGCGGAACATGCACCGCTGGGCCGCCCACCTCATGGTGCTGTCGGTGTTCCTGCACATGGCGCGGGTCTTCTACCACGGGGCCTACAAGCCGCCCCGGGAGTTCAACTGGGTGATCGGGGTGATCCTGCTCACCCTCACCCTGCTCCTCAGCTTCACCGGCTACCTGTTGCCCTGGGACCAGTTGGCCCTCTGGGCGGTGACGGTGGGCACCAACATGATGGGCTACACCCCGGTCTTCGGCGACCAGGTCCGCTTCGCCCTCCTGGGCGGGGCCGAGATCGGCACCGACACC
>CAZXRA010000077.1:0-12255 GCA_964643485.1 uncultured Iamiaceae bacterium | reverse complement strand
GCGAGGCCCCCTTGAAGGTGTAGCCGTACTTGTGGATGTCGGCCGACATGGAGGTCACGCCCTCGACCCGGAAGTCCCACGGCGGGACGGGCTCGCCCACCTCCTCCCAGAACGGGAGCAGGAAGCCGCCCAGGCAGGCGTCGACGTGGCACAGGATGCCCCGCTCGGCGGCCAGGGCGGCCACGTCGGCCACCGGGTCGATGACGCCGTAGGGGTAGTTGGGGGCGGAGGCGACCAGGAGCCCGGTGCGGGCGGTGACCAGGCCGGCCATGGCGTCGACGTCGACCCGGCCGTCGGCTCCCACCGGGGCCTGCACCAGCTCGAGGTCGAGGTACTTGCACGCCTTGGCGAAGGCGGGGTGGGCGGTGACCGGCGCCAGCACCTGGGGCTCGGCGATGCCCCGCTCGGCCCGGGCGTGGTCGCGGGCCACCTGGACGGCCGAGAAGATGCTGATCGACCCGCCGGCGGTGACGGCCCCGCAGTCGTCGCCGGTGTGGAGCAGGGCGCCGCCCATGGCCACCAGGTCGAGCTCCATCTGGAGGAGGCTCGGGTAGCGCAGGGGGTTGAGGGCGTTCTCGTGGAGGTAGCGGTCGGCCACGGCGTGGAGGAGGGCCTCGTGGCCCTCGTCGCCGGAGTTGTAGACGAGGCTGAAGGCCCGGCCGCCCCGCCAGTCGAGGTCGGTGGCCCGAGAATCGTCGATGCGGCGCAGCAGCTCGTCGGCCGGCACCCCCGTCACGGGGAGCCGGGCGGGACCAGGGGGCGGCGAGCCGTTCGTCATGGCCGACCACCCTAGGGCGAGCCAGCCCCCGGTGCGGAGCGATCGCTCCGGTTTGGCCTCCGGCCCCGGCGCTCCGCTACCCCCGCCGCTCCCGACAGGCCTCGACGAAGGCGGTGAAGAGGCGCTGCTGGACCGGGTCGCGCATGGCCGAGTCCTCGGGGTGCCACTGCACGCTCAGCACCCACTCGTCGCCCTCGGGCTCCAGGCCCTCGATGGTGCCGTCGGGAGCCCGGGCCGTGACCCGGAGGCCCTCCCCCAGCACGTGCACGGCCTGGTGGTGGTGGCAGCGCACCACCGGCGACAGCTCGCCACCCAGGGCCCGGGCCAGGAGGGAGTCGGGCTCGACGGTGATCTCCACGTCGGACCCGCCGCCCCCGAAGGGGATGCCATGGGCGACTCGGCCCTCAGCCCCGGTGATGTGCTGGACGAGGGTGCCGCCGTGCTGCACGTTGAGCAGCTGGTGGCCCCGGCAGATGGCCAGGACGGGCCGGCCCCGGGCCACGGCCGCCCGGTACAGGGCCAGCTCCCACTCGTCGACCCGGGCGTC
This sequence comes from uncultured Iamiaceae bacterium, assembly GCA_964643485.1. Classification (GTDB taxonomy): domain Bacteria; phylum Actinomycetota; class Acidimicrobiia; order Acidimicrobiales; family Iamiaceae; genus Iamia. Next base: position 10,930 of record CAZXRA010000077.1, on the reverse strand, counting down.
GACCACGCCGGTCTCGGGCGCGGGGGCGTCGCCGTAGAGGGCGGGGTCGACGTCCTCGCCCCCGGTGAGCACCAGGCCGTCGAAGCGGGCCATGAGATCCTCAGCGGCCTCGTCGGCCGCGGCCCGGGGCAGCAGCAGGGTCCCCACACCACCGGAGCGGCCCACGGCCTCCAGGTAGTAGGCGGGGATGGCGGCCTGGGGCTCCAGGATCCGCTCGATGCGCTCGGCGGCGATGATCCGGCCGGTGACGGCGACGAGGGGCGCCCCGACGGTGGCCGAGAGCTGGGTGCCCTCCCGCACGGTCTGCTCGTTGGCCCAGTCGTCGCCGGGGGTGATCGTGCTCATCGGTCAGAGCCTCTCGAATCCTCGCCGCAGTTCCCAGTCGGTGACGGCCCGGTTGCAGGCCAGCCACTCCTGCCGCGCCGTGTTGAGGACGTGGTGGTGGACATCATCGCCGAAGGCGGCCCGGGCAATCTCCGACCCCTCCCACAGGTCGATGGCCTCGACCAGGGTGGACGGGATGCGGGCCACGTCGGTGGCCTCGTAGGCGTTGCCGGCGAAGGCGGGACCGGGATCGATCTCGTTCTCCAGGCCGTGGAGGCCGGCGGCGACGATCCCGGCGTAGGCCAGGTACGGGTTGACGTCGGCCCCGGGGATGCGGGACTCGACCCGCCGGTGGGCGCCGTGGCCCACGACCCGCAGCCCGCAGGTGCGGTTGTCGTCGCCCCAGGCGATGGCGGTGGGCGCCCACGAGTCGGGCTGGAACCGCTTGTAGGAGTTGACGTTGGGGGCGAACAGCAGGGTCAGCTCCCGGGAGGCGGCGAGCAGGCCGCCCAGCCAGTGGCGCACCGTGGGCGACAGGGCCCGGGGGTCGCCGTCGACCCGGGCCAGCGAGGTCTCGCCCTCGTCGGCCCACACCGACGAGTGGATGTGGCACGACGAGCCCACGTCGTCCATCGACCACTTGGCCATGAAGGTCAGGGCCCGCTCGTTGGCCGCGGCGATCTCCTTGGCCCCGTTCTTGTAGACGGCGTGGCGGTCGGCCATCTCCAGGGCCTCGGCGTAGACCAGGTTGATCTCGTGCTGGCCGAAGCCGGCCTCCCCCTTGGAGAACTCCACCGGCACGCCGGCCCCGTCCATGCCGTTGCGGATCTGGCGGATCAGGTACTCGTCCCGGGTCGTCTGGAGGATGTGGTAGTCCTCGATCCAGTCGGAGTGGGGCCGCAGCCCCCGGTACTCCTTCTCCCGGGCTTCCTCGTAGGAGTCCTTGAAGAGGAAGAACTCCAGCTCGGCCCCGATCTTCACCGTGAGGCCCCGCTCGGCCGCCCGGGCCAGCTGGCGACGCAGCACCTGCCGGGGCGACACCTCGATGGGGTCGGTGCCCCCCTCGACGGTGAGGTCGCACAGCACCAGCGCCGTCTTGGGGATCCACGGCACCAGGCGGAGGGTGGCGAGGTCGGGAACGGCGGACATGTCGCCGTAGCCCGTGTCCCAGTTGGCGAAGGTGTAGCCGGGCAGGGGCGTCATGTCGACGTCGACGGCGAGCAGGTAGTCGCAGGCCTCGATGGTGCCGTGGAGCACCGAGTCGCAGAAGTAGCGGCCCGTCACTCGCTTGCCCATGAGCCGCCCCTGCATGTCGGGGAAGCAGACGAGGACGGTGTCGACGTCGCCCGCCTCGACCAGGGCGCGCAGGTGGTCGGCGGAGATGATCCCGGGAACGGGCACGGTGCCTCCTACTCCGGCGTCGTGTAGGCCGCGGTGATGCCGCCGTCGATGAGCAGCGACTGGCCCGTCATGAACGACGACTCGTCCGAGGCCAGGAACAGGGCCCCCTGCACCATCTCCTCGGCCTCGCCGAAGCGGCCCATGGGGATGTGCACCAGGCGGCGCTGGCGCTTCTCCTCGTCGGAGAGGTACTTGGCCAGCAGCGGGGTGAGCACCGGTCCGGGGCACAGGGCGTTGGCCCGGATGCCCTGGCGGGCGTAGATGACGGCGATCTCCCGGGTCATCGACAGCACGGCGCCCTTGGACGTGGTGTAGGCGAGCTGCGGGGTGGCCGCCCCCAGGTGGGCCACGAAGCTGGCCACGTTGATGATCGATCCGCCCCCGCTCTCCAGCATGGCCGGGATGCCGGCTCGACAGCAGCGCCACAGGCCGGTGACGTTGACCTCCATGGTCGCCGCCCACGTCTCCTCCGGGGTGGTGAGGGGTCCGTCGTCGTCGCCCAGGCTGACCCCGGCGTTGTTGTAGAGGACGTGCAGGCCGCCGAAGGCCTCCACGGTGGCGGCCACGGCGGCATCGACCGACGCACCGTCGGTGACATCGGCGGTGATCGACAGGGCCCGGCCCCCCTTGGCCTCGACGGCGGCGACGGTGTCGGCGCAGCCCTGGAGGTCCATGGCCGCGACGAGGGCGCCCTCGGCCGCGAACATCTCGGCGGCCACCCGGCCCATGCCCCCGGCCGCCCCTGTGATCAGGGCCACCTTTCCGTTGAGCCGCCCCATGGGCCTCCCTCTCTCCGTGTCTCGCTCGGGACCAGGGCGCCCGAGGCCGGCCCGTATGATGCCGCGTCCCGCAGGTGGGCCCGGCACCGACCGCTGCCGGGTCCGTCACCGGGCCCTTCACTGCCACTGCACACCCCACTCGGCCGGAGACACCCGCCCCATGTCCGATCTCCCTCGCAACGATCTCCTCGTCGTCGCCGGCGAGCGCCAGGCCGCCGCCGACGGGGCCACCACCACCGTCCTCGCCCCCCACACCGGTGCTCCCTTCGCCACCGTGGCCAAGGCGGGCGCCGCGGACGTGGAGCGGGCCGTCAGCACCGCCTTCGCCGCCTTCGCCGACGGGCGGGGGGCCTGGCCCGCCACCAGCGCCACCGTGCGGGGCCGGGTGCTGGGCCAGGTGGCCGAGCTGATCCGGTCACGGGCCGACGCGCTGGCCGAGCTGGAGGCCCTGGGCGCCGGCCACCCCATCGGCGACGCCCGCTGGGAGGTCGAGGCCGCGGCCCGCACCTTCGAGTACTACGCCGGGGCCGCCAACAAGCACCTGGGCACCACCGTGCCCGTCATGGACGCCGGGCTGGCCCTCACCCTGCGGGAGCCGGTCGGGGTCTGCGCCCTCATCGTCCCCTGGAACTTCCCGCTCCTCATCGCCTGCTGGAAGGTGGCCCCCGCCCTGGCCTGCGGGAACCCGATCATCCTCAAGCCGGCGTCGCTCACCCCCCTCACCGCCCTGGCCCTGGGCGACATCCTCGTCGAGGCCGGCGTGCCGGCCGAGGCCGTGCACGTGCTGGCCGGGCCGGGCGCCGTGCTGGGCGACCTGCTCGTCGCCGACCCCCGGGTGGCCAAGGTGGGCTTCACCGGCGAGACGGCCACCGGCGCCCACATCCTCAAGCAGTCGGCCGACACCATCACCCGGGTCAGCCTGGAGCTGGGCGGCAAGTCGGCCTCGATCGTGTTCGCCGACGCCGACGTGGAGAAGGCGGCGGCCGCCACCCCCATGGCCGTGTTCGCCAACGCCGGCCAGGACTGCTGCGCTCGCTCCCGCATCCTCGTGGAGCGGCCCGCCTACGACGCCTTCGTCGAGGCCTTCGCCGCCGCCACCGAGAAGGTGGTGGTGGGCGCCCCGCTCGACCCGGGCACCGAGGTCGGCCCCATGGTGTCGGCCGGGCAGCGCCAGGTCGCCCTCGACTACCTGGCCATCGGGGCCGAGGAGGGCACCCGCCTGGTGTGCGGGGGCGAGGTGCCCGACGGCCCCGGCTTCTACCTGACCCCCGCCGTGGTGGCCGACGCCCACAACGGCATGCGCATCGCCCGGGAGGAGATCTTCGGGCCCGTCGCCGCCGTCATCCCCTTCGACGACGAGGACGAGGCCATCCGCATCGCCCACGACAGCGACTACGGCCTGTCCGGCTCGTTGTGGACCGGCTCGGCCCCCCGGGCCATCCGCGTGGCCCGTCGCCTGCGCACCGGCACCCTGTCGGTCAACACCCACTCGTCGGTGCGGGTGGAAACCCCTTTCGGCGGCTTCAAGCGCTCCGGCCTGGGCCGGGAGCTGGGGCTGGCCGCCATGGATCTCTACTCCGAGCAGCGCACCGTCTTCTTCTCCGAAGAGGGATAGGGCCTCAGTCGAGATCGGCTGGCGGCCAGGCCGGGTCGAGCTGGCGGAGGAAGAGAGCGCAGCGCTCGGCCTCGTCGTGCTCGCCGATGCGGGCGGCCGTCACCGTCAGACCGTGCAGGGCCCGCAGGAAGCCCCGGTTGGTCTCGTGCTGCCACCGCACGTAGCCGGTGCCCCGCCAGCCGCTCTGGCGCAGGCGATCGAGGCCCCGGTGGTAGCCCACCCGGAAGGCGGCGTAGGACTCCACCTCGTCCCGTCCGAGCTGGCCCAGCCGGGCCCAGGCGTCGAGGAAGCGGGGAGCGTGGGCCACGACGGCGGCCACGGCGGCCCGGCGCTCCTCCGCCGGAGTGGCCAGGGCGGCGGCCAGGGCGTCCCGGTCGGCGGGGGGTTCCGGGTCGAGGATCGTCTCGGGGGGGCCGGACGGGCTGAGGGAGATGGGCTGGTCGCTCACCCTCTGACCCTATGGCCCCGAGACGCGGAAGAGGGGCGGGCCCGAAGACCCGCCCCTCTTGCGTGAGGTCGTCGGTTCAGACGATCAGCCCTGGATGGACGAGCCGACCTCGTTGAGCTTGCTGCTGCCGCTGGTGCCGATGAAGGTGATGGCGACGATGCAGACCACGGCGATCAGGGCCACGAGCAGCGCGTACTCCACCAGGGAGGCGCCACGCTCGGTGTCACCGAAGCGAGCCCGGACGTAGGCGGTGATGAAATCGAAACGGTTGAGCATTCGGGGTGTCTCCTGTGTGCTGGCGCCACCCCGAAGGGGACGCTGACGGTGGTGTCCCCACTCCTTCGGCAGGTGGGAGCCGGCCCTGCATGGGTCGAAAGGCTCATTTCCCCTGAACTGCTGAAAGTCCTGGTCACCAGGGGTGTCACCTACGCTGGCGGCCATGGAGCTCCTGCTCATCCGTCATGCCCTGCCTCTCCGTGTGGAGACCCCGGGCCAGCCCGCCGACCCGCCACTGGCCGAGGCCGGACAGGTCCAGGCCGTGGCTCTGGCCCGCCACTGGGCGCCTCGCGTCGACGCCGTGTGGACCAGCCCCATGCTGCGGGCCGTCCAGACGGCGGAGCCCCTGGTCACGGCCCTGGGTGTCACCCCGGAGGTCGACGACGACCTGGCCGAGCTCGACCGCGACCAGCACCACTACATCCCCATCGAGGAGCTGCGGGCCGACGAGGCCCGGTGGCAGGAGGCGGTGGCGTCGTGGATCGGGCCCGAGGGCGAGGCCCTGCGCCGGGAGTTCCGTCGCCGGGTGGCTGCCGCCGTCGACCGGGTGGTGGCCGCCCACCGGGGCCAGCGGGTGGCGGTGATCTGCCACGGCGGTGTCGTCAACGCTGCCCTGGCCGAGGTGCTGGGGCTGGGGCCCGACCTGTTCTTCCAGCCCGACTACACCAGCGTGAGTCGCGTCGTGGCCAGCCCGGGGGGACGGCGGCAGCTCCTCAGCGTCAACGAGACCTGGCACCTCGACCGGTCGGCGGACTGACGACCGGCCGGCTCGGGCCGCCCGTCAGCGGGGCACCTCTGTCCAGGGCTTGTCCTTGTCGACGCGGACGTCGCCGGGCAGGCCCAGCACCCGCTCACCGAGGATGTTCTTCATGATCTCGGTGGTGCCGCCCTCGATGGAGTTGGCCCGGCAGCGCAGGAAGGCTTTCTGGGTCGACGACAGGTCCATGGCGTGCTCCGGCCGTGACATCGGGTAGCCACCGGGCAGGAGCATCCCCTCCGCCCCCGAGACGTTGACGGCGAACTCGGTGATGGCCTTGTTCAGGTCGGCCATGGCCGACTTGCCGATCGACCCCTCGGGGCCAGGGGTGCCCACGGCCCGCATCTGGGAGGCTCGCCAGTTGGTGAGGCGGTTCACCTCGGACCGGCTCCAGAGCTGCATCAGCTCGTCGCGAGCCGGCCCGCCGGGGGACCCGGCGTCCCGCCAGGCCTTCACGGCCAGCTCGATCACGCCCGTGCCCTTGGGGGGGATGCCACCGCCGATGGAGACCCGCTCGTTCATGAGGGTGGTGATGGCCACCCGCCAGCCGTCGCCTACGTCGCCCAGGCGCTCGCTGTCGGGCACCCGGGCGTCGGTGAAGTACACCTCGTTGAACTCGGCCTCGCCGGTGATCTGGTAGAGCGGCCGCACCTCGACGCCGGGGGCGTGCATGTCGATGACGAAGTAGGTGAGGCCCTTGTGCTTGGGCTGGTCGGGGTCGGTGCGGGCCACCAGCATCCCCCACCGGGAGAGGTGGGCGACGGTGGTCCACACCTTCTGGCCGTTGACGACCCACTCGTCGCCGTCCCGGACGGCCCGGGTGGACAGGCTGGCCACGTCACTGCCGGCCCCGGGCTCGCTGAACATCTGGCACCACACCTCCTCGCCGGTGAAGAGGGGACGGAGGTAACGCTCCCGCTGGGCGGCGGAGCCGTGGGTGTAGACGGTGGGGGCGCCCATGCCGTGGCCGATGGGGTTGCGGACCACCGGGTTGGGGGCACCGGTGCCCCGCAGCACCTCCTGGACCACCCTCTGGAGCTTGGGGGGCACGCCCAGGCCGCCGTGGCCCTCGTCGAAGTGGATCCAGGCCAGCCCGGCGTCGAACTGCGCCCCCAGGAACTCCTCGGGTGAGGTCGTCGCCGGGGGGTGGTCGACGACCAGCTTCTCGGCCGCCTCCCGCACCCGGGCCTCCTCGGGGTCCGCGGGGGCGTCGACGGAGCGGGCGGCGAGGTCGGTCATGCCCGCCACATTACTTGACCAGCCGGTCAATTGCGTCGCCGGTCACACTCACGCCACCCGCGGGTGACCCGTATGCTCCCCCGCCGTGACCAGCTCGTGGCCCTTCCTCGACCACCCCGGGCCCCTGGCCTTCGCCCACCGCGGGGCGCACCGGCCCGGGGGCCCGGGCGAGAACACCATGGCCGCCTTCGCCGCCGCCGTGGACCTGGGCTACCGGTACATCGAGACCGACGTGCACCTCACGGCCGACGGTGTCGTCGTCGCCTTCCACGACGACCACCTCGACCGGGTCACCGACCGGACCGGGGCCATCTCCGACCTGCCCTGGTCCACCGTCAGCCAGGCCCGGGTCGGGGCGGACGGCGACCCCATCCCCCGCCTCGACGAGATGCTCGCCACCTGGCCCGACGTCAAGGTCAACATCGACCCCAAGCACGACCGGGTGGTCGAGCCCCTGGCCCGGGCCATCACCGCGGCCGGGGCCACGACCCGGGTGTGCTGCGGCTCCTTCTCCGACGCCCGCCTGGCCGAGCTGCGCCGCCTCGTCGGCCCCGAGCTGTGCACCTCGCTGGGCCCCAAGGGCACGGCCAAGCTGGCCGGGGCCGTGGCCACCGGCGGCCGTCCCCCCTTCCGCGCCATGGCCGCCCCCTGCGCCCAGGTGCCCACCCACGTGAAGGGCGTCCGCCTCGTCACCCCCCGCTTCGTCCGCACCGCCCACGCCCTCGGCCTCCAGGTCCACGTGTGGACCGTGGACGATCCCGCCGTCATGGCCGAGCTCCTCGACATGGGCGTCGACGGCCTGATGACCGACGAGGCCGAGGCCCTGAAGGACCTGCTCGTGTCCCGGGAGGCCTGGGCCTGAGGCTCAGCTCCTCCGGCGGATCCGCATCTTGACCGCCGTCTGGCCCAGGCCGAAGGCGTCACGGAGCTGGCGCTCCAGGTAGCGCACGTAGCTGGCCGGCAGATCCTTGTTGGTGAACAGGGTGAAGGTGGGCGGGTCGCTGGCCCCCTGGGTGGCGTAGAGCACCCGGGCCCCGTGGGGCCCGGGCTGGGCGGCCTGGGCCGCGGCGATCACCTCGTTCACCCGACGGGTGGGCACTCGGCGGCGGTACTGGTCGATGGTGCCGGACAGGGCGGGCAGCAGCTTCTGGACGCCCTTCCCGGTGAGGGCGCTGATCTTGAGCACTGGCGACTCGCCCACGAAGGCCAGCTTGCGGGCCACCTCCTCGGTGACCGCGGCCCGGCGCTCGGCACCGAGGGTCTCCCACTTGTTGAGGAGGACGACGACAGGGCAGCCGGCGGCGTCGACCCGCTCGGCCAGGCGCTGGTCCTGGTGGGTGATGCCCTCGGTGGCATCGATCACCAGGAGGGCCACGTCCGCGGTGTCGACGGACTGGAGGGCCCGGACCAGGGAGTAGTACTCCGTGTGCTCGTCGATGCGAGAGCGGCGGCGCATCCCCGCGGTGTCGACGAAGCGGATGGGGCCGGTGGGCGTCTCCACCACCGTGTCGACCGAGTCGCGGGTGGTGCCGGCCATGTCGTGGACGACGGAGCGCTCCTCGCCGATGAGCCGGTTGAACAGGGTGGACTTGCCCACGTTGGGGCGGCCCACGATGGCCACGGCCACCGTGCCGGCGTCGTCCTCCTCGGCCGCCACGGCCTCGCCCCCGGCCTCCTCCGCCTCGGGCAGCACCTTCACCAGCTCGTCCAACATGTCGCCGGTGCCCCGCCCGTGGAGGGCGCTGATGGCGTGAGGCTCCCCCAGCCCCAGGCTGAGCAGGTCCCACACCATGTGGTCGCGGCTGGAGCCGTCGACCTTGTTGGCGATGACCAGAACGGGCGTGCTGATCCCCCGCAGGAGGGCGGCGACCCGGTCGTCGTCGTCGGTGACGCCCACGGTGGCGTCGACCACCAGGAGCACGGCGGCGGCCTGGCGGATGGCCTGCTCGCTCTGGCGGCTGACCTTGTCGTCGAGGCTGGTGCCGCCGGCCATCCACCCGCCGGTGTCGACGAGGGTGAAGGAGCGGCCGTTCCACTCGCCCTCCACCTCCTTGCGATCACGGGTGACGCCGGGGCGCTCCTCGACGATGGCCTCCCGCCGGCCGATGATGCGGTTGACCAGCGTCGACTTGCCCACGTTGGGCCGGCCCACGATGGCCACCCGGGGCAGGCCCGGGCGGGGAGGCACCTCGGCCGCGGCCGCGGCGGCCGCCGCCGGGCTGAGGGGCTTGCGATCGGCCGCGGTGGGGCGGGCGGGGGCGTCGTCGGTCATCAGGTCTCCGGTCAGGCCGGCATCAGCGCGGCGTCGGCGGGCGTCGGCGAGCCCAGGGCCCGGCGCAGGGCGTTGCCGTCGGTGGCGACCACCTCGACAGGACGGGGCAGGTCGGCCGGTGTGGTCCCGTCCAGGAACCGTCCCCCCGAGAGGCACACGTCGGGCAGGAGGTAGCGGTGACCCTCGGGCTCGGCGGCCAGGATCCGGCCCAGGTCCTCGCCCACCATCAGCCCGGTGACGGCCACGTTGCCCCCGAAGTAGCGATTGTCGACCTCCACTACCCGGACGTCGGGCCGGCCGAGGGACGCCACGAGCGGAGCCAGGACGGCGGCGCCGTAGGGACTGGTGAGCACACCGACCGGGGCCTTGGGGCGGGCCCGGAGGGCCACGGCCACGCTGCTGGCCACATCCTCGGGGGCGTCGCCGCACCGCACTGCTCGGTAGCCCTCGGCCGGAGCGGCGAAGTCGCCGGCCGCCTCGTAGCGGGTGGCCCGTCCCGTCTCGGCCGCGTCGGCCCAGGCGAAGAACCCGGCCGACACTCCGGTCCCGGCAGCGCGGCGGCCCAGGAACTCGGCCTCGAAGGTGCGCGCCATGCCCACCCCGTCCTCGTGCATGGCGAAGCCCTCGTAGGCCTCAGCCGGCGGGAAGGGCCGCCCGGCCAGCAGGTAGTACTCGTCGGCGGCGAAGACGAGGCGCCGGCCCAGCACCCCGAGGAACTGCTCCTGGGCCGCGTGCACCACGTCGACGACCGTGGCTGCCTCGGCCGGTGTGGTGGGCCGCATGCGGGGCTCGGTGTTGTGGCGACTCACGCCCAGGGGTACCACGCACACCGAGGCCAACTCGGGGTAGCGGTCGAGGACGCCGGCCAGGGTGTCGGCCAGCACGGCGCCGTCGTTGACGCCGGGGCAGCACACCACCTGCCCGTGCACCTCGACGCCGTGGTCGAGCAGGGCCCGCAGCCAGCGCAGGCTGGTGGCCCCCCGCCGGTTGCGGAGCATCTGGGCCCGGACGTCGGGGTCGGTGGCGTGGATGCTCACGTTGAGGGGGCTGATGCCCTCGGTGACCACCCGCTCCAGGTCGGCCTCGGTGAACCGGGTGAGGGTGGTGAAGTTCCCGTAGAGGAAGCTGAGCCGGTAGTCGTCGTCCTTCAGGTACAGGCTCTTCCGCAGGCCGGGGGGGAGCTGGTAGATGAAGCAGAACTCGCAGTGGTTGTCGCACGTGCGCACCTGGTCGAACAGCGACGAGTGCACCTCGATCCCGAGGGGCTCCCCCGCCACCTTGCCCACCTCGAGGGTGAGCTCCAGGCCGCCCCGCCGCAGCTCCAGCACGGGGTCGGGCTCGTCGGTGAGCCACCGCCACTCGATGACGTCGCGGGGCGACGCGCCGTCGACGAACAGCACCTCGTCGTCGACGAGGACACCGGCCCGGGCGGCCGGCGATCCGGGGGCGACGGCGACGACGCGGGGGGCGGACATGAGGGGTCAAGACTAGGGGTGGGGTCGATAGGATCGACCATCTGATGGCCGTCGACCGCGTCCTCCTCGCCGAGCCCCGGGGCTTCTGCGCCGGCGTGGAGATGGCCATCAAGGCCCTGGCCTGGATGGTGCGGGCCTTCGAGCCGCCCGTCTACTGCTACCACGAGATCGTCCACAACAAGCTGGTGGTCGACCGCTTCCGCGACCAGGGCGTGGTGTTCGTCGACGACATCGCCGAGGTGCCCCCCGGGCGGCCCGTCATGCTCTCGGCCCACGGCTCGGCCCCTGAGGTGGTGGCCTCGGCCCGGGCCGCCGGCGGCTACGTGGTCGACGCCGTGTGCCCC
>CAZXRA010000076.1:0-22039 GCA_964643485.1 uncultured Iamiaceae bacterium | reverse complement strand
GCGGGCCGAGAGGTGGTCGAGGGCGAGGCCGCCCGGAGCCGATTCGTCCACGGCGGCGGCCAGGCGGGCCCGGTCGGCGGCCAGGGCGGCCGGGGACGCGACCCACCCCCCGACGGTGGGGGCGAGGCGGGTCCCCGTGAGCCGTTCCAACGTGTCGACGGTGACCCATCCTCGCTCGGCCACCACCCGGCGGGGATCACGGTCGGGCCGGGCCCGGCGGGCGGGGAGCACGGGGTCGACGTCGAGCACCACCCCGCCGCCGGCCGTCGCCGCCCGTCCCGTGTCGCGGAGGACGAAGCGGTCCCCGGGCAGCAGGGGGAGGGGGGCCGTCAGGCGCAACCGAGCGGCGCCGGTGCCTCCGGGCTCGATGCGGGAGCCGCCGATGACCCGGACGTGAGCCGGCTGCTCGGAGGTCCCGATGGTCAGGAGGTGGGCCCCCCGCTCCGACCGCAAAGGCGCGGCATCGGCGAGCAGGGTGACGGTGGCGTCGATGATGCGGGTGATGTGCCATCGGCCCGGCTCGGTCACCACCGATCCCCGGCCCACGTCGCTCCGCCCGATGCCGGCCAGGTTGAGGGCGACGCGATGGCCCGGCCCGGCGAAGGGGACGGGACGGCCGTGGATCTCGATTCCCCGGATGCGGGCTCCGTGGATCCGCTCCCCGGCGCCGACGTCCACGGTGGTGCCGGCGGCCAGGCCGCCTCCGGCCAGTGATCCGGTGACGACCGTGCCCGCCCCGACGATGGTGAAGGAACGGTCGACCCAGAGCCGGGCCCGGCCCCCCGTGGCGACGGGAGCCGCCCGGACCACCAGGCGCTCCAGGGCAGCGACCAGGGCGTCGTGGCCATGGCCGGCGGGGAGGTCGACGGCCACCAGCTCAGCCGGCGCCAAGGTCGTGCCGGCCATCCGGGCCGCGATGTCCGCCCGCACCGCGTCCAGCCGTGATGTCTCCACCTCGGCCGCCCGGGTGATGACGACGAGGCCATCGGGAGCTCCGAGCAGGTCGAGGACGCGGAGGTGCTCCTCGCTCTGGGCCCGCCACCCCTCCACGGCACTGACGACGAGCAGGCCGGCGGAGACGGCGCCGACGCCGGCGACCATCGTCGACAGGTAGCGGTGGTGGCCGGGCACGTCGACGAAGCTGATCTCGGCGCCGGAGGGCAGGGGGGCGACGGCGAAGCCCAGGTCGATGGTGAGGCCCCGCCGCTTCTCCTCCGCCAGGCGGTCAGGGTCGTGCCCGGTGAGGTGTCGGACGAGGGTCGACTTGCCGTGGTCGACGTGCCCAGCGGTGGCGACGAGCAACGACCGCGGGCCGTCCCCTCCGCTCCCCCGCTGCGTCATCTCGTCGCCATCGCCGCCCGGGCCGCGGCGCCGACGACGGGATCGTCGGCGGGATCGACGGTGCGCAGGTCGAGCAGGGTGCGCCCGTCGACCACCCGGGCGATCACCGGCTTCGGGCCGTGGCCGCGCAAGGCGGCGGTGACGTCGCCGGGGAGGGCGAGGCCGGCCGAGGGGATCTCCACGCCGGGCAGGGTCCCACCCCCGGCCACGGAGGCGCAGCGGACGGGCTCCCCGACACCGAGGGCCACGGCCCGATCGGCGAGGACGTCGACGTCGGCGGCGGCCATGCGCCAGAACGGCAGGTCGCCGGCCTGACGGTGGAGGTAGGCCAGGGCCACGTCCTGGAGGGCGTGGAGGAGCAGGGAACCCGGCCGTAGGGCGCGGTAGAGGGGGTGGGAGGCGCACCGCTCGACCAGGTCGGCCCGCCCGATGATCACCCCGGCCTGCGGCCCCCCCAGGAGCTTGTCGCCCGAGAAGGTGACGAGGGAGGCGCCGGCGGCGAGGGTCTGGCGGGCCGCCGGCTCGTCGGCCAGCCACGGCGGCGGCCCCCCCGGCAACCACGGGCAGGAGGCGTCGAGCAAGCCGGAACCCAGGTCGACGACGACGGGCGGTCCCAGGGTGGCGAGCTCGGCCACCGAGGTGTCTTCCACGAAACCGGTGATGCGGTAGTTGGATCGATGCACCTTGAGAAGGAGGCCTGGCGACGGCGGCGTGGCGTAGTCAGCGAGGCGGGTGCGGTTGGTGGTGCCCACCTCCCGCAGCCGTGCTCCCGATCGGGCCATCACCTCGGGGATGCGGAAGCCACCCCCGATCTCCACCAGGTCGCCCCGGGAGACGGCGACCTCCCCACCCTCGGCCAGGGCGGCCAGGACGAGGAGGACGGCGGCCGCCCCGTTGTTGACCACCAGGCCGGCCTCGGCCCCGGCGGCCCGGGCCAAGAGGGTGCCGGCGTGGGCCCGGCGCGACCCCCGGCGACCGGTGCTCAGGTCGAGCTCGAGGTTGGACGCCGTCGCCGGCACAGTGGCGCCCAGGGGGGCTCGACCCAGATTGGTGTGCAGGAGGACGCCAGTGGCATTGACGACGGGGCTGAGCAGGGCCCGACGACGGGCCGTCGCTCGGTCGCCAGCCCCCTCCACGTCGTCGGCGGCCAACGCCGCCCGGGCCACGTCGACGAGCAGGGGGTGGGGAAGGTCGACGTGCTCGGCCAGCCGGCGCGCCAAGGTGTCCACCGAGGGGGGTCGGTGGACACCCGGCGGGGGATCCTCGTCGCCGGCCCCGGCGGCCGGCGTCACTCGCGTTCGGCGAGGAGGGACAGGGGGTCGATCTCCAGCAGCTCGGCCAGGCGTTCCACGCTGCGGAGCGTGAGGTTGCGTTCTCCCCGCTCCACGCCGCCGACGTAGGTGCGGTGCCACTTCAACTCGCGGGCCAGGCCCTCCTGCGACAGGTCTCTCTGGCGTCGAATGGCGCGCAGGTTGCGCCCGAGGATCTTCTGCAGGTCACCTTCCATGGCCGTCCATCATGACCCTTAGATACTCATGGGTCGACAGACCTATGAGTATCCAAGGGCTTGGACGTTCCCGCCGAGGGGTCACTCGGCGTTGACAGCGGCGGTGAGGTGACGACGGGCCCGGCTCAGCCGCGACCGCACCGTCCCCACCGGGATCCCCAGCCTCTCGGCCATGTCCTGGTAGGTGATGCCGGGCTGGATGGCCATGGTCAGGATCTCGCGATCGGCGCTGTCGATGCGACCGATCGTCCGCCGCACCGCCCCGGTGCGCTCGGCGACGATCATGGCGTCGAGCACCTCTTCCTGCAACGAGTCGGCCAGGCCGGCGAACTGGCGCTGGGCGGCCAAGGCCCGGTGAGCCCGGTCTCGCCGGCTCTCGTCCCGCACGTAGCGCCGGAGCAGGTTGGTGGCGATGCCGAGCAGCCACGCCGCCGGCGTCCCCATGGAGGGATCGAAGGTGGACCGCTGGGCCCACGCCTCGACGAAGGTCTGGGCCGTCAGCTCCTCGCCCACCTGGAAGCCGACCCGTGACCCGATGTACTGGTGCACGGTGCGCACGTGGGTGCGGTAGAAGTCGCCGTCATCGTCCATCGCTGGTGGCCGGCCCCGCGCCACGACCGGCGAGGCCACCTGTCGCATCGACACTCCCCCTCGAGCTCACCTACTCCTGGCATGCGTCGCTGCGCATCACAACAGATGGACATTGCGATGCATGCGCGACGACCCCTGCATTCCCGCCCGGAGAGGGGGGAACCTACCGGTGCCGGTCGGAGCCAGCTCCCTCCGCCGCCGTCGCGGGCGGATCGGGAACGCGCATGCGGTAGCCCAGGCCCCGCACGGCGTCGATGGCCACGGCCCCCCGCAGGGCCTTGCGCAGCCGGGAGATCTGGGACGGCAGCGGGTTGGCGCGTGACGGGTGGTTGCGGTCCCAGCAGTGCTGGAGCAGCTCGTCGGCGCTGACCGTCCTCTTCCGATTGTCGAGGAGGTGCTCGAAGAGGGCGTACTGGATGGGTGTCAGCGATACCTGCTCGCCGTCGACCAGAACCTCGCGCCGGCCCCGATGGAGGGAAACCCTCCCCAACTGTTGGTGCCCGTCGTTGGGGCGCTGTGACGAGCCCCGCACGATGAGCTTCCTGACCCGCAGGGCGAGCTCCTCCAGCGACACGGGCCGGGCCATGAGATCGTCGGCCCCGGCCTCCAAGGTGGCGACCCGATGATCGGCATCTTCTTCGTTGGACACGACCAGCACCGGCCGGGATCGGCGCTGACGCCGGGCCTCCGTGATCATCTGCTGGGCATCGGCGGAGGCCAGGTGGCCCACCACGACGCAGTCGTAGTCGACATCGACGAGGGCGGCCCGGGCCGACTCGAAGCTGTCCATGCCGTCGACGGCATGACCGTCGGCGCGCAGGCGGACGGCGTAGGCATGGCGCGCCTGAATGTCCTCGTCAACCACCAAGACTCGCACTCTGGAGTCCGCTCAGTTGCTGACGCCCTGGAAACCGACCGGGGACGGCCGGTGGCGCGCCCGATGCCGGGGCTGTGCATCGGCGTCCTCCACCTTGAGCAGATAGCCCGCGCCCCTGACCGATTCGATCCGCAGCCACCCGGAGAAGACCCGACGGAGGCGGGTGACCTGGGAGTGGAGCGGGTTGGCGAACAGCGATCGTCCCCCGTCCCAACAGTGCTCCAGGAGCTCCTCTGTGGCGATCATGCGGCCCCGGTTGGCGACCAGGTAGTCGAGGACGGCGCTCTGGTGAGGCGTGAGCTTCACCACCTCGCCCTCGATGGAGACCTCGCCCCGCTCCCGGTCGACGGTGACGCCACCGAGCTGGACGGGGCCCCAATCGGACGACGCCGCCTTGGCCGCCAGGTTGCGGACCCGTAGGGCCAGCTCGGTGAGCTGGATCGGCTTGGGCATGTAGTCGTCGGTGCCGACAGCGAGGCCCTTCACCCGCTGGTCGACGGTGCCCAGGGCCGAGAGCATCAGGACGGGGACCCGACCGGGGCCCTCCCGTCGCTCGGCGACCAGCTCGAGGGCGTCACCGTCAGGGACGATGCGATCGAGGACGAGGCACCCGTAGCGGTGCTCGGCGAGGGCGGCCCGGGCCTCGGCCAGGGTCATCGCCTCGTCGACGATGTGGCCCTCGCTGCGCAGGCGGCGAGCGAAGGAGCGGCGCAGCTTCTCGTCGTCCTCCAGGACGAGGATGCGCAGGGCACCGTCCTCGGTGGAGGACAGGGCGGGAGTGGTCATGGGATCGGGCTGGGACGGAGATGCGGCATTGAACACGTGGGTCGCTGATGGTGAAGCCATGGGTGGTGTCGTCCTGGTTCGTCAACGTCGTGGGGGCTCGGCTGCCCAGGGACACGCCGGGGAGGACGCGCATCGGTGTGGACAGGGAGGCAGCGCCCGCGCCCGTCGGCGCGCGCGACGACCTCACCCCTGTATTGCCCGATGCGGGAGGGTGGTTCGCGATTTCTCTTTGACCTGGGAAAACGCTCGCGAAAAAGCGCCCGAAACGCGGTCGGCGCTGTGCGTTACTCCCCGTATCTCTCGATGAGCTTCCGTCGAATCGCGCTGAGGCGCGCTCGGGTCGCGGCGTGGCGGTAGACGTCGATCGGCACCATCCCAGATGTCCCCCCTGGTGGTGTGCGGCTAGTGATATCTGCACGGCCGGTGGAATCCTGCCGGGAACCGTAGCCGTGCCCGTCCAGTCTGCCCGACCCTCACTTGCTGATTCTGCGCGCGTAGAGCGAAGGTCCCGATCCCGCGCCGGAGCAGGGTGCGCGGCCCTGGATAGGGTGGCCGGCGGCACCCAGCCGAGGAGCACCATGAGCGACGAGAGCCCCGCCGCCGGCGCCACCATCGAGGACTACCTCCTCGAGGACCGGACCTTCCCCCCGCCCCCTGCCTTCACGGCCGACGCCCTCGTGGCCGGGGCCGAGATGGACGACGAGGCGGCGACCGATTGGCAGGGCTTCTGGGCCCGCCAGGCCGCCGACCTCCTCACCTGGCGCCGCGAGTGGGACACGGTGCTGGAGTGGGACCTGCCCTTCGCCCGGTGGTTCGTCGGGGGGCAGCTCAACGTGAGCGAGAACTGCCTCGACCGCCACGTGGAGGCGGGCCGGGGCGACCGGGTCGCCTTCCACTGGGAGGGCGAGCCCGGCGACACCCGCACCCTCACCTACGCCGAGCTCCTGGCCGAGGTGCAGCGCTTCGCCAACGTGCTCAAGGGGCTCGGGGTGGAGAAGGGCGACCGGGTCGCCATCTACATGCCGATGATCCCCGAGCTGCCGGTGGCCCTGTTGGCCTGCGCCCGCATCGGGGCCCCCCACTCGGTGGTGTTCGGCGGCTTCTCGGCCGATTCGCTGGCCGACCGGATCAACGATGCCGCGTGCAAGGTGCTCGTCACCGCCGACGGCGGGTGGCGGCGAGGCCAGCCCGGCCTGCTGAAGCCGACGGTCGACGTCGCCCTGGCCGCCACAGCGAGCGTGGAGGCGGTGGTGGTGGTCGACCGCATCGCCAGCTCCGGCGGCGAGGCCGACGTGGCCATGGTCGAGGGACGCGACCACTGGTACCACGAGCTCATGGCCGCGGCCGAGGCCGAGTGCCCGGCCGAAGCCATGGACAGCGAGGATCTCCTCTACCTGCTGTACACCTCGGGCACCACGGGAAAGCCCAAGGGGATCATGCACACCACCGGGGGCTATCTCACCCAGGTGGCCTTCACCCACAAGTACGTGTTCGACCTCCACCCGGAGACCGACGTGTACTGGTGCACGGCCGACGTGGGCTGGGTGACGGGGCACAGCTACATCGTCTACGGGCCCCTGGCCAACGGGGCCACGTCGGTGATGTACGAGGGCACGCCCGACACGCCGGGGCGCGACCGGTTCTGGGACATCGTGGAGCGCTACGGCGTCACCATCCTCTACACGGCGCCCACGGCGATCCGGACCTTCATGAAGTGGGGCATCGAGGAACCGGCCAAGCACGACCTCTCCTCCCTCCGGCTCCTCGGGTCGGTGGGTGAGCCCATCAACCCCGAGGCGTGGGTCTGGTACCACCGCCACATCGGGGGCGAGCGCTGCCCCATCGTCGACACCTGGTGGCAGACCGAGACGGGGGCGATCATGATCTCGCCCCTCCCGGGGGCGACCACGACGAAGCCCGGGTCGGCCACCTTTCCCCTGCCCGGCATCGAGGCCGAGCTGGTCGACGACAAGGGCCAGCCCGTGGCCCGGGGCGGCGGCTACCTCACCCTCACCCGGCCCTGGCCCTCCATGCTGCGGGGCATCTACGGCGATCCCGACCGCTACCGCGACACCTACTGGACCCGCTTCGCCGGCCGCTACTTCGCCGGTGACGGGGCCAAGCTCGACGACGACGGCTACCTGTGGGTGCTGGGCCGGGTCGACGACGTCATGAACGTCTCCGGCCACCGCATCTCCACCACGGAGGTGGAGTCGGCCCTCGTCGACAACGCGAAGGTGGCCGAGGCGGCGGTGGTGGGGGCCAAGGACGACACCACGGGCCAGGCCATCATCGCCTTCGTCACCCTGAAGGGCGGGGTCGAGGCCTCGGAGGACGTGGGGGCCGAGCTCCGAGAGCACGTGGCCACCAAGATCGGCAAGATCAGCCGGCCCAAGGCGGTGATCTTCACCGACGACCTGCCCAAGACCCGCTCGGGCAAGATCATGCGCCGCCTGCTGCGGGACGTGGCCGAGGGCCGGGAGCTGGGCGACACCACCACCCTGGCCGACCCCGGCGTCGTCGAGGAGATCCGCACCCGCGCCACCGCCACCCCCACCGAGGACTGACGGGTCGTCCCACCAGCGACGCGGGACGGCAACCGTCCACTGAACCGGCCTTTCGGTGGCGCCGGTACCCTCGACGCCGGGTGGCGCCCACCGCGGGCGCCCCGGAGGCACAGGAGCCATGCGCAACACCCTCAAGACCACGGTCCTGCTCGCCGGCCTCGGCGGGCTCATGATCCTCATCGGGTCTTTCTTCGGGCGGGGGGGCGCCGTCATCGGCCTGGCCATCGGCCTGCTGTTCGTGGGCGGGTCGTACTGGTTCAGCGACAAGATCGCCATCCGGGCCGCCGGGGCCCGTGAGGTCACCGAGGCCGAGATGCCCGGCTATCACGCCATCGTGCGCGACCTGGCGATGCGGGCCGAGATGCCCATGCCCCGGCTGTATGTCAGCCCCGAGATGCAACCCAACGCCTTCGCCACCGGCCGCAGCCCGCGCCATGCCGCCGTGGCCGTCACCGAGGGCATCCTCCAGGTGCTCGACGAGGACGAGCTGCGGGGCGTGCTGGCCCATGAGATCAGCCACGTCGGCAACCGCGACATCCTGATCTCGTCGGTGGCCGCGGCCGTGGCCATGGGCATCACCTTCGTGGCCCGGATGGCCATGTGGGGGGCCATGTTCGGCGGCGGGGGCGGCGATCGTGACCGCGACGGTGGCAACATCTTCGGCCTGCTCGCCATGGCGGTGCTGGCGCCCGTGGCCGCCGGCCTCCTCCAGATGGCTCTGTCCCGCAGCCGGGAGTTCGAAGCCGACCGCACCGGCGCCCGCCTGATCGGGGACGGCGAGCCACTGGCCCGGGCCCTGCAGAAGATCGACGCCTACGCCCACCGCGTGCCCATGGACATCGACCAGGCGCACGCCCAGGCCTTCATCATCAACCCCCTCAGCGGCCGGCGCGTGCAGTTCGCCAGCCTGTTCCGCACCCACCCGCCCACCGAGGAGCGTCTGGCCCGCCTGCGGGACAACTCCTGGCGCTGACGGCGGGCCGGCCTCGCGCACGGGCGGCAACGGCGCCTCTGGTAGGGGGAGGGGATCGGTGCGATCGCCTCGGAGGGTGCGGTGATGGAGCTCGTCGGTGCGGCCGTGCAGTGTGCCGTGGCCGCCACCCTCGTGGTCGCCGGTGCGGCCAAGGTGGCGGTGCCGCGGGAGATCGTCGCCACCCTCACCGCCCTGCGGCTCCCGGCGGTGCCGATCCTGCGGGTGGCGCTGCCCCTCGTCGAGCTGGCCGTCGCCGTGGCCGTCGCCGTCGCTCCCACCTCGCCGCTCACGACGCTCGCCGTGGCCGCTCTCGGGGTGGGGTTCGCGGCGGTCGGCTTGTCCGTCCACCTGCGGGGTGACGCTGTGGCCTGCGCCTGCTTCGGCGGTCGCCACGGCCGACGCCTGGGGCTGCGCCAGGTCGCCGTCCTGCCGGTGTGGATCGCCGCCGCCGCCCTGCCGTGGGCCCTGGGCTCTCCGCTGACCGGTGCCGACGGCCTGTTCGCTCTGGTCGTCGTGGTGGTCGGCGTGTCCGTGGGGGTGGCCGTGCCGCTGATCCGCCTGGGCCGGCAGAACGCCGGCTACATGGCCGTGGCCCAGCCGGCCGCACGCCGGACGGCGCAGGCCCGCTGAGCCGTGGGCGACGCGGTGCGACGCCGACGTCTCGTCCCCGTTCCCCTCGCGGTGCTGGCGATGGTTCTCGCCATGAACGGATGCGGCGACGACGGATCGCCTCCGTCCTCGCCACCCCCGGCGCGGTCTCCGGCAGAGACGTGTGACGACGAGGTCGTCCCCAGCGGTGCCGTCCCCCCGGCTCTGCGGACCCGCCTGGATGCCCAGGGCATCACGGCGGTGACGGGTGAGGGTGTTGTCTGGTTCATCGCCCCTCTGAGCGCGACGTGGTCGGAGGTCGTGCGGGACGAGGGAGACGGGCCCACGGCCAAGATCCCGCTGTGGGTGGACCGCGACGGTCCCCTCCCGACCATCACCGTGCGCCGGGAGGGGGGCGGAGAGGAGCAGGGCTCGGCGTCGTCCTCCCCCACTGCCGACGGGCTCCCGGGACCGGTGCCGACTCGCTTCACCTTTCCGGGTGAGGGGTGCTGGGTGGTCGAGGCGACGGCGGGTGGTGATGTCGCCCGCTTCCGGGTGAGCATCGAGTGAACCCTTGCACGTCAAGGAAAATCGCGCACGGGATGCAACGCCGCCTGTGCTCTCCTTGGCACAGGAAGACCGAGTAGGCACCCCATCCCTCTACGTATCAGTCTGTCGACCTATGGATAGCATCTCTTCTCCAACCCACACCTTCGAAGGCGACCTCCAGAAGATCGTCGGGCGGAACCTGCGGGCCATCCGGAAGCGGATGGGCCTCTCGCAAGAGGGCCTCGCCGGCCGCCTCCACTGGCACCGCACCTACGTCGGCGGGGTCGAGCGAGGCGAGCGCAACCTCACGTTGCGCACCGTCGAGCGGCTCTGCGAAGACCTGGGCCGCCATCCCCTCGACCTGCTCTGGGACGCCGAAGGCCTCGGCGTGTCCCTCGGCGAGCTGGGGGTCGACCCGTCGGGGCGCCATCCCGACATCGACAACGGCCCCTACCTGCCGCCTCACCTGTATCGACCCAACGGTGAGCTCAACGGCGAGGGGTCCAACGGCGGGAACGGCGGGAACGGCGGGCCCAGGTAGGTCGATCGGCTCATTTCCCTGGCCCCCGCCAGGGTTCCGCGGTCTCGGCGTCGAACCTGGCGCCAGCCCCTGACCGTGGAGACGAGACGAGCGCATGGAAGCCCCGAGGCCGATCGCCACCGCAACCCGTGACGGCGGTGTCCGGCTCCGGATGGGACGCGCCATCGACGTCGCCACCGTGCTCGTGGCGGGATGCCTCGCCGTCGTCGTCTCCGGCGCGAGTGCCACCACCCTGGCGGGGGGGCTCACCGTCCTCCTCCTCGTCCGGGCCATCGTCGCCGCCAGGAGCGAAGGCGAGAGGTCGGCCGCGGTGGAAGCCGTCCACACGGCCCTGGCCCACCGCACCCGGTACGACGAGCTGACGGAGCTCCCGAACCGGGCCACCGGCATGGCGTGGTTGGGGGACCGCCTCACCGACGACGAACCCGTCGCCGTGATCCTGTTCGACATCGACCGGCTCACCCTCCTCAACGACACCTTCGGCTACACGGCGGGCGATCTCGCCGTCGCCGAGTTGGCCCGCCGGCTCGAGGGTGTGGTCGCCACGGGTCCGGCGGCGGGAACGGGCGAGGGGCGCTTCACCGCCCGCCACGAGGGCGACGGCTTCGTCGCCGTGCTCCCGGGGGCCCGGGGCGTGGTGGATGCCCGCGGGGTGGCCGAGATCGCCGTGGCGGCCGCAGCCGCGCCGATCACCCTGCCCGACGGCACCGAGACGGTGGTGACCCTGTCGGCCGGGCTGGCCCTCTCCGGCCCCGGGGAGAACGCCGAGCACCTGGTGGCCGGAGCGGGCCTGGCCCTGAGCCGGGCCAAGCAGAGAGGCCGCAACCGGATCGAGGTGCGGGACACGGCGCAGCGAAATGTGGCCGAGCACCGCGTCCGGCGGGAGCAGGATCTCCGGCGGGCATTGACCCGGCACGGCGAGATCGAGGTGTGGTCCCAACCGGTGGTGGAGCTGTCCACCGGCCGCCCGGTGGGGGCCGAGGCCCTGGTGCGCTGGCGCCATCCCTACGCCGGCGTGCTCGAGCCCCGGGAGTTCCTGGGGGCGGCGGAGGAGACGGGCCTGATCGTCGACATGGGCACCGTCGTGTTGGAGCAGGCCTGTGCCGCCCTGCGGCGGGGCGCCCTGCCGTGGGTGGCGGTGAACCTCTCGACCCGGGAGCTGTACGACCCCGGCCTGCTGCGCCGGGTGCGGCGGGCCCTGGCCCTGGCCGACGTCGACCCGGGGCGGCTCTGCATCGAGGTCAACGAGCAGATCCTGGCCGATGCTCCGATGCTGGCCGTGCTCAAGTCGCTCGAGGCCCTGGGTGTCGGCTTGGCCATCGACGACTTCGGGGTGGGGGCGTCGTCCCTCCTGCAGATCCAGCTGCTGCGCGCTCCCCTGCTGAAGATCGACCGCTCGTTCGTGGCCCAGCTCTCGACCCCCCGAGCAGCGCGGGCCGAAGCGGTGATCGGCACCATCGCCGACCTGGCTCAGCAGGTGTGCGTCGACGTGGTCGCCGAAGGAGTGGAGACCGAGGACCAGCTCGAGCGGCTACGGACGCACCGGATCCGGTACGCCCAGGGCTACCTCTTCGGTCGTCCGACCCCCCTGGTAGCAGACGACCGCACGCCGCGAGCCGGTCCCCGACCTCCGATCGTCAGCTCACCGACGGCGGGCCGCAGCGCCGGGAGCGGTGAGCAGGGACTCCCCCGACGAGGCGCAGGTGCTCGTGGGGTCGACGCGCCACTCGGCGCGCCAGGAGGGATCGAGAATCGGCGAGCACCCACCACGAGGTCTCGCCGCGAGATGTTGGCCGTGAGCGCGATCGACCGGTTGGGCACGGGAGCACGGG
Organism: uncultured Iamiaceae bacterium; assembly: GCA_964643485.1. GTDB lineage: Bacteria > Actinomycetota > Acidimicrobiia > Acidimicrobiales > Iamiaceae > Iamia. The sequence goes on along the minus strand of CAZXRA010000076.1, from coordinate 9,887 downwards.
ACGTCCTTTCGAGGAGATGACCACCCCGCCTCGAGGAGCGGTGCCCACGCACTCAAGCAGACGTCACCTTGCCGGCCGTTTGCTGGACGAAGATTCTTCTTGCCGTCCAAACATTTTTCTCACGTGCAACCGGTCATGCCCCTGACCAGGGGCGATCGGGCTCAGGCCGTGGCGGCCGGGGCAGCAGCGGGCGCCGGCTCCGTGGTCGTGACCTCGACGGGGAGCACGAGGTGGGCGGCCAGGCCCCCCTCGGGCCGGTTGGCGAGGTCGAGGTGCCCGCCATGGATGTCGGAGGCCCAGCCGGCCAGGGCCAGCCCGAGGCCCGACTTGGCCCGGCGCAGGCCCTGGGGGATGTCGCGCCGCAGCTCCTCCAGGCGGTCCTTGGGGATGCCGCCGCCCTCGTCGGTGACGGTGACGCCCTCGGCGTGGACGGTGATGTGGATGAGGCCGCCCTGGCCCTTGTAGGCGTGGCGGACGGAGTTGCGCACCAGGTTGCTGACGGCCAGCCGGAGCAGGCGAGCGCTGCCCGTCATGGTGGCCGGCACGGTGTCGATGACGATGTGGACGTCGCCCCGGGCGTGGCTGCGGGCCACGCCGGCGACCACCTCGTCCACCCGCACCAGGTCGGATGGGCGGGTCTGGGCGCCCGACATCACCCGGGCCGTCTCGATCAGGTCGTCGATGAGCTCGGCGAGGGTGGCGCCATCGACGGCGGCCTCCTTGACGGCCAGCTCGGCCGAGATGGTGCCGTCCACGCCTTCGTCCAGGGCGACCAGGAGCCGGGACAGCGGGGTGCGCACCTCGTGGGCCACGGCCAGCATGAGCCGGTCCTCCTGGCTGAAGACCTCCTCCACCACGCGGGTGCTGCGCCGGGCCACGACGTAGGCCACGAGGCCGAGGGCGCCGAACACCGCCACCTGGGCCAGGGCGAGGGTGCCGATGAGCTCGCCGGTGGTGCCGCCGGCGGCACCGGAGCCGTCGAGGACGCGGGCGGCCACGATGCTGGCCAGCCCCCAGGAGACGAGGGCGGCCAGACCCAGTAGGCCGATCAAGACGGCCAGGGCCGAGCGCCGGACCTGGGCCAGCAACCGATGCCGGGCCGGTGCCGGACCGATGTGCTCGGCGGTCGAGGGTCGTGACGTTGCCATGGTGAACCCCCCTATCGGGAGAGGTCGAGGGTGGGGCCGGGCCCCGGGGATGTGGTGGGCGACAACGCGGCCACCAGGCTACGAGGCCTCGCTGGAGGCCACGTCGGCGTCGTTGTCGTCGTCCTTGCTGATCACCCGCATCTCGTAGCCCTGGCCCCGCACCGACGCGAACACGATGTGGCCGCGGAACGCCGAGCGAAGACGGGTGATCTGCGAGTGCAGAGGGTTGGCGAAGAGGTGCCGGTTGCTGTCCCAGCAGTGGTCGAGGAGCTCCTCGGTGGTGACCAGGCGGTGGCGGTTGACCACCATGTAGTCGAGCACCGAGTACTGCTGGCGGGTGAGGTGGACGGGGCGTCCTTCGATCTCCACGTGGTGGCGGGAGCGGTCGATGGTGACCCGCCCCAGCCGGATGGGGGCGGCGGTGCCACCGGTGGCCCGGACGGCGAGGTTGGACACCCTGAGGGCCAGCTCGTCGAGGCGGACGGGCTTGGGGACGTAGTCGGCAGCGCCGGCCTGGAGGCCGCGCACCCGCTCGTCGCCGTCGCCCAGGGCGGAGAGGAGCAGCACCGGCGGGCGCTGGCCCGCCTCCCACATCTCGGCCAGGAGCTCGAGGGAGTCGCCGTCGGGGACGAGCCGATCGAAGACGAGGCAGTCGTACTCGATGTCCATCATCGCCGTGCGGGCCTCGTCGAGGGTGCCGGCCTCGTCGACGGCATGGCCCTCGGACCGCAGCCGGCGCGCGTACGGCGCCCGCAGATCGGGATCGTCCTCCAACAGCAACAGCCTCATGGGCCATCTCCTCCTGCCAATGTGCTGCCGACCGGGTGGGTCGGCAGTTCGATGCGGGTGTGGAAACCCGCGCCATCAGGGCGGTTGGCCAGCACGAGACGTCCGCCGTGCAGTTCGGCCACCCACCCGGTGAGCCCCAGGCCGAGGCCCGAGGTCCGGTGCTTCAGCGGAGTCTCGTAGCGCAGAGACTCCAACTTCTCTTCGGGGACTCCGGGCCCGTCGTCCTCGACGGTGATCCCCCCATCGCGCACATGGACGCGGATGGTGCCGGGGCCCGAGCCGTAGGCGTGCTGGGACGCGTTGCGCACCAGGTTGGTAACGGCCCGGCGCATGAGCCGGGGGCTGCCCACCACGAGGTGGGGCTCGGCGTCGAGCACGACGGTGGCGGCACCGAAGGCCCCGGTGTTGACGGCCCGGGCGGAGATCTCGTCGAGACGGACCTCATCGACCGGCATGGGGAGGGCGCCCGACATCACCCGGGCCATCTCCAGCAGGTCGTCGATGAGCTCGGCCAGCGCCTCGCCCTGGTTCATGGCCTGCTTCATGGCCGCGTCAGGGTCGATGTCGCCACTGTCGGCCTGGTCGAGGACGAGGAGCATGCGGGTGAGGGGGCTGCGCACCTCGTGGGCGACCGAGAGCATCAGCTTGTCCTCCTGTTGGAAGACCGAGTCGATGAGCTTGGTGCTGCTGCGGGCGACGACCAGGGCCCCCAGGGCCATCACCACGAAGGCGACGCCGTGGGCCACGGCCACCCCGGCAGTGAGGCCGTCGGGGGCGACCACCTGGGCGATGCCCAGGCTGATCAAGGTGGCCACGGCGACGACGGCGAGGAGGGCGACGAACGCGGTGCGCTGCACCCGGGTGATCAGGCGCGGCCGGGCCGGGGTCGGAGCATGGGGGGCTCGGGTATCACCGTCCTGTCCACCGTTCATGGAGAAGGCTCCCTGCGTCAGCCGTCCGTACGTCGCAAGTCAGCACGAAGGCGGAAACGCGTCCCCCGATGTCGATGACCTGCTGAGAGTCAGTCAGCCCCGCGACCGGCGAACTGCCAGCTCACCCCCCTTGGGAATCGACCGCATGGCCTGACCGGGTGAGTGTACCTTGCCAAACCTGCGCGGTCACTCCTTTCTTGCCAAGGTGGCGGCGTGCGACACATCCCGGAGGCCCGGGACGCGGTGACCAGGGGGATGGCGGTGCCGGCGCGTTGGGGTGGGGCAAGCACCGGCACCGCCAAAGGGGTGGGACAGGTTCATCCCGTTCTCTGAGGCCAGGCCCCTCACCGTTCCGCCGCCTCCAGGGTGAGCCCGGAGACGGTGACGGGGCGGTCGTGGAAGAGCCGGCGGAGCAGGAGCTCGCTCTCGGGCTGCTTCCGGGCCTGCAGCGTCCCCCGTCCGTCGACGACGGCCCGCCCGGCGGCCGGAGCGACCGTGCCGCGGTAGGAGCCGGTGAGGGACAGGGCCAGATCGAAGACGGCGGCCAGGCCGAGGTGCGAGCAGTGGACCTCGGCGCCCAGCGTGCGGCGCTCGACGGTGGACACCACGATCTGGAGGGCGATGTCCTGCTCGACGACGTAGAGGCCGGGGGTGCCGGTCTCGGTGAGGGTGCCGCTGTGGTCGGGGAGGGGCTCGTCCCGTCCGCTGAGACCCACCTCCACCTCGTAGGCCACGTGGAAGAAGTCGACGTCGTAGGTGGTGAGGTGGACGGCCTCGACCACGGTGTCGTGCTCGGGCGGGGCGTCGGTGGTGAAGCGGAGGGCGAGGGTGGGATCGACCCCGTCGCCGGCCGGGAAGTGGGAGACCCCGCTCCGGGGGTGGGGGCTGAAGGCCAGGGCGAAGGGGGCGCCGATGAGCGGGTCGACGGTGAGGACGCCGGCGGAGATGCGGAACGTGGTGCGGGGTGCCCCCTGCGGCATCGGCGGCACGGGGACGAACGTCGATGTCGGCGCGGTAGCACCTTTGAGGTGAGGGCGGGCAAGCACTTCACATGCTCCTTGCTGCGACAACCACGCCACGGCTACCCCCGCCGCGCCGACAGGGGCAGTAGACCACAGCGCCATTGCGATGCCTGCGCGTTCGATCGCCTCGATCTTCACCCATAGGGGTGATGTGACCCGAAGCGGGGACACCGGCCCATGAAGGCGAGAAGGCTCGCCCCGGAACGGCTCGTGCCGGCCCCGAGGGGCCGGCACGAGCTTGCTCTTCCACGGGCGCGGTGAGGCGCCGTTCAGATCAGCCGCCGAGCGTGGTCATCTGAACTCGGCACCCGGATCCGACCCGTGGACCGGATCGGTTGGGTTCGCGTCGATTCTGAGGTCGGCGTCGGGTAAGAGGAACTCCCAAGCACCTCCGCAGACGGTCGTCACCATTCTCACGTCCGTCACGGCATCGACCCATACCGGACCTGTCGCTCCCGGTATGGGACCCTCCATCCCGAAGAGGGTCGTCCCAGAGAACTCCATTCCCAACTCACCCTCGCACACGAGCTCGCCCTTGATACAGGTCTCCTCATCAACCTCTCGGATCTCGAATCTGAGATCCTCTCTGGCGCCACTCCAGACGCCGGTGACGGGGTTCCATGTGCCTCTCGTTCTCGTCGCCGGGGCATCATCCACCTCCAGTTGGTGGAAGCCGAAGATCGGTATGAAAGAAGGCAACTTGATTTGAAGTCTCTCGATCTCAACCGAGTTGTCTCTGTCGCTGAACTCCGCGTCTATCTCGCCAGACGCGGGGCATTCTTCCGTTCCCGCTCCAGGGAAGTCGTAATTAAAGGTCCCGAACATGCTTGTCTGTAGGTCAACACGAGCGAACTCCATGGTTCCAGAGGTTCTGTGGTCATTCAACGCCGAGACAGACCGACCCGGCGCCAGTAGAGAGGAGCGAACAACAGTCCTAATATAAATAGGGGGGAAGCCAGCTTCACTTTCATGATTCGATCCTCTCTTTTTGTCACGCATGTTGCGTGTTCGCTTGAAATGATCTCAGTCATCTAGAAATTAGTACTCGACAGATCATCTGAACTCGGCACCCGGATCCGATCCATGGAATGGCTCATCTGGATTCGCGTTCAGTCTGATATCAGCGTCGGGAAGGATGAAGCTCCAGATACCGCCACACTCTTCAACCTCGATTCTTCTCTCTGTCACGCCACTGATCCACACCGGGCTCACGGGGCCGGGGATGGGCCCCTCAGCACCGAATCTGGTCGTACCCGAGAACTCCATGTCTAGCGAGCCTCTACAGACGGGAGTGCCTTTCTCGCAGGTCTCCTCATTCCATTCGTGCATCTCGAAGAAGATGTCTTCTCTAATGCCACCCCATACGCCTGACTCTGTGTTCCATGTTCCTCTGGTTCTTGAGTTCGGTATGTCAGTCATATCGAGCTGATAGGATCCAAACATCGGGAATTCAATCCGCATGATCTTGAATCCAAGCTCCGTAAGCTCGGCTGAATTGTCTCTGTCGTCGAACTCCATCTTGACCGTGTTGGCACCGGGGCATTCGATACCTGGCACTGGGACGTCGAGATTGAACGTTCCGAAGAGATTGGTCTGTATGTCAATACGACCGAAATGCATTGAAGATTCGAGTCTGTATTCATTCGTGGCCGAGGCCGGCGGAGAAAGGCTCAGCAATGTGGTGAGTGCCAGCCCTACAACCAGCAACATACGAGTCGTCTTCGAACTCATGGCTTCTCCCTCTCAGCTAGAGCCCGCTCGCATTAAGCGGATCTAGCAAGTAGAAGACCTGATGATTGCCGGTGATGCGCGAAAGGCTCCGCCAGCTGACCACACATCGTGTTCCGATGACTCCCAGTGGCAGCAGGCAGACCTTGGCTATGCCCTGCGCGTCGTCGGTCCGGGCATCGCCCAATGAAGGTCGTCAGGTGACTTCGAAGAGGGCGCCAGGGTCGCCGTAGAAAGGGTTGTCGGTGATCTCCACCATGGCGTCGGGGAGCACGACGTCCCAGATGCCGGAGCAGGCATCGGTGGCGATGGCCCGGGTCGGGTTGGCGTCGAGGAAGATCTCGTCACCCAAGGAGAACGGCGGCGGGGCGGCGAGGGGGTCGTTGTCGACCAACCCACCGCTGACCTCCAGTTGCATGTCTCCCGAGCACTCGAGGTCGCCCAGCGTGCACCCGGGAACGGTCAGGCCGTGCACCGTGAACTCGAAGTCGAGCAGCATCCCCGTGAAGACCTCGGCACTCGGGTGCCACGTGCCGGCGACCACCTCGTTGGACTCGGTGTGGAGGACGTAGTAACCACCGAGGATGGGCATCTCGAAGGCCGTGTCGACCACGGTCTCCCCGTGCGCCTCGTCGACCGCGTCGTCGATCTCGCCGGAGACCGACGCCGTCGATGGACAAGGGGCGGGATCACCGCCCGGCGTGTCGAAGGCGTAGCTGCCCAGGAGAGGCGTGTGCACGATGAACCGCCCCCGGGTCATGGCGGCGTCGAAGGAGTGGACCGTGGCCCCCGCCGGGGTGACCGGGCCGACGCCGGACCAGAGCAGAACGGCGGCGGCGACCGTGCTCAACGCCTTGATGGATCGCTTCATGGGTGACCTCCCGATCGGCGCAAGCCCGATCGTCTAGGGGACGACGAACGTCTCCGTGTAGCGATCGTCGTCGGGGTGCTTGGCACAGATGTCGCACAGTTCGAAGGAGACGGCGCCGAACCGCAGCGGGCCGAACCGGAGGATCCTCTCGAAGACCGAGCCGATGAAGTCGTCCAGGGCCCGCTGCACGAAGGGGTAGACCTCCATGTCGTCGGCCGCCGGCCGCAACGAGGCGTCGGCGTTGGCGAAGGTGCGCGTGGCGGTGAACTCGGCCGGACCGGCCTCGAGGACTGGGCCCCAGTTGCCCACGAAGTCACGGACGGCGGTGTCCATCTCCAGGCCGGCGACGGAGCCGGTGTAGGTCGAGACGATCCCCAACCCGGGTCCGGAGTTGCGGAACTCCGCAGTGAGGAGGGGCAGGGAGCCAACGGGTTGCAGGCCAGGTCGGGCCTGGAGCTGGATGGGGTTGAGGGCCCGCAGCCGGACGAACCACCGATCGTCGGGATAGGCCTCGTGAAGCTCCGGAGGCAGGAGCAGATCCTCCAGCGACGGGATGAGGAGGGGCAGGACGGCCGGGCTTCCCAAGGCGCCGCCGATGACCAGGTTGAAGCCGAACAGGAACTGGTTGGCGATGTTCGGGTGGATCGTCACCACCATGTCGCCCTCTCCCGTGGGCCGACGGGCCAGGAGCTCGTGAGGGTCCGTGACGGAGCCGGTGTCCTGCGCTCCGATCACCGGGAGGGAGATGGGAAGCCCGGGTAGGACCAGACCCCCCGTCCCGTCGGCGTCGAGGGTGACGATGATCCCGTGGTCGTCGGCGTACAGACGGCCCCAGGAGAACATGGGAAGTTGCGAGAGAGGCTCGAGGATGGGGGCCACCTGCTCCTCCCACGTGGCGGCGATCGCACCGGAGATGGCCTCGGTGGCGCGCTCCTCGATCGTGTCGCCGATGGGGGTGGGGCCCGACCCGGTCAGATGCTGACGCCAACCTCGAAGGAAGTCGTCCAGGAGATACAGGAAGCAGGGGCCGGTCGTCCTCACCGACGGCCGCTCGTCCCACGTGGCGTCGACCGAGGTGAGCGCGAGGGGTGAGGCGGGCATGCGAGCCAGGTCGAGGTCGGTGTCGACGGCGATCTGCCCGTCGTCGGGGCGGATCTCGATCTGGCAGCGGCGGAAGGGCCAGGGCGGGTCGACCACGTAGGTGACGCCGATGTCCTCGATGTCCAGGTCGAGGGCGATGCCTCCGTCCGGTGCCCCGGCCCGGGCCCCGTGGAAGTCGACGGCCAGGTCGACGCCGGCTTCGACGGTGACGTCGTGGTAGGGGGAGGGGGCGTGCTCCTCGGCCAGGGTGGTGAGCAGGTCGAGGACGGTCGGTTCCAGGGACGCTTCGACGTCGTTGACGAGCTCGGGACCGAAGGCCGTCTCGTCCACCCGGATGCCGATGGCGTCTTCCGTCACCAGCGGGGCCGGAGCCGCCGCCGCCGGCGGCGATGGCACCAGCCCGCAAGCGACGACGACGAGCACCACCACCGTGGCCACCCGTCGCCGACGTGATCGACGCTGTTCCCGATGCTCACCCTGCATGGTTCCCTCCCATGATCAGCTCGGTGACGCGGATCATGGGCAGAGTTGGATTGCATCCGATGCGCGAGGCGCCCCCGGAATGGAGGGCGCCTCGCGCATCTGTCTCAGAAGCTGAGCCTCCTTCCCGCCAGGTCGATCATCTGTACTCGGCGCCCGGCGCACCCGGGTTGCCACCGGGGTTCGGGTTCGCTTCCAGTCTGAGATCGGCATCGGGAAGCAGGAAGGACCAGGGAGATTCGCAACCCTCGTCGACCGCAATTCTTCTCTCCGTCGTAGCTTGGAGCCAGACTGGGCCTGTCGTTCCTGGGGTCGGCCCCTCCGTACCGAAGAGCGTCGTGCCGGAGAACTCAATGTCCAAGTTGCCTTCACAAAGGACGTCGCCTTTCACACAACCCGTTTCGTTGAAGGCCTGGATCTGGAAGGTGAACTCCTCTCTCGCACCGGAGAACTCACCCGTCGACGGGTTCCACGTACCGTCCGTTCTGTTCGAGCCGGTCGCCTCCAACTGATAGGTGCCACCGAAGACCGGCAGTGTCACGGGGTCCTTGATGGTGATCGTGAGGTCTCGAACCTCGTTCGTGACGTCGTCGAACTCGCCCGTCAACGTCCGGCTGCCCTCGCATTCTCCAACACCGGAGTCCGGAGTGTCGACGTTGATCGTCCCGAAGAACACGGTCTGGATGTCGCGACGACCGAACTCCAGATCAGCCGCCACCGGATACGTTGCCGCTGACGCTGGTGAGGACCCCGCCATCAGGACGGATGCCGATATACCAAAGGCCAATAGTGTTCGCAGAATCGGACGCACGAAGATCATCTCCTGGTTGTCGTTAGGCGCCCATTCAGGGTCGCCGACCAGGATTCCACCTCAATTGCCTCGCGACGGCTGCGCGGAGCCGTGTCGAATGAGGGGTCTCATAAGTCCCATCCCAAAACAAGACGCTCAACATGTCGACTCGGTAAACGATTGCTGTACCGACACCGATACAGCAATCGTTCATCTTGGAGCCACGGTCTTGTACCTCGATCAGCCGCCGAAGCAACTCATCTGAACCGAGCGCCTGGCTCGCCCGGGTTGCCGTCGGGACTCGGGTTCTCTTCCAGTCTGATGTCCGCACCCGGAAAAAGGGCTCAACTGACGCCGCCGGGGGTTGGGTCCGCGTGCGCACGCCGCCCTCTCCCTACGTTCCCTTGCTGTCTGAACATGGCAGCGAGGAAGGGGCGGCGTGCGCGTCAGCAAGGTACTCAAGGCGATCTGTGGGTTCGGTCGCGAGGTCGTGATCTTGGCCGTCGAGGTGGTCGAGAGTCCTCGCCGGAAGGTCGTGGTGGAGGTGCGCCCGAAGCGCCGTCGTCGGGGCCGGTGCGGCCGCTGCGGCGAGCTGGCGGGCTGGCTCGACAACGGTGACGGTGCCCGGTCCTGGCGGCACCTCGATGCTGGGTGCGCGACCGTCGAGGTGGTGGCGGTGGCCCGCCGGGTCGAGTGCCGGGGCTGTGGTCCGACGGTGGCGGCGGTGCCGTGGGCGCGACACGCCTCAAGCTTCACGAGGGCCTTCGAGGACCTGGTCGTCCATGACGCCATCGTCGGCAACAAGCAGGCCGCAGCAGACCGCTACGGGACCTCGTGGCGGGCGGTCAACAACATGTGCGTCCGTGTCGCTGAAGAAGCGCTAGGTGTGACGACCGGAGACGTTGTCCCTGCCGTAGTGGTGTAGGTCCGCGAGGTAGGTGAGCCCTCCTTGGGAGTCTGTGGGTCTTCCACAACTCCCAAACTCCACAAGGAGGAGCTCGTGACCCACGCTACGAGGCAGCATCC
>CAZXRA010000075.1:0-7215 GCA_964643485.1 uncultured Iamiaceae bacterium | reverse complement strand
GTGAGGTAGGCGGTGAGGCCGGCGCCGTAGCCGTACATCTGGCGGCGCAGGGCGTCGTAGCCCCGGTGGTGGTGGTGGAACACGACCGCAGCCGGCTCGTAGACCAGGCGGTGACCGCCGGCCAGGACGGCGTGGATGGCGGCCAGGTCGTCGCCACCCAGCGACCCGCTCCCAGCCCCGAGGGCGGGATCGAAGCCGCCCAGGGCCCGGAGGACGTCGGTGGCGAAGGCCATGTTCGCCCCGGACCCGAACGAGCCGGCGGCGAAGGGGAAGAGCGGGTCGCGCCGGGCCTCCACGGCCGGATCGACGATGCGCCGCTCATAGCCCTTGGCGAAGCCGGCGCCCCGCTCGATCCACCACTGCTCGGAAGTGCGCAGCTCGGCGGGGAAGATCAGCCCGGTGACGCAGGCGACGTCGGCGGCGGCGGCGAAACCGGCCTCCACCCACCGGGTCCAGGCCGGGTCGACGATCACGTCGTCGTCGGTGAAGGCCACGTACGGCGTCTCGACGAAGGGGAGGGCGGCGTTGTGGGCACAGGCCAGGCCGGCCGTCGCCTCCCGGACGTAGACGACCCGGTCGTCGTGGCCGTAGCGCTCGGCCACGAGGTCGGCGGCGGCATCGTCCCCCGGGGCGTTGTCGACGACCACGACGCGGGCGGGCGGCACGTCGGAGGCCAGCACCGAGGCGAGGGCCCGGCCCAGGGGCTCGGGCCGGTCGTGGGTGGCGATGACGACGGTGAGGCCCGATGCCTCGCCCTCCGATGGAGCCGGGACGTCAGCCCGGGCGGCCCAGCGATCGGGGGCGATGGCCGAAACCAGGGCGACGGCCGTCAGCCCCCCCGCGGGGACGTCGATGTCGAGGCACCCCACGGGCACCCCACCCCGACGAAGGAGGCAGCGCACCTCACGGTCGCCGCCCGGCGGCGCCACGGCGGGCAGTGGTGCGTCGAGGTCGAGGTCGAGCACCCCTCCGGTGGCATCGACCAGACGGACCGACCGTGGGACGGCGCCGGTCACGACGACCGGCGCTGGTCGATCCGGCCCCGCACGTACTCGAAGGTGACGAGGGCGGTGCCGGCCACGATCGACGCCGCGCCGCCGGCCCCGGCCGGGTCGAGCCGCAACGTCCGCCCGACGTTGCGGGCCATGGCCGCGGGCAGGGTGCGGGCCACGTAGGACCGCTCCGAGGCGAGGGCGCTGTCCTGTCCGGTGCGGGCGGCCACGCCGGCCTTGGACCGACCCTCGGCCCGGCAGCGGCGCACGAAGTAGGACCACGAGGCCCGGTCGTCGGGGACGCGATGCCACACCCGGGCCGCGGGCTCGAAGATCACCTGACCGCGCTCGTTCTGCTGGAGGGCCCGGATGCACACCTCGGTCTCCTCGCAGCCGGCGCCGTCGTGGCCCTGGCGGCCCAGGCCGGCGTCGAAGCCCCCCAGGTCGACCAGCACCTGGCGCCGGAACGACATGTTGGCCCCGATCAGGTTGCGGACCGTCGAGCGCACCTCGGGGAGCCCTCGGTAGGTGCAGCCGATCACCCAGTCCATCTCCTCGGCCATCCATGAGGGTCGGGCGCTCTCCCAGCGGGGCAGCACGGCCCCGCCCACGGCGAGCACCCGCTCGGTGCGGTAGGCGTCGAGGAGGCGCTCGACCCAGTCGATGTCGGCGTGGGCGTCGTCGTCGATGTAGGCGATGACGTCACCGGCCGCCGCGGCCAGAGCGGTGTTGCGGGCCCCCGAGAGGCCCTTGGGGCCGGTGTTGGGGAGGATGGTGACGTGGCCGAGCTCGGACCGGGCCCGGGCGAGCAGGTCGGCGTTGTGGTCGACGACGACGAGCACCTCGGTCGGCAGCACCGTCTGGGCCCGCAGGCTGTCGACGGAGCGGCACAGGTCGTCCCAACGGGCCATGTCGTGGGTGCAGACGACGGCGGAGACGGTGAGGGTGTCGACGGCGCGGTGCCGCTGGTGGGGATGGCGCCAGGCGTGGGGCGTGCCCTCGGTGGTGAGGGCCACCGCGGGGCGGGGGTCCTCAGCGCTGGGGAGGGACGCCCGGGCGACCCGGTTGCGCTCGACGACGATGGTGCGCAGCACGCGGAAGCCGTCGCGGATCGTCCGCAGGTTGCTGGCGCCGTGCACGCGCTCGGCCTCGAAGCTGGGCACCTCGAGCACCTTCAGGTCGGCGCTGAGGGCCCGGATGTTCATGTGGGTCTCGATCTCGAAGCCCGGGGCCCGGCCCTCGAGATAGGGCAGGACGTCGCGCCAACAGGCGTTGTAGCCGTAGCAGAGGTCGGAGAAGCGCCCGCCGTAGGTGCGCCGGACGGCCTCAGTGAGGGCTCGGTTCCCGAGCTTGCGGATGAGGCTCATGTCGTCGGTGGCGCCGCCGTGGACGAAGCGGGAGCCCTTCACGTAGTCGGCCCCGGCCATGAGGGCGTAGACGTAGCGGGGGATCTCGGTCGGGTCCATCGACCCGTCGGCGTCGAGGGTGACGAGGATGTCGCCGGTGCTGGCGTGGAACCCGGTCATGAGGGCCCGGCCCTTGCCGGGCTCGGGATCGGTGACGATGACGACGTCGGGGCGGAGGCGGCGGGCCTCGCCGATGGTGTCGTCGGTGGAGCGCCCGTCGACGATCACCACCTCGTCCACCCACTCGGGGATGAAGGGCAGGACGTGACGGAGGTTGCGCTCCTCGTTGAGCGTCGGGATCACCACCGACACCCGGGGAGCGGGGCTGCGGCGCACCGTCGGCCGCTGGCGCCGGTCGGTTCGCCGACGGTCGGGCGAGGCGGCGACCCAGCTCTCGGCCTCGGCGTCCAGGAGGGCGAGATGGGGCTCGACGGCCCTGGGGGCGGGCTCGGTCGTGGTCACTGTCCGGACTCCTGCGGGGACGGGGGGTGATCGACGTCCGGCAGTTAACTACTCTCTGTAGCGAGAGTCAACCGTCTGGTCACACAACGTGAGGAGACGAGGGCGTGAATCCCCTGGTCAGGAGGCTGGTATGCGGCGGGTTCCCGAAAAAACCACACAGAGAGCACCCATGACCGCCAAGAGCAGCTCCGGCGACCACACGCCCGCGTACAGCAGGATCTGCGACAGCACGATGCTCATGGCCGCCGCCGCCGCCCCCCCGATCACCCACCGTTCCCCGGCCGTGCGGGCGCCCAGTCGGGCCGCCACGACGAGAGCGGGCACGCCGAGGACGGCCCACAGGACGAGCGGCCCCCGGAGGGCGACGGGCCAGTCGCCGACCACCGCCAGCCCGGCGAGGACGAACGACGGCACGACCACGACGAGCAGCGGCGGCCACGGCCGGGCGGTGGGGGTGAAGGTGTCGGACACAGGTGGACGATCGGGCGGGGACGGACGGATCGGCCCCCATCTTGGCCCGCCTACCCTGGCGCCGGTGGACCCGACCGGAGGCGAGGCGTGAAGGCAACCGTCGTCCGTCCCGGCGATCTCGGGCCGACCGAGCTGGCCCGCTGGGCGGCCCTCCAGGAGGGCGACCCCGCCTACGCCAGTCCGTTCCTCCGGCCCGAGATGGCAGTGGCCATCGACCGCCACTGGCCCGACACCCGGGTGGCCGTGCTGGAAGATGCCGGTGATGCGGTGGGTTTCTTCCCGTTCCAACAGGGCCGGCTGGGTGCCGGGCAGGCCCTCGGCATGGGCCTCACCGACTGGCAGGGTGCCGTCCTCATCCCTGGCGTTCGTTGGGACGCCACCGCCCTGCGCCGGGCGTCAGGTCTGTCGGTGTGGGAGTTCGACCACCTGGTCCCCGGACAGGCCGACGCCCTCCGGCCCGCGCACCTAACCCTGCGTCCGTCACCGGTGATCGACCTGGCCGACGGCGTCGACGCGTGGAACGCCCGCCACGCCGGCTCCAGCCGGATCAAGAAGGCTCGCTACCACGGGCGCAAGCTGGCCCGGGAGCGGGGCGAGATCGACGTCCGGTTCGACACCCAGGATCACGACGAGCTGCGCCTCCTGATGCAGTGGAAGTCGGCCCAGTACCGGCGGACGGGGCGGCGCGACCGCTTCGCCCAGACCGCCGTGGTCGGGCTCGTCCACGACCTGCTCGACACCCGTACCGACGGCTTCACCGCTCACCTGTCGACGCTGCGCGTGGACGGCGTGCCCGCCGCCATGTGCCTCATGCTCCGGTCACACCACGTCCTCACCCACTGGTTCCCGACCTACGACGTGACCCTGTCGCGCCATCAACCGGGCATGGTCCACCTGGTCGAGATGGTGGGGCTGGCCGCCGACGCCGGGATCACCCTCTTCGACCTGGGGGCGGGTGAGCACGACTACAAGGAGAGCTTCAAGGACCACGACCTGACGGTGGCCAGCGGGGTCGTCCGCCACCCGGGACCGGCAGCCTGGGCTCATCGGGCTCGCACCGACCCCCCTCGCATGGCCCACGACTTCGTGCTCTCCCACCCTCGCCTCCGCCTGGCCGCCCGCAAGGCCCTCGTCCGGGCCGGCACCCTGCGGGAGCGCACCATGAGCCGGCTCCGCCCCCCGTCGGGCCCCGCCGAGCCCGGACAGCCGCCCTTGACCTGACCACTCCGATCACCCGGCGCAGTCCACCGCCACTTCGAGGGCGAAGCAGATCTCCCGCATGCGGTCGTCGCTCAACCTCCCCATCCGCTCGACGAGCACCGCGGTTGAGACGCTCTCCACGGAATCGAGGTTGACCGCGCTGACGCGGGGGACCGGATCCTCGCCAGGATGCAGGACCACCTCGCTCGCCAGGCCGCGGATCGTCGTGGTGCAGGGAGCGATCAGGGTCCGCCGCAACCGAGGGATCGCCGCATCCCGGGACAGGACCACCACAGGACGACGCCCGATGTCGGGTAGCTCGCACCACCACACCTCACCGCGGGCGACGTCGCTCACGACGCTCCGGCGGCATCACGGAACGCGGCCAGGTCTCCCCACTCATCCGGCTCGTCGAGGGGATGCTCGTCATATACGGCGTACGAGGCGTCGATCTCGGCCGCGCGGTGACGGGCCAGCAACGCCTCCAGCGCGGCATCGAGCACTGCTGCATCGTTCGCCCCCATCTGAGACCTCCGAGCCTCGGTCAACAGATCCTCGTCCACCGTCGTGCTCACTCGTATGCGTGGCATGCCACAACTGTGCCATGACTGCCGCATGGTCGACAACGGTTGCGCCGACGGCTGTTCAGCCCCGTGCCTCAGTCAACCGGCACCACGACGCGGAACCCGGCCGTGACGTGGGGCGCGTACAGGGCGTGGCGTCGGGCGCAGCGCGCTAGGTCGCGGTGGTGGAAGTACGACCCTCCCCGGGTGACGTGCGGATCGCTGGCCCATTCCTCGACGGCGGGGACATCGGCATCGGCTCTCGGGTAGGGGGCGTAGGGCGTCGACGTCCACTCGTCGGCGTTGCCGACCAGGTCGAGGACACCGAACGGGCTGGCGCCGGTCGGGAACGACCCGACGGGGGTCATCTTGCCGACATGGGCTTCGGCGAGGTTGGCCCGTGTCGGATCGAACTCGTCGCCCCAGGGGTACTCGCGGTCGTCGTCACCGCGAGCCGCCCGCTCCCATTGGGTCTCGGTGGGAAGGCCGACCGGCACACCCCAGCGCTCCGACAACCAGGCGCAGAAGCTCAGAGCGCCCTCGTACGAGAGGACGACGGGAACGTCCTCCGGACCGGGCACCGGCGTCGTACCGACCTCCCGGCAGTGCTCCTCGTAGTCGGCGCCGGTGACCGGAACCCGTCCGATCCAGAAGGCCGGCACCTCGATGGCAGTCCTCGGAGTCTCCTTGACGAAGTAGCTGCGGGGCAGGGCCAGATCGGCATGGCGAGACACGACGCGATCGATGTCCTCGGATGGAGTGCCACGCTGGAGCGTGCCCGCGGGCACGAAGAGCAGGTCGTCACGTGCTGGCACCCTCACCTCCCGCCGCCATCTCGGTCCCGACGTCACCCATTACATTCGTTTCTCGGTGTCGCGCGAAATCGGTTGTCCGACCATGCGTCAACGGACCGCGTGTGGACACTGGCGTCCAGATACTGGATCCACTGCAACAAAGGCGTGCGGAGCATCTCACAGCCATCGACGTTGTCCTGTGAACCGCGGTGACACGGGTCGCTCCCGGGCGAGCCGGAGCGGACCCGATGAAGGCCGTCGTTGCACTACACGACCCTCGGCTCACCACCGCCAGTCGAACTGGATCTGTCGGTACTGACTGTCGTACGGATCGAGTGAACAGCTAAGGACCGATCCCCCATCGCTCAATACCTTGTGGAGCAGTGGCGGCCCAGGTGTGACTGACCCATCTCGCTCGAAACGTGCTTCGTACGCGGTAGGCGCGCGATCTGGGGGAAAAACGATTCGAACTTCACAGTTGCCAAAGGAGGTTGGCATCGTGTAGAACCAAAAGTCCGAGGGATCGCCGTATACGCCATCAAGTTCGTAGTGAACGGACTGGTGGTGACGTACGCCAGCGGCCAACGGTGGGTCATGTTCGGAGAAAATAGCGAAGAAACCCGGAAGCCGCTCGAGCCTTGCCACCCCGTGGCTAACGCCGATGTTCGTGGGAGGAGAATTCGAATGGATCACGAGGTCTCGAACCGTGCCCTGTTCGACAGCAAGCTCAAACTCGCGCTCGTAGCCCCACGCAGCGTGCCCTCCGGATTCCAGTCGGAGCTCAACATGCTCAAACCAAACCCGAAGCGCAGTAATGGGCGACTGCACACCCAGCGCAACCGCAAGCTCGCGGAAGCCCTGTATGTAGCCAGATCGGAAATCGCAGTACTTCCTTGCCCTCAGCAACATCGGCACTGGGGCGCCATCCAGACGAACGGGGACAATTGAGCGGCGGACCGGCGAGAGCGCGTCCATGAGGGCTGAGGTCAGCTCCTCCCGGGCGAAGACTGATTTCAGGTATGCCTCGGAAAGAAACGCGACAAAGTGAGTTGAGCCCTCCATCCCGGTGCTCACCTCATCGATGATGTTCTGGCCAGCTCGGATCTCGACCTCGTCCAGCCACACGGCCTTCCCCAGACTCTGTAGGTCTGCAGCCACCTGGTGGACGAGCGACTTGTCCCGCCTTGAGTAGCTGATGAACACATCCCAGCGCATGCCCGAACCCTATTCATCTTCATGTCATTGCGACAATAGATGTCAGCGGGACATAGGCCAATCTCAACTGAACGTGCGCCGATGATCGGTGGAGGCATCGATGGATACGAGT
>CAZXRA010000074.1:0-15923 GCA_964643485.1 uncultured Iamiaceae bacterium | reverse complement strand
CCTACGAGGTCGCCCTGGAGGACTGGTTCGTCCCCGCCGCCAACCTCATCGGCATGGAGGAGGGCGAGGGTCGCGGCTTCTACTACCAGATGGCCGGCTTCGAGAACGGCCGCATCCAGACCGCGGCCCGGGCCCTGGGCGTGATGCAGGCCGCCAACGAGGCCGCCCGCCAGTACGCCCTCGACCGCAAGGTCTTCGGCCAGCCCATCGCCGAGTACCAGCTCACCCAGGCCAAGCTGGGCCGCATGGCCGTGGTCATCCAGGCCAGCCGCCAGTTCGCCTACGCCGTGGCCAAGCTCATGGCCAAGGGCGAGGGCCAGATGGAGGCCAGCCTGGTGAAGGCCTACGTGTGCAAGGCCGGCGAATGGGTCACCCGGGAGGCCATGCAGATCCACGGGGGCATGGGCTACGCCGAGGAGTACGACGTGAGCCGCTACTTCGTCGACGCCCGGGTGCTGTCGATCTTCGAGGGGGCCGACGAGACGCTGTGCCTCAAGGTCATCGCCCGCAAGCTCGTGGCCGACGCCTGACCCCTACATGGGCATGAGCTCGAAGGTCATGGCCGGCACGCCGTCGAAGCGGGGCGCGGCGGCCTGGTAGAGGCCGCGCAGGAAGGCACCGGGATCGGCCATGGCCCCGCCGCCCAGGCCGGCCAGGTAGGCCTCGTGGGCCTCCAGGGAGGCCACGGCCCGCTCGACGTCGCCCGGCCCCACGGGCACGGCGTGGGTGGGCACCGGTGAGTTGGCGACGGCAACCCAGCGCACCCCGCCCCACGGCTCCAACCCGGCGTCGAGCAGGTCGCGGAAGACCCACCGGTTGGCGGCGTCGCGCACGGCGTCGATCGTGGCCTGGCCCGTGACCTTGTGGTCGGCCATGTTGAACGCCCCGGGGCCGAAGGTGTCGTGGTGGTTGAGGGTGATCACCAGGTCGGGCTGCACCCGGCGAATGGCGGCGGCGATGGAGCGGCGCAGGTCGAGGCCGTAGACGAGCGTGCCGTCGGGGTGGTCGAGGATCTCCAGGTCGGTGACGCCCACCGCGGCACAGGCGGCCCGCTGCTCCTCGGCCCGCAGCGGCCCCGCCTCCTCGGGGGCCAGGCCGTCGATGCCGGCCTCCCCCGCCGTCACCAGGGCGTAGGCCACCGTCTTGCCCTGGTCGGTCCACCGGGCCACCGCCCCCGAGGCGCCGTACTCCATGTCGTCGGGGTGGGCCACGACCGCCAGAGCGGTCAGCCAGTCCTCGGGCATCGGGTCGAGCGGAGCAGAGGGGGTGTCCATGTGCGCCAGTCTCGCCCGATACGGGCCGTCCGGCCCGGAGACGGGCCGGCGTCGTCCTGCCTAGTGCTGCTCGCGGGGCGGGAGGCCGAGGGCGGCGGCGGCCTCGGTGTGCATGCGCACCACCTCCATGCGGACCTGGGCCCGCTCGGTGATGGGCTCGGCCCACGGGATCACCACCGGTGTCGGTGCACCGTCGACGGTGGCGGCGAACTCGATGCCTTCGGGAGTCATGCCCGTCATCACCGCCGCCCTGGTGTCGGGCTGGCCTCCCAGGCCCCGGCAGATCGTCACGTTGTCTTCGGCGTGGTCGTCGTTCATGTGCCGGGAGATGGCGGTGACGACCTCGGGGGAGAACGGGCTGGGGACGGCGTCGGTCATGGCCGCCAGGATACGAGGGACCCACGGGGGGCTCCGATCCGAGGACGGGCGCCGGCGGGCGCGACCCGCCCGCCCGGGACTCCGATCAGCGCAGGGGCAGGATCAGGGGCACGCCGGTGCGGGGGTGGGCCACCACCTCGAGCGGGTGGCCGTAGACGGCGCTGAGCAGATCGGCCCGGCACACCTCGGCCGGTGAGCCCGAGGCCACCACCTGCCCGCCCTGGAGCACCACGATGCGGTCGGCGTGAGCCGCGGCCAGGCTCAGGTCGTGGAGGACGACGACGACCGCCACCCCCGCCGCGGCCCGCCGTCGGGCCAGGCCCAGCACCAGCTCCTGGTGGTGCAGGTCGAGGGCGGCGGTGGGCTCGTCGAGGAGCAGGATCGGGGCCTGCTGAGCCAGCACCCGGGCCAGGGCGGCCCGAGCCCGCTCCCCTCCTGACAGCGACGGGAAGCGGCGGGCGGCCAGGTGGGCCACGTCGGTGGCCCGCAGCACCTCGTCCACGACGGCGGCACCGTCCGGGTCGCCGTCGACGGCCACCCACGGCGCCCGTCCCATCTCCACCACGCCGCGGACCGTGAAGGGAAAGGTCACGACGATGTGCTGGGGCAGGACCGACCGCCGCAGGGCCAGGTCGAGACCGGACCACTCCTCCAGCGGGCGCCCGGTGACCTGCACGGAGCCCCCGGTCAGGGGCACGTCGCCGGACAGGGCCCCGAGGAGGGTCGACTTCCCGGCCCCGTTCGGGCCCACCAGAGCCACGATCTCACCGACGGTCACTGTGAGGTCGATGCCGCCGAGGATGGGGTGGCCGTCCAGGGACACGGCCACCTCGATGGCGTCGAGGGCCACAGCACCCGGCACCGGCGGCGCCGGCATCTCGGGGCGGCGGGCGGCCAGCACCGACCTCACGCCCAGCCCCCCTGCCGGGCCCTCATGCGGCGGAGCTGCCAGAAGAAGAAGGGGCTGCCCACCAGGGCGGTGACCACGCCGAGGGGCACCTCGGCCGGGGCGGCCATGGTGCGGGCGGCCAGGTCGGCTCCCACCAGGATCGTGGCTCCGGCGAGGGCCGAGGCCGGCACGAGCAGGCGGTGCCCCGGCCCGGCCACCATCCGCACCAGGTGGGGGATCACCAGGCCGACGAACAAGACCTGGCCCGATATGGCCACGGCCGAGGCGGTGAGCACGGCCACCAGCAACAGCACCAGGCGCCGGGTGCGCTCCACGTCGACCCCCAGGTGACGAGCGGGGCCGTCGCCCAGGGCGAGCAGGTCGAGGCGCCGGGAGAACCGGGGGGCGAGGGCCAGGCCCACCAGGGCCAGGGGCGCCACCACCGCCACCTTCGACCACGACGCCTGGGCCATGCTGCCGAGGGTCCAGAACGTGATGCTCCGGAGCTGGGCGTCGTCGGAGTAGTAGGTGAGCAGGCCCAGCACCGCCCCGGTGAGGGCGTTGAGGGCGATGCCGGTCAGCACCATGGTGATCACCTCGGTGCGCCCGTTGGCCCGCGACGCGGCGTAGACGGCGAACACCGTCGCCATGCCCCCGATGAAGGCGGCCCCGGTGATGCTCCACGTGCCGAAGGGGGCCAGGCCGGAGACGATCACCAGCACGGCACCGAGGGCGGCGCCCGAGGAGACGCCGACGATGCCGGGCTCGGCCAGCGGGTTGCTGAACGTGCCCTGCATCAGGGCCCCGGCGCAGCCCAGCGAGCCCCCCACCAGGATGGTGAGGGCGACGCGAGGGAACCGGATCTGCCACAGCACGTCCTCACCGAGGGCGTCGGGCACCGGGCCCCACGGCAGCCCGATGCGGTGGAGGATCGACCCGACCACCTCCGAGGGGGCGACGGGGAAGGCCCCGGACGCCCCGGCCACGACGGTCAGGACGGCCAGGGCGACGGCCAGCACGACCAGCAGCGATCCCGAGCGGACCCAGCTGGTCGGGGCAGGGGCGGTGGCCGCCTCACCGGAGGCGGGGACGACGGCGTCCCCGGCCGCCGGCGGCGGCACCAGCGCCCTCAGGGGAACCGCGACACGGCGCGGCTCTGGTACTCGCCACTGCCGGCCAGGGAGACGGCCAGGGCCAGGTCGCCCTCGCGGACCACCCGTCCGGCCCAGTAGGCCAGGCCGCCAGGGTCGGGGGCCCGGCCCAGCAGGGTCTGGTAGAGGCCCTTGACCCGGGTGCGGGCCGACTCGCCGGACTGGTACATGCGCAGGGCCACGCTGGGCCGTCCCTTGGCCGCCACCTCGGAGATCCAGTAGGCCCGGCCCGAGGAGTCCGGGGTCCGCAGCAGGATCTTCTCGTAGAGGTCGTCGATCCACGAGCCGACGGTGTTGCCGCCGATGCCCCGGAAGTACTCGCCCGAGGCGGAGAACTCGGCCGCCACGGAGGCGACGGTGCGCCGCCCGCTGCGCAGCTCCCCGATCCAGAAGTTCCGGCCGGCGGCATCGGCGTCGCGGCCCAGGGTGTCCTGGTACAGCCGGTTGACCACGGCGGTGAGCCAAGCGTCGGAGCGGGACAGGTTCCGCAGGTAGGTGGCCTTGCCCTGCTGGGCGAGCTGGTTGACACCGGTGGCCACCTGCTGGTCGCTGGGCTCAGTGCGCAGGAAGTCGGTGAGGGCGGCGGTGACGAAGGACTCGGCGGCCGTGCGCCGGTCGGCGAAGTCGATGGCCACCTTGACGTCCTGGGAGCGGTTGCCGCTGCCTCGGTGGTCGACGCGGGTGACGACCTGGCACGACGTCCCGGCGGCCAGGTCGAAGCAGTCGGTGTTGGCGTCCTGGGCCGTGACCAACAGGGTGGTGGTGAACTCGCCGCTGGCGTTGATCGCCACGTGCTCAGCGTCGCCGATGGGGTTGTTGGTGATCCACCGGCTGGTGGCCGTCTCCCCCGACTGGTCGACCCCCCCCAGGCACGGGGTGGGCACCTGGCCCGCCCCGTTGTCGACGCACACCGAGAGGTACAGCCCCATGGTGGACACGTTGAAGCCGGCGTCGGCGTCGTAGCCCGAGCCGGTGATGGTGACCAGGGTGCCGGCCGGGTCGAGGTCGTCGACGTCGGACACGGTCAGCGTCTGGCCCGCCGTCCCCGTGCCGCTGCCCGACGCCGCTCCCACCGGGGCGGGGGCCGGCCCGGCCACGGCCAGGGCGCTGATGGAGGTGGCGCCCAAGGCGGCGGCGAGCAGGGCCGCCAGGCGCCGGGAGCGGGGCACGCGTGCGGTGGTCATGAGAGAGATCCTCCGGGGGACAGGGCGGATGGAACAGGACGGCGGGCCAGGCGGCGAGCGGCCAGCACGAGGACGCGCCCCAGGCCGAGCAGGGCCAGCGCCCACGGCAGGGGCCGGAGCTCGGGGCCGGTGGCGGCCAGGCCCCCGCCCATGCCCCGGCTGCCGCTCGGGGGGGTGAGCCGGTAGCCCGAGAAGGGGGCGACGTCGCCGGGATCGTTCGGGTCGGCCGGCGGGATGGGGTCGGTGGTGCAGGCCGCCTGGCCCTCCCAACACAGGGCGACCTTGACGTCCTGGCTGCGGTCGGCGCTGGCCCGGTGGTCCATGCGGGAGGCGAGGACGCAGCGCTCGCCGACGGGCAGGTCGAGGCAGTCGACGAACTCGTCGGCGGCCACGATGGTGAGCTCCACGGCGAAGGATCCGTCGGGGGCCACGGCGGCCACCGACTCCGGCGGCACGCCGGCGTAGGGGCTGTTGGTGACCCACTTGGACGAGCCCGACGTGCCCGACATGTCGACTCCGCCCACGCACGGGCTGGGCACCACGCCCGGGCCCTTGTCGACGCAGAGGGCCACGTACATGCCCTCGGCGGCCCGGTCGAAGCCGGCGGCGGCGGTGTAGCCCGTGCCCGTCACCGTGACCTCGGTGCCGGCCGGGTCGAGGCCCTCGTTGGGGGTGACGGTGAGGGTCTGGCCGGCCGGGCCGGTGCCCGTGCCCGTGCCCCGGGCCGTGCCCGTCGGCTCGGTGGGCTCGGTCGGCGGGGGCGTGACCGCGGCGGTGGCGGTGATGGTGAACGGGGACGAGGTGCTGGCATCGGCCTCGACCGTGCCCGCGAACGAGGCGGTGACGGCGTGGGCGCCGGCGCTGGTGAAGGTGATGTTCCGGGTGGCCTCGCCGGTGGGGCCGACCACGGCCGTGCCCAGCGAGGTGCTGCCCACGAGGAAGTCGACGGTGCCCCCCTCGACCACGGCCGACCCCGCCGGGGTGACGGTCGCGGTGACGGTGACGGGATCGCCCACCACCACCGAGGTGGTGCTGGCCGTGAGGATGGTGGTGGTGCCCTCGGCGGCGCGGGGCGTCCCCTCCGGCGCGGCGCCGGGCGCGGTCGTGTCCACCGGCCCGGGCGGGACGTCGTCGTCCACCGCCCCCACCGGGCCGGTGAGGGCGACGACCCCGGCCACGGCCCCCACCGGGCCGGTGAGGGCGACGACCCCGGCCACGGCCAGGGCGGCCACGGCCAGCCCGAGGCGGCGAGCGGGGCGGGGCGGTCGGGGCGACGACGGGGGCATGGGAGCGTTCCTCCGGGAGGGCGGGTGAGGGCGGGTCACGGGCCGGGGTGGAGCTGGTCGATCATCAGCTCCAGGGCCCGGGCCGTGCGGCCGCCGAAGCTGTAGAGGAGGCCGTCCTCCACGGTGACGACCCGGCGGTCGCGGCCGGCCGGGGTCTGGGCGATGCCGGGGATCTGCATCAGGCCGTCGATGCCCCCCACCGAGTCGAGGCCCGTGGTGGTCATGAGGATCACGTCGGGCGCGGCCTGGGTGAGGGCCTCGCTGGTGATCGGGGTGAAGGGGTCGTCCAGGCCCATGGCCGTGCCCGCGTCGTCGCCCCCGGCGGCGGTGATCATGGCGTCGGCCCCCGATCCGGGCCCGGCGAGGAGGTACACGCCGGCCGAGCCCCGCATGTAGAGGAAGGCGACCCGGGGGCGGGGCGCATCGTCCGGGATCTCGGCCTGGATGGCGGCGATCTCCTCGGCCGCCTGCTCGGCCAGGGCCTCGCCCGCGCCCGGGACACCGAGGGCCTGGGCGATCTGGCGGATGCGGCCGCCGATCCCCTCGATGGTGACGACCTCGTCCACGACCACGACGGGCACGCCGGCGTTGCGGATCTGGTTGACGGCCTCGGGGGGGCCGATCGTGGGGTCGACGAGCACCACCGTGGGGCGCAGGGAGAGCACCGACTCGGCCGACACGTCGTGGCCCCGCGTGACGACGGGGACGTCCTCGGCCTCGGTGAAGGTGGAGGCCACGTCCCGGCCCACGACGTTGTCGCCCAGGCCCAGGCCGTAGACGGTCTCGGTGATGTTCCCCCAGAGCGACACGATGCGGCTCACGTCCTCCACCCGGACGGTGCGCCCGTCGGCCGATTCCACCTCGGTGGGCAGCTCAGGCGTGGCCTCGGTGGTGACGGGCGCGACGGAGTGGTCCTCGGGCCGCTCCCCCGGGCCCGGGGCGGCCCGGACCGCACCGGGGCCGTCGCCCCCGCAGGCCGCCGCGCTCAACACGAGGAGGGCGGCGAGGACGGCGGCGCGGCGGCGACGGGGGGTCACGCCGGTCCCTCCGCCGCCGGCCCGGCCGGTGTCGGGAAGCGGCGGGAGCGGGCCACGAGAACGGCAGCCGCCGCCCCTGCGGCCACGCCCACCAGGGCCAGCAGCACCCAGGGGAGGGCGGAGCCGGGGCCCCCGTCACCGCTCTCGTCGGCCCCGACCGGCGCCGCGGCCGCCCCGCCGCCGGCCGGCTCGGTGGTGGCCGGCTCGGTGGGGGTCGGGGCGGGTTCGTGGCGCTCGGCCCCGAAGGCCACGGGCACGGCCACGTCGAGGGTGCGGTCGGCGGCGTCGACGTCGTCCCGACGAACCACGACGGCGCAGGCCACCTCCCGGCAGTCGGTCTCGCCGTCGATCTCCGGTGCCACGTCCAACTCGACGGAGAAGCGCCCGCTGTCCTCGTAGGGGACGACCAGGTCGGCGGCGTACTCCGGCGGCGAGGACGAGACCCAGCGCGACGCCCCGGGCGTCGACCCGGCCAGGCAGGGCCCGGGGGCCTCGGTGGGGCCGGCCGCCACCCGGCACAGCGACACCAGCACGCCCTTGCTCTCGTCGAAGCCCTCCCCGGTGACGGTGAGGGTGGATCCGGCGGGATCGAGATCGTCCACCACCGACACGGTGACGGTGCGGCCGGCCGAGGTGGCGGTGCGGCCGTCGTCGGACAGCGTGGCCGGCGGGGAGGGCGGGGGCGCCGTGGTCGAGGGGGGCGGGGGCGGAGCCAGGGTGGTGGACGGCGCGGTCGACGGAGGTGGGGTGGTCCCCGTGCCGAAGCGCACCGGGACCAGCAGGTCCTGGCTGCGGTCGGCCGTGCGCACGTGGTCGTTGCGGCTCACGAGGGCGCATTGCACCTGGCGGCAGTCGTAGCCGCCGGCCAGCACCGGGCTGACGGTGACGCTCACGCTGAACGTGCCCCCGCCCCCGTACGGCGTGGCCAGGCCCTCCCCGTACGACGGGGGGTGGGAGGAGATCCAGGCCGAGGCGCCCGAGCGGCCCGACTGGTCGGCCCCGCCGCCGCAGGGCGTGGGGGCCTGGTCGGGGGGGGTGACGAGGCAGAGGGCCACGTAGATGCCCTTGCTCACGTCGTAGCCAGAGCCCGAGACCGAGACGGCTTGGCCGCCCAGGGCCAGGTCGGTGGCTTGGCTCACCCGCAAGGTGCGCGGGCCGGCGGTGGCGGTGAGACCGTCGGGAGAGACCGTGCTGCCGGGGCGGGCCTCGTGGACCAGGGCCGGGCCGGCGGCGGCGCCAGCGGCCCCACCAATGACGGCGACGACCACCGCGGCCAGGGCCGCGAGGAGCCGGTGCCCGGCGAGTCGCCCTCCCACGTCTCGTCGCCCTTCCGTCGTTTGCATCTCTCGCCTTCTTCGCAGGAGTTGTTAACCGAGCCTTCTAGATATGCAAAGGTTGGCAGGCCATCGATTGACAGCGCAACCTCCGGAGAGACATGTCCACGACCGTCGACGACACGCCCGACCAGCGCTTCTCGGTCACCCTGCGCGAGCGGACAGCCGACGACCACCGCGACGCCGAGGGCTCCACCCTCATGCGCGACCTGGTGGCCGGCACCCTCCCCGCCGCCCGCCTCGGCGACCTGCTGGCCCAGCACCTGCTCGTCTACCGGGCCCTGGAGGGAACGGCCGAGGGCTTCCGCGCCGATCCCGCCGTCGCCCCCTTTCTCTCCGACGACCTGGCCCGCACGCCGGCCCTGGAGCACGACGTCACCCTCCTCCTCGGCCCCGGCGCCGCCGACGAGGTCGTCGCCCGCCCGGCCACCGCCGCCTACGTGGCCCGCATCGAAGCCACGGCCGCGTGGGGCGGCGGCTTCGTCGCCCACCACTACACCCGGTACCTCGGTGATCTGTCCGGCGGCCTGTTCATCGGCCGGGTGGTGGCCCGCTCCTACCCCGACCTCGACGTCCGCTTCTACACCTTCGCCGGCATCGACGACCCCAAGGGCTTCAAGGACGCCTACCGAGCCCAGCTCGACGCCGCCCCCTGGCCAGCGGAGGAGCGCGAGCGGATCATCGACGAGGTCCACGCCGCCTACGCCCTCAACACCGACATGTTCGCCGGCCTGGAGGACCCCCCGGGCTGACCGCCCCGGGGGCCGGGCCTCAGTCCAGCTCGGCGTGGAGGAAGGCCACCGTCTGCTCCCACGCCCGGGCCGAGACCTCGGGGTCGTGCACCTCGGGCCGGGTGTCGTTGAAGAAGGCGTGGTCGACGCCGGGCCAGATGGTGATCTCGGCGTCGACGCCGGCGGCCCGCATGTCGTCCTCCAGCTTCCGGGCCTGGTCGGGGCCGAAGAAGCCGTCGTCCTCGGCGAAGTTCCCCCGCACCTTGGCCTGCACCGTCGACCAGTCGGGGGTGGCGTGCTCCCACGGGATGAGCCCGTACCAGGGGACGCAGGCGCCGAAGGCGGCGGGCCGGGCCGCGGCCAGCACCAGGGCCAGCCCGCCCCCCATGCAGAAGCCGGTGACGCCCAGCGTGTCGGACGTGGTCGACGGGCTCTCCTGCAGGTGCTTGATGGCCCCGGACACGTCGGCCACGGCCTGGTCGATGTTCAGGGCCATCATCAGCTTGCCCGCCTCATCGGGCTCCGTCGTCGTCTCCCCGTGGTACAGGTCGGGGGCGAGGGCGACGAAGCCCTCGGCGGCGAAGCGGTCGCAGACGTCACGGATGTGGTCGACCAGGCCCCACCACTCCTGGATGACGATCAGGCCGGGACCGACGCCCCGCTCGGGGACGGCCAGGTAGCCCGTTGCGGTGTCACTGCCGTTGGGGAACTCCACGTGCTGACCCATGGCGCCCGACCCTACCGGTGGGAGCCCGGCGTGCGGGCCGGGCGCAGGAGCTCGGGGGCGACGGGGCACGTGGGCCGAGCCACCCCTTCGGCGGGCGGCACGGGCCCGTCGGGGCCGACCACCCGGTCGACGAGGGCGAGGGGGACGAGGTCGCGCTCCGCCTCCCACGGCTCCTCGGCGTCGAGGACGGCGGCGGTGCACGCCTCGAAGAGGGCGGCGGGCAGGAGCCGCCCCATCGGGACCACGAGCCAGACGGCACGCCCCGCGGCCCGGGCCACGGCGGCCGCGGCCCGCCCTCCGAGGGGGACGAGGGCGGCGTCGGGACCGGCGGCATCGGCCTCCAGCACCACCACGTCGGCGGCGGCGGCCGCCGCGCCCAGCGCCTCGGCCGACACGTCGACGACATCCACGTCCGCCCGGGCCAGCAGCCGGCCCACGTCCATGCCGGTACCGTCGTCGCCGGCGAGCACCTCGACGTCGCCCCGGCGGGCCAGAGCGGGCACCACGGTGCCCGGCCAACCGACCACCAGGGCCCGGGCCCCGTCGGGCAGGGCCGCGGCCAGCACCCCCGCCGTGGGGTCGTCCTCCATCTCGGTCGCCGCCCGATCGGCCTCCGCCGCCGGATCGGCGGCCACCAGGACCCGGCTGCACAGCCACCACAGGGCCCCGGCCCCGGGGTGGCGGGCCACCAGGCGGCGGGCGGCCGCGACCAAGCCGGCTGGGTCGTCGTCGAAGGCACCGAGGGCATGGGCCGCCTCGGCCACCAGGTCGACGGGATCGGCGGCCCCGGTGCGGGCCACGTGGCGGAGCCGCTCGATGGGGTGCACGACTCCGCCGGGCGAGGCCTAGTAGCCGCCGCCCGGCTGCCAGATCATGTTGATGAGCTGGAGCAGGAACAGCAGGTGGAGCATGCCGCCGAACATGGCGACCCGGGACTCGGCCTCGACCGTCGCCCCCTGCCTGGCCTCCTTGCGCTCGGCCGGGATGAGAGCGAGGAAGACGATGCCCAGCATCAGGAACCACAGCACGAAGGCGATCGCCACCCAGGACTCGGAGAACTCGACCAGCTTGGTGCCGCCGACGTCCGGGCTGAGCACCACGGCCAGGGCGCCGAACACGCCGTTCAGGAGCAGGGCCGGGCCGTACACGGTGGCCGACAGCACCGGGATGAGGGCCCGCACCGGGCCGGGCACTCCTTCGCCCTTGCGCATCTTGGCGTTCAGCACCGGCCACACCCACCCGGGGGCGAAGGCGACGACGGCCGAGAAGATGTGCAGCAGCACGGCCAGCCGGTACGGGAACGAGTCGTAGATGGCAGCGAGCAACGGGGCCTCCGGTGCGGGGGGAAAGATGGGCGCAACCTACCTCGGCCCCTCGCCCCGCTGCGGTTTCGGGGCAGCCCGGCGCCGTTGCTACCTTCAGCGCCGTGCCCGTCGCCGAGCAGGTCCCCGAGAGCGTCTCCCTCACCGCCCTCAGCGGCGACGTCGCCAGCCTCGACGACTGGCTCACCACCTTCCAGCTCGCCGCCGTGGTCATCGATCCCTACACGTCGGAGAGCTCCTGGCTGCTCGACACCGCCGGGCGGCTGCTCACCGAGTTCAAGGGGGCCGACTGCCGGGTGGCCTGGGTGGTCACCGCCGACGCGGCCGACGCCCGCACCTTCCTCGGCCCCTGGGCCGACGAGCTGCTCACCTTCTGCGACCCCGACCGGGCCTTCGTGAAGGGGGTGGGCCTCAGTCACCTACCCGCCTTCGTCCACCTCCGGCAGGACCGGGTGGTGGTGAGCGCGGCCGAGGGCTGGGACCCGGCCGAGTGGGACACCGCCATCGGCGAGCTCACCAAGATGATGTCGTGGTCCCGGGTCGAGGTGCCGCCCCCCGGCGCCCCTGCCCCCTTCGCCGGATCCCCGGCCTAGGGGCGACCGCCGCGGGTGAGGGCCAGCAGGTCGAGGGCGTCGTCCAGGGCGGCCTCGTCCATGAGCCCGGCGGCCAGCACCACCTCGCGGATCGACCGGCCCGTCCTGGCGCTCTCCTTCACCAGCTCGGCCACCTTCTCGTAGCCCAGCATCGGGTTGAGGGCGGTGGCGGCCTGAGGCGTGGCCTCGGCGTAGGTGCGGCACCGCTCGGTGTCGGCCTCGATGCCGACGACGCAGCGGTCGGCGAAGAGGCGGCTCACGGCGGCGAGGAGAGCGATCGACTCCAGCAGGTTGCGGGCGATGACAGGCAGGTAGACGTTGAGCTCGAAGTTGCCCTGGCTGGCGGCGAAGGCCACCGCGGCGTCGTTGCCGTACACCTGGGCCACGACCTGGCTGACCGCTTCGGGGATGACGGGGTTGACCTTCCCGGGCATGATCGACGAGCCGGGTTGGAGGTCGGGCAGGCGGATCTCGGCCAGGCCGGTGCGGGGGCCGGACGCCATCCAGCGCAGGTCGTTGGCCACCTTCAGCAGCCCGGCGGCCAGGGCCCGCAGCTCGCCCGACAGGCTGGCCAGCTGGTCGCGGGCGCCCTGGGCGGCGAAGTGGTCGGGGGCCTCGACCAGCTCCACGTCGAGCCGGTCGGCCAGCAGGGCGATCACCGCGGCGGCGAAGCCGTCGGGGGCGTTGAGCCCGGTGCCGGTGGCCGTGCCGCCCAGGGGCAGCTCCCCCACCCGGGGCAGGGTGGCCGCCAGGCGCGCTCGGGCCGCCATCACCTGGGCGGCGTAACCGTCGAGCTCCTGGCCCAGGGTGACGGGCGTGGCGTCCATCAGGTGGGTGCGGCCCGCCTTCACCACCTCGGCCGTCTCCTCCGCCTTGCCCTCCAGGGCGGCGGCCAGGTGGTCGAGGGCGGGCAGCAGCTCGTGGCGGACGGCCACCGCCGCGGCCACGTGGATGGCCGAGGGGAACACATCGTTGGACGACTGCGAGGCATTGACCTCGTCGTTGGGGTGGACGGGACGGCCCAGCCGCTCCGACGCCAAGGCGGCGATCACCTCGTTGGCGTTCATGTTGGTGGAGGTGCCCGAGCCGGTCTGGAACACGTCGACGGGGAACTCGCCGTCCCACCGGCCCTCGGCCACCTCGGCCGCGGCGCCGGCGATGGCGGCGGCGGCCTCGCCGTCGACGACGCCCAGCCGCCCGTTCACCTCGGCCGCCGCCGCCTTGATCGCCCCCAGGGCGTGGATGAGCCCGGGGTCGACCCGGAGCCCCGAGACGGGGAAGTTCTCCACCGCCCGCTGGGTCTGGGCCCCCCACCGGGCCGCCGCCGGCACCCGCACCACCCCCATGGTGTCGTGCTCGGTGCGGTACCCGTCGTCGGCCATGCCCCCGGTCTACCGCCGCCGGCACCCCTTCACTCGAGCCTCGTCACCCGTCGCACACGTGTTCGTGGATGATGTCGCGCCCGGTGGGTATCGTGGTCCCACTTCCCCCGTCGACCCACCGCCGATGGGAGCCCCCATGCTGTCCGAGCGCCACCGCGCCCACCTCTACCAACGCTTCTCCACCGTCGCCGACGAGGATGCCGTCGCCGAGATGCTGACCAACTTCCCCTCCCACCCCGACCAGTCCCCCGCCACCAAGGCCGACCTGGCCATGACCAGAACCGACCTGGCGGAGCTCCGGACCGAGCTCAAGACCGAGATGGCCGAGCTCAAGACGGACATGGCCACCCTCAAGGCCGACCTGACCAAGACCATCCTCATCAGCCAGACCACCCTCGTCTCCGTGGTCTCGCTGGTCTTCACCCTGCTGCTCGTCTTCCTGCGATAGCCGGGGCCGCCGTACTTTGGGGGGCCGTGACGGACTTCGCTTTCACCCCCCTGCTCCCCACGGGGCCCGATCCCACCCCGTACCGAAGGCTGGACGTCGACGGGGTGGCGACGGTGGAGGTGGCCGGGCGCACCTTCCTCACCGTCGAGCCCCGGGTGCTCACCGCCCTGGCCGCCGAAGCCATGCACGACATCGCCCACTACCTGCGGCCCGGGCACCTGGCCCAGCTCCGCCGCATCCTGGACGATCCCGAGGCCTCGGCCAACGACCGCTTCGTGGCCACCGACCTGCTCCAGAACGCCTGCATCTCCGCCGGCGGCATCCTCCCCATGTGCCAGGACACGGGCACGGCCATCGTGAAGGGCAAGAAGGGCGAGCTGGTGCTCACCGGCGGGGGCGACGAGGAGGCCCTGGCCCGGGGCATCTACGAGACCTACCAGCGCGACAACCTGCGCTACTCCCAGATGGCCCCGCTCACCCTGTGGGACGAGGTCAACACCAAGACCAACCTGCCGGCCGAGATCAAGGTGGCCGCCGTCGACGGGGCCGCCTACTCGTTCCTGTTCATGGCCAAGGGCGGGGGCTCGGCCAACAAGTCCTTCCTGTTCCAGGAGACCAAGGCCCTCCTCACCCCCACGCGGCTCATGGCCTTCCTCGACGACAAGCTGCGCCTGTTGGGCACCTCGGCCTGCCCGCCGTACCACCTCGCCGTCGTGATCGGGGGCACGTCGGCCGAGATGGCCCTGGAGACGGCCAAGCTGGCCTCGGCCCGCTACTTCGACGCCCTGCCCACCGAGGGGTCGGCGGCCGGGCACGGCTTCCGCGACCTGGAGATGGAGCAGGAGGTGCTGGCCCTCACCCAGGCCTTCGGCATCGGCGCCCAGTTCGGGGGCAAGTACTTCTGCCACGACGTCCGGGTGGTGCGCCTCCCCCGCCACGGCGCCTCGTGCCCGGTGGCCATCGCCGTGTCGTGCTCGGCCGACCGCCAGGCCCGGGCCAAGATCACGGCCGAGGGCGTCTTCCTCGAGGAGCTGGAGCGCAACCCGGCCCGCCACCTGCCCGAGGTCACCGACGAGTCCCTGGGGGGCGACGTCGTCACCGTCGACCTGAACCGGCCCATGGCCGAGATCCGGGCCGAGCTCACCAAGTACCCGGTGAAGACCCGCCTCGCCCTCACCGGCACCGTGGTCGTGGCCCGCGACATCGCCCACGCCAAGATCGCCGAGCTGCTCGACGCCGGGGGCGAGATGCCGCCGTACCTCCGCGATCACCCCGTGTACTACGCCGGGCCGGCCAAGACGCCCGAGGGCTACGCCTCGGGTTCCTTTGGGCCGACCACGGCCGGGCGCATGGACGCCTACGTGGAGCGCTTCCAGGCCGCCGGGGGCTCGCTGGTGATGCTGGCCAAGGGCAACCGGAGCCAGCAGGTCACCGACGCCTGTCAGCGCCACGGCGGCTTCTACCTGGGGTCGATCGGCGGCCCCGCCGCCCGCCTGGCCCAGGACTGCATCCGCAAGGTCGAGGTGCTCGAGTACCCCGAACTGGGCATGGAGGCCGTCTGGCGCATCGAGGTGGAGAACTTCCCGGCGTTCGTCGTGGTGGACGACAAGGGGAACGACTTCTTCGCCGAGGTGTCCCGCCCCGTCGACCTCGGCGCCAAGGTGATGCGCCCGCCCCGCTAGGCGAGGGCGACCATCTCCAGGAGCTCGTCGGACCAGTGGTCGACGTCGCCGTCGGGCATGAGGAGGGCCCGGTCGGGACAGAGGGCCCGCACGAAGTCGGTGTCGTGGCTCACCAGGACGATGCTCCCCGGCCAGCCGGCCAGCGACGTGGCCACCGCCTCCCGTGACCCCGGGTCGAGGTTGTTGGTCGGCTCATCCAGCAGGAGCAGGTTGTGGCGCCCGGCCACGAGCTGGCACAGGGCCAGCTTCGTCTTCTCCCCGCCCGAGAGGGTGCCGGCCGCCTGGAACACCTTGTCGCCGGTGAGGCCGAACATGCCGAGCAGGCCTCGCAGCTCGCTCTCGGTCTGGCCCGTCGCCGCGTCGCGGAGCTGGTCGAGGAGGGTGCGAGCCGGGTCGATGCCCTCGTGCTCCTGGGCGTAGTAGCCGATCGACACGTTGAGGCCGCCCCGCACGTCCCCGGCGGTGGGGGCCTGCACGCCGGCCAGGCAGCGCAGCAGGCTGGTCT
>CAZXRA010000073.1:0-2659 GCA_964643485.1 uncultured Iamiaceae bacterium | reverse complement strand
GACCAGCAAGTGATGCTGCCTCGATGACGGTCGTGGTGCCGGCGCTGAGGGTCTCGTACTCGGCGAGCTCGTCGCGAAGGTCGGTGGCCTGGCTCTGGAGCCCGGCGATCTGGAGGTCGCGGAAGCCGTCGTCTCCGGCTCCGGTCGAGGCGATCAGTGCCTCGAGGTCGGCGAGCTTCTTGCGGGTGTGCTGGTACTGGCGTTCGTTGGTGATCACGGATCGAAGGGGGGAATCGCCATGCACACAACATACCTGTTGTGTGAGGTCCCCCGCGTGTGTCGTTGCGCTGTCCTCGTGGCGAGAAGACATCGACGCGGCCGACCAGATGTCACTCGACGTCAGCGACGCCTGAGGGCCAATGAAAGCGATCCGCTATTGGCTTTCATTAAGGCCTAACCAAGGTAAGGGCGCTTTCGTTGTGAGGTGTGGTGGAGCAGGTGCTGGTTGAGGCGGGCTGCTTGGCGCATCTGATGGTCGCGTTCGGCGAGGTTGGATGCGTGGCGGGCGGCGTCGGCGTAGAGGCGGGCCGCGAGCGCGAGATCGCCGTTCTTCTCGTGAAGGTGCGCGGCGACCGCGTCGTGCCGTGGGACGTCCTCGTCGACCTCGGCCAGGGCCGCCAGCCCTGCGGGTGCACCGTCGGCCTCGCCGACCGCGACGGCGCGGTTGAGCCGGACGATCGCCGTGTCGGCGAACCGGAGCAGCTCGTCGTACCACTCCACGATCTGGACCCAGTCGGTCTCCTCGACCCGCGGCGCGTCGGCATGGAGGGCGGCGATGGCCGCCTGCGCCTGGTACTCGCCGAGCCGATCGCACCCCAGCGCGGCCTGCGCGATGTCGATCCCCTCGGCGATGAGGCCCGTGTCCCACCGGCTGCGGTCCTGGTCGGCGAGGGGCACGATGCTTCCGTCCGATCTGGTGCGACTGCGGCGGCGGGCATGGTGGAGGAGCATCAGGGCGAGCAGGCCATGGACCTCGGGGTCGCCCACCAGAGCCGCCAGCTGCCGGGTCAGCCGGATGGCCTCGGCCGCGAGGTCGACGTCGCCGGAGTAGCCCTCGTTGAAGACGAGGTAGAGCACCCGCATCACCGTGCCCACGTCGCCGGGACGATCGACACCGGCCCGACCGACGGTGCGCTTGGCCCGGCTGATGCGCTGCGCCATGGTGGCCTCGGGCACGAGGTACGCCTGAGCGATCTGGCGGGTGGTGAGGCCACCGACGGCTCGGAGGGTCAACGCCACCGCCGACGACGTCGTCAGGTCGGGGTGCGCGCACAGGAAGTAGAGGTGCAGCGTGTCATCCGCGCTCGGGATGCCGCCGGCCGGCGGCTCGGTGTCGTACCGGATCTCGCGGTCGCGGCGCGAGGCCTCCGACCGCGCCATGTCGAGGAAGGCCCTCCACGCGACCGTGATGAGCCACCCCGTGGGGTCGGCGGGCACCTCGTCGTCCCACGCGGAGAGCGCCCGGATGACCGCCTCTTGCACGGCGTCCTCGGCCGTCGCGAAGTCGGCGCCGCGACGGACGAGGACGCTCAGGACCCGGGGGACGAGCTCACGCAGCTCGACATCGTCCATGGTCAGTCGGTGACGGTGGGCGGTGCCGTCAGGAAGGGGCGGACCTCCAGCCACTCGTGGATCGGTTCACCGCCGGCCCCCGGTGCGGCCGACAGCTCACCGGCCAGCTCGATCGCTCGCTCGTGGCTGTCGACGTCGACCACCATCCACCCCGCGATCAGGTCCTTGGTCTCGGCGAACGGCCCATCGGTCACCGGCGGGCGCCCCTCGCCGTCAGAGCGGACCCACAGGCCATCGGACGACAGCGCCTGGCTGTCGACGAGCTCGCCGGTGCCCTCGAGCCGGGTGGCGAAGTCGCTCATGAACTGGATGTGGGCCTCGACCTCCTCGGGCGTCCAGTGGTCCATGGGGACGTCGGTGACGGGCACCGGTGCGCTCATGCTGCGGTAGTGCTTGAGGAACAGGTACTTGGCCATGGGTTGTCTCCTTGGGTGACGCCGGCCCTGCCGGCTGGATGTAACCCTGGGACGGAGCCGGCCCCGAGTTCTCGACATGCTGCCCGGGAGACGTGCACGAAAGTTCTGGACGAGTCAGGCACATCGACCGAAGCCACGCACCGCGGGGCGCGGGTGGCCTCCTGGTTCCCCGCCGAACCCGGCGAGTGGTCTGAGCCTGTCGTTCCAACTCCACGGAGGGGCCTGATCGCACGCAGCCCAAGGCCTCCGCCGCTGTTTCGACCCAGATGGGGCGTGAACGGGAAGGGGCGAGATCGACGGGCGTCGACGGCTACCAGGCGGCGCCGGATTGGTGGGCGGCGATGATGTGGGCGGCTTCGGTCCAGGTCGTCGGCCCGTAGGTGCGGGCCGGCGGGAGGTTGGCCCGGATCTGCTCGATGTCGGTGGCCTTGACGTCGCACGCCGTCGTCGGGGGCTCGATGCCGTACAGCTCGGCCGAGGTGAGGCCGAAGATCTTGGCCTTGAGCTCGTCGGTGAGCTCCGGGTAGCCGTGGCGCTCCTGCAGCTCGGGTGAGATCTGGAACGTGCGCAGGGCCTGGATCTGGTCCTGGGGGGTCCCGAACCAGATGGAGTCGGTGCCCCACACGACCCGGTCCTCGCCCACGTAGCGGAGCAGCTTCCCGAGGACGTGA
>CAZXRA010000072.1:0-2904 GCA_964643485.1 uncultured Iamiaceae bacterium | reverse complement strand
GGCCCAGGACGCGGGGGACGATCTTCTCGAACGGGCCCGGCATCAGAAAGTGGAGGAGGCCCATGGCCACCAGCCCGGCCGCCATGAGTCGGGCCGATCGCTCCCCGCCGACGCCCCGGCCGTCGTCGACGCCGGCCCCGCCCGCCACTGGTGCGGCGAGCGATGCGGCGGTCTCGGGCATCAGCCCAGCGTAGGCAGGTGGCCGTTTCGGCCGTGGTAGGAACGCCGACGTGCCCGCCGCCCGCTGCTCACCTTCCGGCGGGCGGTCTGGGCCGCCACGCCCCCTGGTCGCGGCCGGGCATCCGGCGGTGGTGGCCGCCGCCCATGAGGTGCTGACCGCCGGGGGCAACGCCTTCGACGCCGTGGTGGCGGCCGGGTTCGCCGGGGCCATCGCCGAGCCGGCGCTCACCAGCCTGGCCGGCGGCGGGTTCTGCCTGATTCGCACGGCCGAGGGCGAGGAGGTGCTGGTCGACTTCTTCGTCGACACGCCGGGCCTGGGCCTCGCCGCGCCACCCATCCCACACTTCGACGAGGTCGTCGTCGCCTTCGAGGTGGCGACCCAGGCCTTCCACTGCGGTCCCGGGTCGATCGCCGTGCCCGGCTGCCTGCCGGGCTACCTCCACGTCCACGAGCGGTTCGGCCGGCTCGACCTGGCCGCCGTGGTGGCGCCGGCGGTGCGCCTGGCCCGGGAGGGAGTGGACCTGCTCTCCCGCCAGGCCGGCATCCTCGCCCTGCTGGAGCAGATCCTGCTGCGCACGCCCGAGGGACGGGCCCTGTTCGCCCCGGAGGGCCGGCTCGTGGCCTCCGGCGACCAGCTGCGAAACCCCGACCTGGGCGACGTCCTGGCCGAGCTGGGCCGGGGCGGTGACGTCCGCTTCTCCGGCGGGTCGCTGGCCGACGCGCTGCTGGCCGTGACCGCTACCGATGGGCTGGTGACGGCCGACGATCTCGCTGCCTACCAGGTGGTGGGGCGGGTGCCCCTGGAGGTGACGTGGCGAGGGCGCCGCGTGCTCACCAACCCGGGCCCCTCGTTCGGCGGCACGCTCATCGCCGCCGCCCTGGCCCGTTTGGACGACGTCGACCTCCCGCCCGGGGATCCCCGCTGGCCGGCCCGGCTGGTCGAGGTGGCTGCCGATGTGGACCGTCACCGCCCCGCCATCCTGGCCGGCTCCGACCCGTCGATCCTCCGTCCGGGACGCCGGGGATCGGCGCGCGGCACGACGCACGTCAGCGTGTGGGACGGCGAGGGCGGGGCCGCGTCCATGACGACGTCCAACGGTGAGTGCTCGGGCGACGTCATCCCCGGCACCGGGATCCTCACCAACAACGTCCTGGGCGAGGACGACCTCCACCCTGACGGCTTCCACGCCGCGCCGCCGGGCCTGCGGGTGGCGTCGATGATGGCGCCCACCATCGTCGTCGGCCCTGACGGGGCGACCGAGGTGGTCGTGGGCAGCGGGGGCAGCAAGCGCATCCGGGCCGCCGTCACCCAGGTGCTGGTGAACGTCCTGGTCCACGGCCTCGACCCGCGGGCGGCGGTGGAGGCGGGCCGGGTCCACTGGGACGTCGACCACGTCGAGGCCGAGCCCGGCCTCTCCCCCGACGCTCTCGCCGCCCTCGCCGCCGTGGGCCCCGTCAACCCGTGGCCGAGTCGGAGCGTCTACTTCGGCGGCGCCCACCTCGTCGTCCCCGGCATCGGCGCCGCCGGCGATCCCCGCCGAGACGGGTCGGCGTCGGCGTAGCGACTTCCTCCCGCCGCCATTCCTTCTTTGGACGGCTCTCCCCCTGGAGGGTGGACTTTCGTCCAAAGTCGGGGGCGGGTTGCTCAGCCCGGGAAGCGGGTTGTCGCAGGGGATCCCCAAACTCGTGCCATGGCGACCGAAGCTTGGACCCACCTCATGCGCACCGTCGAGCTCCACCACGGCGTCGTGGTCCGGCCCGACCTGATGGCGGCCGGGATCTCACCGCGCCAGATCGACGACTGGCTGGCCGCCGGACGGTTGGTGGCCTTGTCGTGGGGGACCTACCGGGTGGCGGGCGCGCCGGCCACCTTCGAGGGTCGGGTCCATGCCGCCATCCGGCTCCACGACGGGCAGACCTGGGCCTCGCACCACACCGCTGCCCGTCTGTGGGGCATTCCGGTCGCCGCCCGCCGCTCGGACGTCGAGCTGACCCGGCCGTTGGCGCTCAGCGCAGGCCGCAGCGGGGCGGTCGTCCACCGGTCGACCCGCCTCCCAGCCCATCACCTCACGTCCAAGGGTGGCATCCCGGTGACCACGCCGGCCCGCACGCTGTTCGACCTGGCCCGGACCACTCCGGACCGGGCCTACGACCGGGCGGTCGAAGGGGCTCTGCGCCAGGAGCTCTGCACCGTCGGTGCGCTGCACCGGGTGGTGGCCGAGCTCGGGGGGCGGGGCCGCCCCGGCACCCGCCGGGCTCGGGCCGCCCTCGAGGTTCGGGGCAAGGGCTACGTCCCCACCGCCAGCGAGCTGGAGGCGGTGGGCCGGGCCGTTCTCCAGGACATCCCCGGCCTCGACTGGCACGTGGTCAAGGTGGACCGGCAGGGTTTCATCGGTGAGGTCGACATCGTGATGGAGTCGGCCAGGACGATCTTCGAGCTGGACGGGAGGCGCTTCCACGACCTCGGCTCGGTCACCGCTCACGACGCGGAGCGGGATCGGCGCCTGCTCGGCCTGGGCTACGTGGTGCGTCGCCTCACCTGGTTCGACCTCACCCGCCGTCCCGAGGTGATCCAGGCCGAGGTCCTCCGCCTGGCCCTGCCCCAGGCCGCCTGACGGTCAGGGTCGATTCACCCGGTCGTCAGCGGGGACGGGCCCATCGGCCGCCCGCAACTTTGGACGCCTATCCCCCTGAGCGGTGGACTTTCGTCCAAAGTTGGGAGGC
>CAZXRA010000071.1:0-5794 GCA_964643485.1 uncultured Iamiaceae bacterium | reverse complement strand
CGGGCGGCGCGGGACGGTTGCCTGGCCAGCCGTCAGCGCATGATCGAAGCCAATCTGCGCCTCGTCGTCAATGTAGCGCGCGCCTACGTCAAGCGTGGCTTGCCCCTGTTGGACCTGGTCGAGGAGGATTAGGACCCCCGGGTCACGCCTTCTCCAGGGGCGCCCACGCCAGCAGCAGGCGCTTCTCCCCCTCGGACGGGAAGCGCACCAGCACCTCCGTCTTGTCGCCCTGGCCCTCGATGTCGAGCACGACGCCCTCGCCCCAGCGCTTGTGGAGCACGTCGTCGCCGATCTTCAGGCCGTGGGCCGCCGGCGCTCCGGCCTCGGCTCCGGCCCGCAGGGCGGCGTCGACCTGGCGCTCCCGGGCGACGTCCACCGACCCCGCCCGCCACCCTGAAGGGGTCGGCTCCGCCGACCTGGCACGTTCTCGGCGGGCCCGGGCCGGGCTCATCTCGCCTCGGTCCCGGCGCTCCCAGGATCCCGCGCCGGCCTCCCGCCCGCCGCCGCCCCAGCTGCCCCCGCCCCGTGAGGCCCGGCGTCGTCCCTGCACCTCGGTGACCAGCGACGAGGGGATCTCGTCCAGGAAGCGGCTCGGCGGGTTGTACTGGGTGGCGCCGAACATGGTGCGGGCCCAGGCGTGGCTCAGGTGGAGCACCTCGCGGGCCCGGGTGATGCCCACGTAGGCCAGGCGGCGCTCCTCCTCCAGCTCGGCCGGCTCGGTGAGGGACCGGATGTGGGGGAAGACGCCGTCCTCCATGCCGATGATGAAGACGACGGGGAACTCCAGGCCCTTGGCCGAGTGCAGGGTCATGAGCACGACCTGTGACTCGTCGGGGTCGAGGTCGTCAGTGTCGGCCACCAGGCTGATCTGCTCCAGGAAGGCGTCGACGTCGTCGACCTCCTGGGCCGCACCGACCAGCTCGGCCAGGTTCTCCAGGCGCCCCTCGGCCTCGATGGAGTGCTCAGCCCGCAGCTCGGCCACGTAGCCGCTGCGGTCGAGGAGCACCTCCAGGACCCGGGCCGGGCCCTCGTCCCGCACCGCCGTCGCCTCGTCGAGGAGGGCCAGGAAGGCCTCGATGCCGCTGACGGCTCTGCCCCCCACTCCGGCCTCGGTGGCCTGGCGCAGGGCCTCGACGAAGGTGATGCCGTGGCTGGCCGCCCAACCCTCCAACCGGCCCACCGTGGTGTCGCCCACGCCCCGCTTGGGCACGTTCAGCACCCGTTTGACCGACACCTCGTCGGCCGGGTTCACCACCGCCTTCAGGTAGGCGACGGCGTCCTTGATCTCGCGGCGGTCGTAGATGCGGGTGCCGCCCACCTCCTTGTAGGGGATGGAGCTGCGGGTGAGGGCCTCCTCCAGAACGCGGCTCTGGGCGTTGGTCCGGTAGAAGACGGCCATGTCGCCCCAGCGCTGGGCCTGGTCGTGGAGGGTGGACATGCGGCCGGTGACCCACTGGGCCTCGTCGCCCTCGTCGTCAGCGTGGAAGCGCTGGATGAGGTCGCCGGGCCCGGCGTCGGTCCACAGCTCCTTGGGCTTGCGGGACGTGTTGTGGGCGATCACGGCGTTGGCCGCGTCGAGCACCGTCTGGGTGGAGCGGTAGTTCTGCTCCAGCAGCACCACCGTGACCTCGGGGAACGCCGTCTCGAAGTCGACGATGTTGCTGACGTCGGCACCACGAAATCGGTAGATCGACTGGTCGTGATCCCCCACGACGCAGACGTTGCGGTGGTTGGCGCCGAGGAGCATCACCAGGTCGTTCTGGACGGGGTTGGTGTCCTGGTACTCGTCGACGAGGATGTGGCCGAAGCGGTGCTGGTAGTGCTCCAGGGCGTCGGGGAACTGGCGCAGCACCTCGACGGTGACGCCGAGGAGGTCGTCGAAGTCCATGGCCCCGGCCTTGCGCAGGCGGGCCTGGTACTCCCGGTACGCCTCGGCGATGCGGCGCTCGAAGATCACCGACGCCTCGGCCTCGTAGCGCTCCACCCCCAGGCCACGGTTCTTGGCCGAGCTGATGGCGCCGTGCACCATGCGGGGCGGGAAGCGCTTGGTGTCGATGTCGAGGTCGCGCAGCACGTAGCCGGTGAGGCGCACGGCATCGGCCTGGTCGTAGATGGTGAACGACGACGGATAGCCCAGCCGGGTGGCTTCCCGCCGCAGGATGCGCACGCAAGCCGAGTGGAAGGTGGACACCCACATCTTCTGAGCCACCGGCCCGACCAGGGCCCCGACCCGATGCTTCATCTCGTCGGCCGCCTTGTTGGTGAAGGTGATGGCCAGGATCGAGAACGGGGAGACGCCGTGGTCGCGGATCAGGTGGGCGATGCGATGGGTGAGCACCCGGGTCTTGCCCGAACCGGCCCCGGCCAACACGAGCAGCGGCCCGTCGACGTGGGTGACGGCGTCGGCCTGGGCCGGGTTGAGCCCCACCAGGAGGTCGAGGTCGCCGGCCCCCTCGGGCTCGGGCTCGCCCTGGTCCGGGAAGGGCTCGCCGAAGAGCTCTCCGGGGTCGGGCGGGGACGACATCCCGGCCACCCTACCGACGCCCTGCGACAGGCCCGGCGGCCCCGTTGGTCGCCGCTCCGGGCCGGTTCTGGGAGGATGGGGGCATCGCCGCCGCGAACGTGCCCGATGACCCCCGGTCACGCCCCGACGAGGGGCCTGGCCCGGCGCGCCGCGGCGCGCCAGCCGACACCGCCCGCCCCGGCGACGGCCTCCTGGGCACGTCGATGACGGCGGAGCGGCTCCGGGTCACCGGGGCCAAGACCCTCAAGCGCACCCCCCTCGTCATCCTCTTCTTCCTGGTCTTCAACTACGTCGTACTGCCCTCCCTGGGGGGGTCCAAGGGACTGGGCGAGGCGGTCGAGCGGCTCAGCGCCGTCAACCCGTTCCTCCTCCTGCTGGCCCTGGGACTGGAGATGGCGGCCCTGGTCGCCTACGCCCAGCTCACCCGGGTCACGCTCCCACCCGAGCCTCGCTTGCCCCTGGGAGGGGTGCTGCGCATCCAGCTGGCCACCAAGGCCGTCTCCCACCTCGTGCCCGGTGGCTCGGCGGCGGGCAGCACCCTCGGGTACCGGCTGCTCACCCAGGCCGGCGTGGACGGGGCCGCCGCCGGCTTCAGCCTGGCCACCGTGGGCCTGGGCTCGGCCGTGGTGCTGAATCTGCTGCTCTGGCTGGCCCTCCTCGTGTCCATCCCCCTCGACGGCTTCAACCCGGTCTACGGCACGGCCGCCTTCGTGGGGATGCTGCTGCTCGCCCTGTTCGCCGGGCTGGTCGTCCTGCTGATGCGGGGCCGGGAGCCGGCGGTGCGGGTGGTGCGGTCGGTGGCCACCAAGCTGCCCTTCGTCCAGCCCGACACGGCCGAGCGCTTCGTCCGGGTGCTGGTCAGCCGGCTCCACGACCTCATCCAGAACCCCACCCTCATCCGCCGGGGCATCATCTGGGCCACGGCCAACTGGCTCCTCGACGCCGCCGCCCTGTGGGTGTTCATCCGGGCCTTCGGACCCGTCCTCAACCCGGCCGACGTGATCGTCGCCTTCTGCGTGGCCAACATCCTGGCCGTCATCCCCCTCACCCCCGGCGGCCTGGGTCTCATCGAGGTCACCCTCACCGGTCTCCTCGTCGGCTTCAGCCTCGACAGCAGCACCGCCACCGTCGCCGTCCTCACCTACCGCCTGGCCCAGTTCTGGCTCCCGATCCCCCTGGGGGCGGTGGGCTACGCCACCCTCCGGCTCGGGCCCGGGTCGATCCGCCAGATGCGGAGCCGCCACCCGATCCGCGACCTCACCGGCGACACCGCCGATGCCGCCGGCGTGCGGGTGTGGGACGTCGAGGACGACCCCCCCCGTTCCGCCTGACGATCCCATGGCGCTTCGACGGTCCGGCGACGGCTTCCTCCGCTGCAGCGACGGCCACACTCGCTGGGGCCTCTATGGGGCGGCCGGCGTGGTGTTCACCCTCACCGACGGCCACGGTCCCGAGGTGATGGTGCAGCTGCGGTCGGCCTTCGCCCACGAGGGCGGTACGTGGTCGTGCCCGGGCGGGGCCATCGACCGGGGAGAGCTGCCGTTGGAGGCGGCCCTGCGCGAGGCTGAGGAGGAGGTGGGACAACCGCCGGAGCCGTGGCACGTCGTCGGCGAGCACGTGTTCACGCCGGCATCGGACTGGACCTACACGACCGTCGTCGTCGCCGTGACGGCCCGTTTCGGCACGTCGCTCACCTTCGAGACCGACGACGTGCGATGGGTTCCCGTCGATCAGGTCACCGCTCTGCCCCTGCACCCCGGCTTCGCCGCGGCGTGGCCGGCCCTGCGGGAGATCGTCCGGGACGGGGCGCCGTAGCGGCGACGGCGAGTCGCTCCGTCAGACCCGGCCGCCGCCGACGAGGGCGGACCAGTAGTGGATGCTGGAGATCTTCACCACGTCGCCGGTGTGGGGGGCGTGGATCATCTGCCCGCCGCCGATGTAGAGGCCGACGTGGGAGATGGGGCTGTTGTAGAAGACGAGATCGCCAGGTTGGAGCTGGTCGACGGGGATCTTCCGGCTCATGGCGTAGAGGGCCTTGGACGAGTGGGGCAGCGACTTGCCGCCGTGCGACCAGGCCCAGAGGACCAGGCCGGAGCAGTCGAAGCCGCCCGAGGGTGACGCCCCGGCCCAGCGGTAGGGGGTGCCCAGGACGCTGTGGGCGGCGGCGATGGCCGCATCGGCCCCTGACGACGGCCCGGTGGGGGCGGGCGGTTCGGGGTCGGGCGCCGGTTCCGGCGAGGGTGCGGTCGGCGCCGGGGCATCGACGTCGTCGGTGGGGGCGTCGCTGGGCTCCTCGTCGGCCTCCCGCTCCTCGACGGCCGGAGCCGGGGCGGGGGGCGGGTTGCGGCGGGCCTCTTCCTCGGCCCGACGGCGGCGCTCGGCCTCGCGGCGCTCCTGCTCGGCCTGGACGAGGCTCCGCAGGCGACCGGTGACCCGCTCTTCCAGCTCCTCCAGCTCGGCGATGCGGGCTTCGGTGTCGGCCTGGCGGTCGGCGATGTCGGCCTCGACCCGTTCGGCCTCGGCCAGCAGGCCCTCGAGGGCCCGGGTGTCGGCGTCGGCTGTCGCTGCCGCGCCGCGGTACTGGTCGGCCAGGTCCTCGCCGTCGGAGCTGATGGAGCGGGCGTAACCCCGGCGGCGGCCGATCTCGCTGGCGTCGGAGGCGCCGAGCACGGCGGCCGTGGCCAGGTCGATGCCCCCACCGCCGCCGCTCACGTAGACCTCGACGGCGAACTCCCGCAGGTCGTCCTCCAGGACGGCGGCGTCGGCCCGGGACCGCTCGGCCCGCCCGCGGGCGTCGGTGATGCGCTCGTCGAGCTGCTCCCGGGCCAGCTTGGCGTCCAAGTACTGCTCAGTGAGGACCTCGGCCTCGTGCTGCAGCTCCTCCATGCGGTCGGCGATGCGGGCCGCCTCGGAGCGGGTGTCGCTGATCTCGTCGGCCCATGTGGGCCCGCCGACCAGCCCCAGCCCGACCCCCAGCGCCACGAGGGCAGCGAGGGCGCGCCGCCGGGGGCGACGGCGAAGACGAGGGCCCGCAAGCACGGCCACCAAAGCTACAGAACAAAGACGAATATGACAATCGCGTGTCGGACGCCGTCGACAGTCCGCCGGCGGCGGTCGAAGGGCACCGGGTGGGCCCACCCTGTCGACCAGCCGGACACGACGGCCGCCCGCACCCGGGGGGATGGGCGCGGGCGGCCGAACGGTGAGCCCACGGATCCGCCTCCGGCAGGATCGGCGGACCCCAGGACTCGACCGGTGCTCCGGCCCCGA
>CAZXRA010000070.1:0-2865 GCA_964643485.1 uncultured Iamiaceae bacterium | reverse complement strand
CTCGCCCAGTACTCGATTGCGGGCTTCGGCGCCTATGTCGCAGGACGGTTGGTCGCGGTGTTCGACATCCCGTTCCTGCTCGGACTGCTGGCCGGCGTCGCCGCCGCGGTGCCGCTCGGAT
This sequence comes from uncultured Iamiaceae bacterium, assembly GCA_964643485.1. Taxonomy (GTDB): domain Bacteria; phylum Actinomycetota; class Acidimicrobiia; order Acidimicrobiales; family Iamiaceae; genus Iamia. The sequence continues at coordinate 2,744 of CAZXRA010000070.1, read as the reverse complement.
TGATCTTCGGTCTGCCGGCGGTGCGAACCAGGGGGATCAACCTGGCCATCGTCACGCTCGGCTTGGGAACCACCATGGAGCTGATGCTGTTCAACAACCGCAACTACACCGGCGGGGTGCAGGGCACTCAGGTCGGGAACCCCGACCTGTTCGGCTACGACATCGGATCGATCAATCACCCGGCCCGCTACGGGATCTTCGTGTTGGTCATGGCGATGCTGGCGGTCGTGGTGGTCGCCAACGTGCGACGTGGCCGCAGCGGCCGCCGACTGATCGCCGTCCGAACCAACGAACGGGCGGCGGCGGCGCTGGGGATCGACGTGATGGTGGCCAAGCTCTTCGCATTCGCACTGGCGTCCGCGATCGCTGCGTTGGGCGGCATCGTCCTGGCGTTTCGGCTGAGTTCCATCAGCTATCAGTCGTTCACCAACTTCACCTCGATCACCTACGTCGGCCTGGCACTGGTCGGGGGCGTCGGCCAGCTGCTGGGCGCGTTCGTCGGTGGCACCATGGCGACGGCGGGGCTCAACCAGGAGATCCTCGAGTCGACGTGGGAGGGCGTCGGACGGTGGATCCAGCTGATCAGTGGCATTGCGATCCTGCTCACGGTGTTGGCCTACAAGGACGGCGTGGCCGCCGAGTGGGTCAAGATGTCCCGGTTGATCAAGAAGGCGAGGAAGTGGGGCCGGCCGTACACCATCGAGCTCGCCGAAGTCGCCGATCTCGAGGCCGGCACCGGCGAACGCACACGAGTACCACCGCGGACCCTGACCTTGGAGGGTCTGACGGTGCGCTACGGGGCAGTGGTCGCCGTGCACGACGTGAGCTACCGGCTCGAACCCGGCACCGTCACCGGCCTGATCGGACCGAACGGGGCCGGCAAGACGTCGCTGATCGACGCCATCAGCGGATTCACGCCAGCCGAGGGTCGGGTACGGCTCGACGGCGTCGATCTGTCGAAGGCGCCGCCGGTCAGGCGCGCCCGGGCCGGTGTGGCCCGCTCGTTCCAGTCGCTCGAGCTGTTCGAAGACTCGACGGTGTTCGAGAACCTCAGCGTGGCCGCCGACCCGCAGGATCTCCGCTCATACGTGCTCGATCTCATCTGGCCGATCAATCCACCGTTCGCTCCCGAAGTGGTGCGGGCCGTCATGGAGTTCCAGCTCGACCAGGACCTTCACCGCGACGTCAAGGACCTGTCGTACGGGAAGCGGCGGCTGCTGGCCATCGCCCGGGCGGTGGCGATGCAGCCCAGCGTGCTCCTGCTCGATGAGCCGGCAGCCGGCCTGAGCTCGACCGAGAGCACGGAACTGTCCCGGGTGGTCCGCCGCTTGGCCGACGAGTGGGGCATGGCGATCCTCGTCGTCGAGCACGACATGAACTTCGTGATGGGAGTCTGTGACCAGGTGGTCGTCCTCGACTTCGGGAATCTGATCGCGTCTGGTTCACCCGACGAGGTCAGCTCCGACCCGGCTGTGATCGCCGCCTATCTCGGTGACGAAGGCGACGTCGAACCCAGTGCCCGACCTGGCCGCCAGCCGGCACCGTCTCCGGCATCGATTGCAGGTGGCGCGTCATGACGCCGTTGCTGGAGACCCGCAACCTCAAAGCCGGGTACCTGGGTCGAGAGGTGGTTCGAGCGGTCAACCTCACGGTCCAGCCCGGCGAAGTGGTCTGCCTGCTCGGTCCGAACGGTGCCGGCAAGACGACGACCCTGCTGACGATCGCCGGCGAGCTGTTGCCGGTCGACGGCATCGTCATGTTCAACAACGTGCCGACCTTCACGCCGATGCATCAACGGGTCCGCGACGGTGGCATCGGCCTGGTGACCGAGGAACGGCTGGTGTTCACCAAGATGTCGGCCCGCGACAACCTGCGCCTCGGTGGGGGTTCGGTCGAAGGCGCGCTGGCGCTGTTCCCGGAGCTGGAAATGCGACTCTCAGTCCGGGGCGGGATGCTCTCGGGCGGCGAGCAACAGATGTTGGCCCTCGCCCGGGCGCTGAGCCGCAATCCGTCGATCCTGCTCGCCGACGAGCTGTCGCTCGGGCTGGCGCCGAAGGTCGTCGACCGCCTGCTCGGCGCGGTCCGGACTGCGGCCGACGTGCACGGGACCGGAGCCTTGATCGTCGAGCAGCACGCCCACAAGGCCTTGCAGTACGCCGATCGGATGTACCTGATGGCGCGCGGTCAGATCCTGCTCGAGCTCCCCGCCGCCGAGGCGATTCAACGCCTCGACGAGATCGAGGATGCCTACATGCGGGGCACCTCGGAGACCGAGGAGGACCACATCGAGCGGCTGCGCCGCAAGCGGAAGAAGAAGCAGTGGAAGCGCATGCGGGTTCGAGAACGCGAACTAGAGCGTCTCACGGGAAAGGTCGTCTCCACCAGGAGGGCAGAAGATGATGACTACTACTTCGAGACCGAACGCCAACTGCGTTCCTTTGCGAAGCGCGTGAGGAGGTAGCGCCATGGGTTACCGCACCGCAGAGCTCCCGCCCGTCGCCCTCGACGAGTTCGCCAAGATCCCGTTCTTCGAGCGGATGAAGCTGCTGCAGCTCCACTGGGTGGAGCAGGGCTTCGGCACCCCGAAGCAAACGGCCAACTTCTACGTGTGGAAGATCTTCTTCTACGGGCTGTTCGGGTTGATCTTCGCGGGCGCGTTCACCGCCGGGCTGGAGTTCGACAACATCGGCGGTTGGTGGGACGAGCCGATCCTGTACCAGAAGCTGATGGTCTGGACGATCCTG
>CAZXRA010000069.1:0-3369 GCA_964643485.1 uncultured Iamiaceae bacterium | reverse complement strand
ACGTCTACCTCGACGTCGAGGAGCGGGCCGCGGCACCGGTGCTGCATCGGGCCCTGCGGGAAGGGGCAGCGCTCATCGAGGCGGGGGAGCGGCGGGCGGCCGCCGTCGAGGCCCACATGGCCGCTGTCGTGGCCGCCGAGCCCCGGGCCGAGCTCGACTACGCCGCCGTGGTCGCGGCCGACACCCTGGCCCCCGTCGACCCCCTGGCCGGGGAGCTGCGCCTCCTGATCGCCGCCCGCGTCGGCCGGCCCCGACTGCTCGACAACCTCGGCGTCACCGTCCCGCCATGACCACGCCCACCGCATCTCCACCGGTCCTCCGCGTCGGGTGCGCCATGTGGGTCCACCGGGCCTGGGAGGGGCCGTACCTGCCCGATGGCCTGGCCCGGGGCGACCACCTTGCGGCCTACGCCTCCTGGTGCACCGCCGTGGAGGGCAACACCACGTTCTACGGCGTGCCGTCACTCGACACGGTCCGGGCCTGGGCCGCGGCGACGCTCGAGAGCTTCCGCTTCGTGCTCAAGCTGCCCCGGACCATCACCCACGATCGCCACCTGCGCGATGTCGACGAGCTGCTGTCGTCTTTCCTCGACCGCATCGCTCCGCTGGGGGCACGGGCCGAGACGCTGTCGGTCCAGCTCCCGCCCAGCTTCGGCCCCGGCGACCTCGGAGCCCTGGGCCGGTTCCTGGCCACCGCGCCCACGGCCCACCGCTGGGCCGTCGAGGTGCGCCACCCCGCGTTCTTCGAGGACGGGGGCCCGGCCCAGGCCCTGGAGCGCCTGCTCGTCGACCGGCGGGCCACGTGGACATCGTTCGACACGACAGTCCTCTTCGCCGACCTGCCCCGGACCGAGGCCGAGCGGGAGAGCTGGGGGAAGAAGCCCCGCCTGCCCCGGCGCACGACGGCGATCGGCCCCGAGCCCGTCGTCCGCTACATCGGGCGTGACGACGACGAGGCCACCGTCGCCGGCTGGCAGCCCTGGGTGGAGGTGGTGGCCGGCTGGCTGCGGGAGGGGCGCCGGCCCACGTTCTTCGTCCACACCCCGTCCAACGACCACGCCCTGGGCCTGGCCCGCCGGTTCCACGACGAGGTGCGGGCCCGGGTCGCCGACCTGGCGCCCCTGCCCACCCCGATGGAGACCCACCCGGCCCGCCTCTTCTGAGACACCCCGAGGTTGGAGGCAGGGCCGGCGGCGGGGCAGGATGGAGCCGTTCCACCCAGGGGGTGACCGCCGTGCGGCGCCCACCAGCACAGGGAGCCGGTCGATGCGCCGCCGCATGATGAAGTCCAAGGTCCACCGGGCCACCGTGACCGACGCCGACCTCCACTACGTGGGGTCGATCACCGTCGACCGCGACCTCATGGAGGCGGCCGACCTGGTCGAGTACGAGCAGGTCGCCGTGGTCGACATCGACAACGGTGCCCGCCTGGAGACCTACGTCATCGAGGGCGTGCGGGGCTCGGGCGACATCTGCCTCAACGGGGCCGCCGCCCGCCTCGTCTCGCCCGGCGACAAGATCATCATCATCAGCTACGCCGACTACGACGAGGCCGAGCTGGCCGCCTACGCCCCCCGCATCGTGCACGTCGACACCGACAACCGCCTGGTCGACGAGGACACGGCCCGCACCCTCGCCGCCCTCGACACGCCGGCCCCCCGCCGTTACGTCGAGGTCCCCGCCGCCCGCTAGACCCCGCGCAGTGAACGGTAACCGGCGATCGAGGTGCGCGTGACTGGACAGGTGTCACGTCGGCGCAGCCGCTGGGGGGTGTGGGGGGTTTCCCCCCACATGAGGCGGCGTGTCGGCGAGGGACGAGCCGTCCGCCGCCGAGTCGGGGCGCGAGCGCAGCTCGCACGACCAGTTCGAGGAACGGAGTGAGCCGGCAAGGTGACGGAGTCGGCGCAGCCGACGCCCTCAGGGCGGCGGGTGGGGTCGGAGGACGTGAACGAGTGACGAGAGAGCCTCTCGACCTGCTGGTGCTGGGCAGCGGCGTGGCCGGCCTGTCCGCCGCGGTGCGGGCCGCCGACCGCCACGACATGCGGGTCGGGGTGCTCACCAAGGGGGAGCTGCCCCAGGCCACCACCCGGTGGGCCCAGGGTGGGGTGGCCGCCGTCCTCCACGAGGACCCCGACTCCACCGACCTGCACCTGGCCGACACCCTGGCCTGCGGGGCCGGGCTGTGCGACACCGAGGCGGTGCGGGTGCTGGTGGACGAGGGCCCCGACCGGGTCCACGAGCTGATCGCCCTGGGGGCGGCCTTCGACCGCGACCCCGACGGGACGCTCCAGCTCGCCCGAGAGGGCGGCCACAGCCAGGCCCGCGTCGTCCACGCTGGGGGGGCGGCCACCGGCGCCGAGGTGGAGCGGGCGCTGGTGGCCGCCGTCCAGCGGGGGGCGTCGGCCCTCTACGAGCACCACTTCGCCGTCGACCTCCTGGTCGAGGGGGGGCGGTGCCGAGGCGTGACCGCCGTCGGGCCCGACGGGGCGCTGGCGGTGGTACGGGCGGCCAACGTCCTCGTCACGACAGGGGGTGCCGGCCAGCTCTACGCCGTCACCACCAACCCGCTGGAGGCCACAGGTGACGGCATCGCCATGGCCCTGCGGGCCGGGGTGGCCGTGGCCGACGTGGAGTTCGTCCAGTTCCACCCCACGGCCCTGCACCACGAGTCGATGCCCCGACCCCTGCTGTCGGAGGCCTTGCGGGGCCACGGTGCCCTGCTCCGGGACGGACGGGGCGAGCGCTTCGTCGACGAGCTCCAACCCCGCGACGTGGTGTCCCGGGCCGAGGTGGAGGTGATGGCGGCCCAGGGCATCGACCACGTCTTCCTCGACGCCCGCCACCTGGAGGACTTCGGCGCTCGCTTCCCGACCATCGCCGCCGCCCTGCGCCAAGCCGGCCTGGACCCCGGTCGCGACCTGCTCCCGGTGGCCCCCGCCGCCCACTACACGTGCGGGGGCATCGTCACCGACCTCGACGGGGTTTCGTCCCTGCCCGGCCTGTGGGCCGCAGGCGAGGTGGCGTGCAGCGGTGTCCACGGCGCCAACCGCCTGGCCTCCAACTCCCTGCTGGAGGGGATGGTGTTCGGGCCCCGGGCCGTGGAGGCCATCGAGCGGGGCCGGCTCGAGCCCGAGGCCACGGGCGCCATGCGCGCCGTCCTGGGCGACCGTCAGGGGGGACCGGTGGTCCCGGGGGTCGTGGGGGGGGTGCTGTTGCCCCGGCCCGCTCCGGTGGTGCCGGCCGCCGCCCCGCCGTCCGACGGGTGGGCCGTCCCGCGGGCGGTTCTCCAGCGGGCCATGAGCCTGGGCGCTGGCGTGGTGCGCGATGCTGCCACGTTGGACGAGGCAGGACGAGCCGCCGACGCCGCCGC
>CAZXRA010000068.1:0-12290 GCA_964643485.1 uncultured Iamiaceae bacterium | reverse complement strand
CAGCACCAGATGTGGGCCAGCCAGTACTGGCACTTCCGGCACCCCTACACCTGGATCAACTCGGGCGGCCTGGGCACCATGGGCTTCGCCGTGCCGGCCGCCATCGGGGCCAAGGTGGGCCGCCCCGACCGGATGGTCTGGGCGGTCGACGGCGACGGCTGCTTCCAGATGACGGCCCAGGAGCTGGTCACCGCCTCGGCCGAGCGCATTCCCGTGAAGGTCGCCATCCTCAACAACGCCTACCTCGGCATGGTCCGCCAGTGGCAGGAGATGTTCTACGAGGAGCGCTACTCCGAGGTGTACCTCTCGCCCGACCTGCCCGACTACGTGAAGTGGGCCGAGTCGATGGGCTGCGTCGGCATCCGCGTCGAGTCGCCCGAGGAGATCCAGCCCGCCATCGACAAGGCCAACGACATCGACGACCGGCCCGTGGTGGTCGAGTTCCGCACCGACAGCCGGGAGAAGGTGTTCCCCATGGTCCCCTCGGGCAAGTCCAACGACGAGATCCAGGTGCCGCCGTTCCAGGCCGGCGGCGGGGTCGGCACCGGCGAGGGAGGCAACTGATGTCCGAGCACACCTCCGGCACCCGCCGCGACGCCGCCCCCGGTGTCGATGTCCGCCACCACGTGCTCTCGGTGCTGGTCGAGAACCGGGCCGGCGTGCTGGCCCGGGTGGCGAACCTGTTCTCCCGCCGGGGCTACAACATCGTCTCCCTGGCCGTGGCCCCCACCCACGACGAGCGCTTCAGTCGCATCACCGTGGTGGTCGACGTGGAGTCGGCCCCGCTGGAGCAGATCGTCAAGCAGCTCGACAAGCTGGTCAACGTGGTCGAGATCAGCGAGCTCGACCCCCGCCACTCGGTCGAGCGCGAGCTGCTGCTGGCCAGCGTCACCGCCCCGGCCGCCGATCGGGGCCAGGTGGTGGAGCTGGTGCAGATCTTCGAGGGCCGCATCCTCGCCGTCACCCACGACGAGCTCACCGTGTCGCTCGAAGGGCACCCCACCAAGGTCGACGACTTCGAGGAGATGCTGCGTCCCTTCGGCATCCGCGAGCTGCAGCGCACGGGACGGGTGGCCCTGCCCCGCCTCGACCGCCTTGGTCCCGAGGCCGTCGCAGACGCATCCTGAGGGACCGGTTCTCCGTCCTGCTGCCGCCCTCCGGGCGGTGCCCCTGACTCCCGGGCTCCGGCCCGACCCACCAGAGAGGTTCCCGCACCATGGCCACCGTGTCCTACGAGGCTGACGCCGACCGTTCCCTGCTCGCCGCCAAGAAGGTGGCGATCCTCGGCTACGGCTCCCAGGGCCACGCCCACGCCCTCAACCTGGCCGACTCCGGCATCGACGTGCGCGTCGGCCTGCGCGAGGGCTCGTCGTCGGCGGCCAAGGCCCAGGAGGCCGGGTTGAAGGTGGCCGGGCTGTCGGAGGCCTGCGCCGAGGCCGACGTCGTCATGATCCTCCTGCCCGACACCGAGCACGAGGCCGTGTTCACCGAGCACGTGGCCCCCAACCTGAAGGCGGGCGACACGGTGCTGGTGGCCCACGGCTTCAGCGTTCGCTTCGGCTACGTCACCGCCCCCGAGGGCGTCGACGTGGGCCTCGTCGCCCCCAAGGGCCCCGGCCACCTCGTGCGCCGCACCTACACCGAGGGCGGGGGCGTCCCGGCCCTCATCGCCGTGCACCAGGACGCCACCGGCAACGCCCGGGGCGTGGCCCTGGCCTACGCCGACGCCATCGGCGGCACCCGGGCCGGCGTGCTCGACACCACCTTCGAGGAGGAGACCGAGACCGACCTCTTCGGCGAGCAGGTCGTCCTCTGCGGCGGCCTCACCGCCCTGGTCCAGGCCGGGTTCGAGACCCTGGTCGAGGCCGGCTACCAGCCCGAGTCGGCGTACTTCGAGTGCCTGCACGAGCTGAAGCTCATCGTCGACCTCATGTACGAGCAGGGCATCGCCGGGATGCGCTACTCCATCTCCACCACCGCCGAGTACGGCGACCTCACCCGGGGTCCCCGCATCATCACCCCGGCGGTGAAGGACGAGATGCGCAAGGTGCTGGGCGAGATCCGCTCCGGCCAGTTCGCCCAGGAGTTCGTGGGCGAGATCAAGGGCGGCGGCTCCCGCTTCGAGGATCTGCGCAAGGCGGGCAAGGAGCACCAGATCGAGCAGGTCGGCGCCGAGCTGCGCTCGATGATGCCGTGGATCTCGGCCGGCAAGACCAAGGTCGAGGACGCCAGCGGGGGGGATTGACTCCACCGTGGTCGCGGACTCGGTTGTCGGGCTGCGCCCGACTGAGGGACGCCGCGCACTTGCTGGGGCGGCTCCGCCGCCCGGGCAGGGGGGGGACTGACCCCTCCCTGGTCGATCAGGCCAGGGTGGCCTCGGTGAAGACGTAGTCGAAGCGCCGGCACCAGACGTCGACGGTGGTCACCGCGGCGGGGTCGACGTCGCGAGGCAGCTCGTAGTTCTGGGCCCCCCGGTTGCCCTTGAGCACTCCCAGGTCGACGTGCTCTCCGCCGACGACGACCCGCACCCGCAGGTCGGGCCCGTTGTCGGTGGAGAAGTCGTCCTCGAAGCGGACGAAGGTCTGGGTGCCGTCGGTGAGGAGCCGAGCCGTGCCCTCCCCGGGGTGGCCCTTGTCGACGAAGGGGCCCGAGCTGACCACCGTCACCGTCGGCGCGTCGGGCCCGGCCGTCGTCTCCGGGGCGGGTTCTGCCACGGGCTCGCCGGTGGTGGGCATGGGCGGGGCCACCGCCCCCGACTCGAACACCGGACCGGCCTCGGCCACCTCGTCGTCGGTGAAGAGGGTCTGGACCTCGAAGACGGCCACGGCCAGCACCGCTCCCACCACGACGACGACCCCGGCGGCGACTAGGAGCAGGGTGCGCCGCCGCCGGGGTCGCCGCTCCTCCGGGGGGAGTGGTGCGATCGGTGCGCCGGGGGGCGGGAGGGGCGTCGGGTCCACGGCCGAGCACGGTACGGCCCCGACGGCGAGGCGGCCAGGGGTGGCGGCTCCCCGGCGGGCCCGGGACAATTCCCGACCCATGTGGTCGGGTTTTCCGGTAGGGTGCCGGGCCATGAGCAGCGATTGGGGCTTCGACACCCGCCAGATCCACGCCGGCCAGGAACCCGATCCCACCACCGGGGCCCGGGCCGTGCCCATCTACCAGACCACCTCGTACCAGTTCCGTGACGCGGCTCACGCCGCCAACCTCTTCGGGCTGGCCGAGGTCGGCAACGTCTACACCCGGATCATGAACCCCACCCAGGCCGTGGTCGAGGCCCGCGTCGCGGCCCTGGAGGGTGCGCCCGACACCGCCCTCGGCATCCCCGGGGCCCTGGCCGTGGCCTCGGGCCAGGCGGCCGAGACCCTGGCCATCCTCAACCTGGCTGAGGCGGGCAGCCACATCGTCAGCTCCGCGGCCCTCTACGGCGGCACCTACAACCTCCTCCACCACACCCTGCCCAAGCTGGGCATCGAGACGACGTTCATCGACGACCCCGACGACCTCGACGCCTGGCGGGCCGCGGTGCGCCCGAACACCAAGGCCTTCTACGGCGAGAGCATCGGCAACCCCCGCAACGACTTCCTCGACATCCGGGGCGTGGCCGACGTGGCCCACGAGGTGGGCATCCCCCTCATCATCGACAACACCGTGGCCACGCCGTGGCTGATCCGGCCCTTCGAGCACGGCGCCGACATCATCGTGCACTCGGCCACCAAGTTCATCGGCGGCCACGGCACGTCGATCGGCGGCATCATCGCCGATGCCGGCTCGTTCGACTTCGGGGCCCATGCCGAGCGGTTCCCGCAGTTCACCGCGCCGGACCCCAGCTACCACGGCCTCCAGTACTGGCCCGCTCTCGGGCCGGGCGCCTACATCCTCAAGGCTCGGGTGCAGCTCCTGCGTGACATCGGCCCCGCCATCAGCCCGTTCAACTCCTTCCTCCTGCTCCAGGGCCTGGAGACGCTCAGCCTCCGGGTGGAGCGCCACAACCAGAACACCGAGCGGGTCGTCGAGCATCTGATCGGCCACCCCCAGGTGGAATCGGTGCAGTTCGCCGGCGTGCCCGGCTCCCGGTGGCACGAGCGGGCCAAGGCCCTCACGGGAGGACGGGGCTTCGGCTCGGTGCCCGCCTTCGTCATCGCTGGAGGCAAGGAGGCGGGCCAGCGCTTCGTCGAGGCCCTGACGCTCCACAGCCACGTGGCCAACATCGGCGACGTGCGCAGCCTGGCCATCCACCCGGCGTCCACCACCCACTCGCAGCTCACCGAGACCGAACAGCTCTCCGCCGGGGTCCATCCCGGGCTGGTGCGCCTGTCGGTGGGCCTGGAGTCGATCGAGGACATCCTGGCCGACCTGGACGTCGGCTTCGCCGCCGCCGGAGGCTGACGCCCGGCGGTGGCGCCTGTGGTGGGGCGTCACCACCTGGCGCGGGGTGGTCAAACCCCTCAGGCATATCGCGCATGTTCAGCAAGGTTTGGTCTGGGAGGGTGGCTGATGGCGCTTTGACGGTCGTAGGACTGTTCTGGTGGCGTCATGGTTGGTTGTGCTTCCTAGAGGGGGATCCTCAGAGATGTTGTTTGGACAGATGCGGTCAAGCTTGAAGGTGGGGGTGAGGTCTGGGCGTGACCACGCTTTTGCCCCCCCCCCCCAGCCGATCTAGACGGTTCGGGGCGGTCGTTCCGGCGCCTGACCCAGGCCCTGGTCGCCCTGGTGGTGGGGGTTGCGGCGTTGGCTGTGGTGCCTGTGGCGGGGTCTGCGGCGGCGGCTTCCTCGGGTGGTTCTCCTCGGGCGATCGAGGAGTTCACCCTCGGCTTGGTGGAGGGCGAGCTGGTGGTGCGGGACGCCGATGAGCCGTATGCCATGGAGAACCCGACGTCGGTCTCCGGGACGATCGACACCGGCAACGGTGCGATCACTGGGGGCAGTCTGGCGACGCCGCAGGTGAACTTGAGGCAGGACATCACCAACCCGATCCCGGCCAGTGTGTTCATCGATGCGGACTTCTCGTTGGTGAGCCCGGACTCTGCGGTGGGGTCGATCACCTGGGACGGTCTCATGACGTTCCAAGCGAGCGTGCGGGTCAACTTGCACATCGATGTGCAGCCGGTGGGAGGGGGCGACACGATCCTCGCCGCCGACTGTCGGACCTCCCCGGTGAACCTGGACTTCGTGACCACCTCTCCCTATGACCCGAACGGGGCAAAGCGCATCACGGTGCGGGATGCGAACTTCAGCATTCCGCCGGTGGTGGAGGAGCCGGCGTGCGACTCGTTGGTGCGGGGGGAGATCAACAATCAGCTGGCCGGGTCGGGTCATGCGATCTCTCTCACCTTGGGTGGGGACATCACGTTGCCTCCTCGGCCTGGGTGTCCGACCACGGCTGTGCTGGTGGCGTCGCCTGAGGGTGAGGCGGAGCTGGCGACTCCGGTGGATCTCACGGCCACGATCAGCCCGGTGGCGAGTGATCCGTTGTGTGTCGAGGCGGAGACGAACGGTGATGTGATGACCGGTCCGGTGCATTTCTTCGATGGTGAGACCCAGATCGGCAGTGTGCAGGTGGCACCGGACGGCACGGCCACGTTGACCACCTCGGCCATTCCGGCCGGCACGCGGAGCTTGACCGCCTACTACGAGGGGGCCTTCCCGTTCAGCAAGTCCGAGATGTCGCCGGCCTTGTCGTATCGGACCACGCCGAACCCGACGATAAGCGCCACCCTGCCCGACTACGTGCGGCTCGACGCGGCTCCGACCGAGTTCGAGGTCAGTGTCAGCAACACCGGGTTCGGTGGGGCGATCACCAACGGCCGCTTCGACATCACGTTCTCACGAGCCTCATCGGCGGTTCTGGAGACCGATCGATTGGTGCTCGAGCGTCTCGATGCCACCGAGACATGGGTGCCGGTTCCTCTGACCCCTGATGACCCGATCTTCGGCCGTGAGCTGTTCGGCAGCATCGGGCCGGCCACTGGGTTCTCGCTTCCGGTGGGTGGGGAGATCTCTCAACGCCTCCGGGTGCGCGTCCTGACGACGGGCGATCCGAGCGACTTGACGTGTGACGAGGATGCTGTGACGTGTCCAGGCCCCATCGACGTGACGGTCGAGCTCGTTGCCGTGGATCCTGGCTCCGGCTTGCCTGCGGCGGTGCTGGCCCCAGCGTCGGATGCCATTGCTGCATCGTCTGGCAGGTTCACGATCATCGAGGCAACTCGTCGAGAGAGCACTGTCCTCTTCGGATCTGCGTTCTCGGGAGGCCCCATTTCCCCCTATCGGGTGCGACAGGGGGGCACGCTTTCGTTGCCCAACCTCGCGGTCGGCCCGACGATTGGGGGCCAGAGGCCCGGCGGGTTCTTCGAGTTCGCATTGGACGGGCAACCCTTGGCGGTGCGGCGGGTCGTCCTCTCCAACGTCGGTCCCGACGCCCCGCCCCTGCCGCGCGTTCCCATCACCGGTAATGGGGCGGTCAACGTCACCTTCGACATCCCGGTGGACATCTCCTTGGGCACCCATCAGGTGACGGTCATGTATTCGGGTGATGCGCTGTCCTTGCCGTCGGAGAACACGACCAGCTTCACCGTCGTCGAGTCCGTGGGTGTGATCTACGACTGCCTGTCGCCCGCCTTGACGAACACCCGCTATCGAGCGTACGTCGAGTCCCAGGTTGGGTTCCCGCTGCCCTTGGTGCGGCCGGCTGGCTCAAGCGTCTCCTTGCAGGATCTAGACCTGAGGATGCTCTTCAGCCGAGACGGCCTGTCGCAGAACAACTCTCGCGGAAACATCGTTCCGAACAATGAGACGCTCTTGGTGGGCCCAGATCTCGAGATCGGTCTGGAGTTCGGGCCTGGTGGGGTGGGCACCGCGGAGGGGATTGAGCGTGTTAACGGGTCCCGTCTGCCGGGCAGCTTCGCGTTGCCTAATGAGGAGAGTCCGACGGATGAGATCATGACCTTCCTAGCGCCGTCCGGTTCGTTGGTCTTGGAGGGCGCTCCTGGTGATGTTGTTCCTGTCACTATTGATGTCATCAGGGTGACCGGGAACGATGAACTCGGCGCGCCGGTCCCCATGACATGCACACCGGTCGGCTCTCCGGTGCAGTTCGGGTCGGTCACCCTTTCGGGCAACACCTTGACCGCCAACCCGACCGAGACGGTGTGGGAAGGCGAGGAGGTCACGTTGACCTCCGCCGTCGAGCCCTACACCACCGGCCAGGTGGAGTTCCGCGACGGGGCCACCACCATCGGTGTGGCGCCGGTTGTCGACGGGCTGGCCTCGATGGTCACCCGCGACCTCCCCGCCGGGACGCGGTCACTCACCTCGGTGTTCTCCGGGGGAGTTCTTGCTCCGGCGATCACGTCCAATGTCGTCGAGCTCGATGTTGTCGCGGTCGAGTGCCGTGAGTTCGCCGTCGAAGGCCATGGCGCCACCGTGCGGCTCGTGTACTTGGAGCTGTTGGGGCGGTGTCCGGATCGGGCCGGGTTCGACTACTGGGTCGGTCGCCTCGAAGGGGGCCTGTCGGCTGAGGCGTTTGCTCGGACCATCGCCCGCACCCCCGAGGCGGTGGGCCGGGTTGTGGACGACGCCTATCGGACCATGCTCGATCGTCCTGCTGATCCGGCGGGCCGGGTGTTCTGGACCGGCCAGCTTCAGGCTCACGGTCGTTATGACCGGTTGTTGGCGGATCTGGGGGCGTCGGGTGAGTTCTGGACCAAGGCCGGTGCCACCAACACCGGGTTCGTCACGAGGGTCTACGAACGGCTCCTCCAGCGCAGCCCCGACCAGGGCGGCCTCGACTACTGGGTCGGCCGCCTCGAAGACGGCGCCTCCCGCCGGGCCCTGATCCTCACGTTGGCCAACCTGAACGAACCCTTGGGTGTGCTCGTCGTCGACTCCTACGACGAGATCCTCGATCGAGCCCCGGATGGCACCGAGCGCACCAGCGGCATCAGCCACCTGCGCTCGACCGGTGACCGCTCCGGGCTCTACGCCCAGTTGATCGGCCAGCCCGAGTTCGCCACCCGGGCCGGGACGTTCCCGAACCCGACCTGATCCTCACCATCCGCTGACCGGGCCGTCGTCGACCACCCGACGACGACGGGCCCACTCGAGCACTCGGTGCACCGGCGCTGTGCCGATGCACCGGTCGGGCCCAGGTTCGTTACCGCCGCCGGACCTGCGGCTCACACCCCGGCCGTCCGCACCCTTCCCCCCGGGTGCGGGCGGCCGTCGGCATCAGGGGGCGGTGAAGCCGAGGCCCCGTTCGCCCGTCGTGAGGGTGAGGCGCCGCTCGTCGATCTCGTAGGCCACCTCGCCGTCGAGGACAGCCGTCATGGCCTCCTCGACGGTGGCGGCGGCGGCCTCGCAGGCCAGGCGGGTGAGACCGGGGGGCGTGAAGGTCAGGGTCGTCTCACCCACCCCGACGGTGCCGGAACCGGAGTTGCACCCGGTGTCGACGGTGTAGGTGTCGTCGGCGGAGATGGTGAACGTGGCCCCATGTCGGGAAAGCCACCAGCCACCTCGCCCTCGGTGAGGGTGTCGAGCTGCCACTCCGTCCCGGCGAGAGGGACATCCGGGGACACCACCTCCCGATCGGAGAGGACGAACCGCGTCGTGCCCGTGGTGAGCACCAGGGTGTCGCCCTCCAGCTCGAAGGCGACGGGGCCCGACAGCGTCGCGGTCAGCCACTCGTCCTGCTCGTGGCGAGGCGGATCGCAACCGATCGTGGTGGCCATCACGTCGCTCCCCAAGGCGAGCGAGGAGCCGTCGATCTCGTCCGAGCGGGGCGGGGGGTGGGGGTCCCCCCTCGGCGGGTCAGCCGGCTCGCAGGGCGCCGACGACGTGGTCGATGCTGCGGGTGAGGGCGGCCACGTCGTCGGGCTCGATGGCGGGGAACAGGGCGAAGCGGAGCTGGTTGCGGCCCAACTTCCGGTAGCTCTCGGTGTCGGTCACCCCGTTGGCCCGGAGCACCCCGGCCACGACGTTGGCGTCGACGTCGTCGGCCAGGTCGACGGTGGCGACCACGTTGCTGCGAAGGTTCGGGTCGCTCACGTAGGGCGTGGCGTGCTCGGAGGCCTCGGCCCAGGAGTAGGCGATCTCGGCGTTGCGGGCGCAGCGGTCCGCGGCCCAGGCCAGGCCCCCGTTCTCGTTGAGCCACTCCACCTGCTGCACGGCCAGGAAGATCGTGGCCAGGGCCGGGGTGTTGTAGGTCTGGTCCTTGCGGCTGTTCTCCAGGGCGATGCCCAGGTCGAGGCTGGCCGGCACCCATCGGTCGGAGGCGGCGATGCGCTCGATGCGGGCGATGGCGTCGGGGGAGCAGGCCGCCAGCCACAGGCCGCCGTCGGAGGCCAGGCACTTCTGAGGGGCGAAGTAGTAGACGTCGGTGTCGACCGGGTCGAAGCGGAGGCCGCCGGCGGCCGAGGTGGCGTCGACCAGCACCAGGGCGCCGTCGTCCGCCCCCTCGGGACGGCGGAGCTCGACAGCCACGCCGGTGGACGTCTCGTTGTGGGTGAGGCAGTAGGCATCGACCCCGTCCACGGCGGCCAGGGCCGGGGCCGTGCCCGGATCGGCCTTGGCCGTGGACGGCTCGCCCAGGTGGGGCGCGGCCCGGGTCACCTCAGCGAACTTGCCCGAGAACTCCCCGAACACCAAGTGGTGGCTGCGCTGGTCGATCACCCCGAACGACAGGGCGTCCCAGAAGGCGGTGGTGCCTCCGTTGCCCAGCAGCACCTCGTATCCGTCGGGGAGGGAGAGCAGCTCGGCCAGGCCGTTGCGCAGGCGGGCCACCATGAATCGCACCCCGGCCTGGCGGTGCGAGGTGCCGAGGTACTCGCCGGCCTCGGCGGCCAGGGCGGCAACGGCCTCGGGGCGCACCTTGGAGGGGCCGCAGCAGAAGCGGCCGTCGGCGGGCAGGAGATCGGCGGGGATCCGGATGTCGGGCAGGGGGGCGCTCACGTCCGCCAGTGTCGCGGCCGCCCGCTGGCCACCGAAATCCCTTCCCCCGCCTCGAACTGTGTGCGGAGATCTCTGCTGGGCGACGATCTCCGCACACAGTTCGTTCGCTTCGCGGCCGGTCGTCGGGGGAAGCTGGCGCACGAACGTCCCGCCCGTCGCCCCGGAGAGAAGGACCGTCGATGTCCCAGCCCACCCGAGCCCGCCTGTCCCGGCGCATCGCCGCCATCACGCCGTCGGCCACGCTGGCCGTCGACGCCCGGGCTAAGGAGCTGAAGGCGGCCGGGGAGCCGGTGATCGGCTTCGGGGCCGGCGAGCCCGACTTCGCCACCCCCGACCACATCGTCGAGGCCGCCGTCGAAGCCTGCCGCGACCCCCGCAACCACCGCTACACCCCGGCCGGCGGCCTGCCCGAGCTGAAGGAAGCCATCGCGGCCAAGACCCGGCGGGACTCGGGCTACGAGGTGGCGGCCAGCCAGGTCGTCGTCACCAACGGGGGCAAGCACGCCGTCTACAACGCCATGGCCGCCCTGCTCGACGAAGGCGACGAGGTGCTGCTGCCCGCCCCGTACTGGACCACCTATCCCGAGCCCATCCGCTTCGCCGGCGGGGTGCCGGTGGAGATCGCCACCGACGAGACCACCGGCTTCCGGGTGTCGGTCGACCAGCTCGAGGCGGCTCGCACGCCCCGGACCAAGGCCCTGGTCTTCGTGTCGCCCTCCAACCCCACGGGGGCCGTCTACCCCAGGGACGAGATCGAGGCCATCGGGCGCTGGGCCGTGGAGCACGGCATCTGGGTGATCACCGACGAGATCTACGAGCACCTCACCTACGACGACAACGAGTTCCACTCCATGCCCGCGGTGGTGCCGGAGCTGGCCGAGCAGTGCCTCGTCCTCAACGGGGTGGCCAAGACCTACGCCATGACCGGCTGGCGAGTCGGTTGGATCATCGCCCCCGCCGACGTGGCCAAGGCGGCCACCAACCTCCAGTCGCACCAGACCTCCAACGTGGCCAACGTCAGCCAGCGGGCGGCCCTGGCCGCGGTGAGCGGCGGGCTGGACGACGTGGCCCGCATGCGTGAGGCCTTCGACCGGCGGGGCAAGGCCATGCACCGGCTGCTCACCGGGATCGAGGGCGTCACGTCGCTCGCCCCCCAGGGCGCCTTCTACGCCTTCCCGTCGTTCAAGGCGATCCTGGAGCGGGGCACCGTGGCCGGCAAGCCCGTCTCCTCCACGACCGAGCTGGCCGCCGTCATCCTCGACGAGGCCAAGGTGGCCATCGTGCCCGGCGAGGCCTTCGCCGCCCCCGGCTACGCCCGCCTGTCCTTCGCCCTGGGTGACGACGACCTGGGCGAGGGCCTGGGCCGCATCGCCGAGCTCCTGGCCCGGTGAGGTGCCCTCTTCCGTTCTTGCGCCCGGATGTCGCTCCGGGAGCGACGTTTCGGCGCAAGAACGGGGACTGACGCAGTGACCCGGGCCGTCCGGCCCTACGGCACCTGGCCCTCGCCGGTCACGCCGGAGCGGCTCGTCGCCGGGGCCGCCACCCCCGGCGAGGTGCGGGTCGACGGTGACGACGTGTGGTGGAGCGAGGCGCGGCCGGCCGAGGGAGGACGGGTCGAGCTGGTGCGCCGCCGCCTCGACGGCACCACCTCCGACGTCCTGGGCCGGTGCGACGCCGCTCGGGAGCCCACCGACGGCGAGGCCCTCGACCCCGAACGGCGGTGGAGCGCCCGCACCGGGCTGTTGGAGTACGGCGGGGGGGCCTGGTGCGTGGAGAGCGGGGTGGTCACCTTCGCCCAGGCCGACGACCAGCGCCTGCATCGACTGGTGGCGGACGACCCGACCGCGATGCCCACTCCTCTCACCCCGGAGCCGCGCACCCCCCGGGGGCTGCGCTACGGCGACGTGGTCGCCTGGGACCGCCACTGGGTGCTGGCGGTGCGGGAGGCGCACCCGGGCGAGGATGGCGTCCCGGCCGATGCGGCCGAACCGGTGCACGAGATCGTGGCCGTGCCCACCGATGGGTCGGCCGCCGACGATCCGGCCCGGGTGCGGGTGCTGGCCTCCGGGGCCGACTTCTACGCCTCGCCCCGGCCCGGGCCCGCCCGTCTGGCCTGGGTGCAGTGGGACCACCCCCGCATGCCGTGGGATGGCACCGAGCTGTGCGTCGCTCGTCTGGGCCGCGACGCCGACGGGGGACCGGAGCTGCGGGGCCCGTCCGCCGTGGTGGCCGGGGGACCGGAGGAGTCGATCGTCCAGCCCGAGTGGGATCGGGACGGCGCCCTGTGGTTCTGCTCCGACCGCTCGGGCTGGTGGAACCTGTACCGGGTGGGCGACCCGGGC
>CAZXRA010000067.1:0-10914 GCA_964643485.1 uncultured Iamiaceae bacterium | reverse complement strand
AAGGCCCACAGACGCGCGTCCGCGCGGACCTGCCCCGAGATCTTGATGAGGTCGTCGAGGCTCCGAGCAGGTCGACGTGCTCGACATCGACAACCGGGCCGTCCTCGCCCAGCAGGTCGCCAAGCTGGAGCGGGTGCGGGCCACCCGCGACGAGGACGCCTGCCAGAAGGCCCTCACCGCCCTCCGGGAGGGCGCCGCCGCCGACGGCAACCTGCTCGCCCTGTGCGTCGAGGCGGCCCGGGCCCGGGCCACCGTCGGCGAGATGAGCGACGCCATGGAGGCCGTGTTCGGACGGCACTCGGCCCAGGTCCGTACCCTCGAGGGCGTGTACGGCCAGGGCTACGAGGGCGACGAGGGGTTCGAGAAGATCCGCACCGACATCGACGCCTTTGCCGCCGAGGAGGGCCGCCGCCCCCGGATGCTCGTGGTGAAGATGGGTCAGGACGGCCACGACCGGGGGGCCAAGGTGATCGCCACCGCCTTCGCCGACCTCGGCTTCGACATCGACGTCGGTCCTCTGTTCCAGACCCCGGCTGAGGCCGCCCGCGACGCCGTCGAGAACGACGTCCACGTCGTCGGCGTGTCGTCCCAGGCCGCCGGGCACAAGACGCTGGTCCCCCAGCTCATCGAGGCCCTCCGGGCCCAGGGGGCCGACGACGTGCTCGTCGTCTGCGGCGGCGTCATCCCCCCCGGCGACTACGCCTTCCTCGAACAGGCCGGCGTGGCCGCCACCTTCGGGCCCGGCACCAACATCCCCGCCGCCGCCGCCCAGGTGCTCGACCTCATCCGAGCCCGCCGGGCCTGACCCGACCACCGTGGCCGACACCGCCCTGCCCTCCCCCGTCGCCGAGCTGGCCCAGGGCATCCGGGACGGCGACCGGCGCGCCCTGGCCCGGGCCATCACCCTGGTCGAGTCGACCCGGCCTGACCACCGTGACGACGCCGTCGCCCTCGTCGACACCCTCCTCCCCCACACCGGGAGCGCCATCCGCCTCGGCATCAGCGGCCCCCCGGGGGTGGGGAAGTCGACCTTCATCGAGGCCCTCGGCACCCACCTCACCGGCACCGGCCACCGGGTGGCCGTCCTCGCCGTCGACCCCACCAGCTCCCGCAGCGGCGGCTCCATCCTGGGCGACAAGACCCGCATGGAGCGCCTCGTCCGCGACGACAACGCCTACATCCGCCCCTCCCCCTCCGGTGGCGAGCTGGGCGGGGTGGCCCGCCGCACCCGCGAGGCCCTGCTCCTCTGCGAGGCGGCCGGGTTCGACGTCGTCCTCGTCGAGACGGTTGGCGTGGGCCAGAGCGAGATCGCCGTGGCCGACCTCACCGACCTGTTCGTCCTCCTCGCCTCGCCGGCCGGTGGGGACGACCTGCAGGGCATCAAGCGGGGGATCATGGAGCTGGCCGACCTGGTCGTCGTCACCAAGGCCGACGGCGACCTGGCGGCAGCGGCCACCCACGCCTGCGCCGACATCCGCCGGGCCCTCCACCTCCTTCGCCCCCGGCACCCCGAGGTGCCGCCCCAGGCCCTGCTGGCCTCGTCCCTCCGGGGCGACGGTGTGGCCGAGGTGTGGGCCGCCGTCGAGGAGGCCCATGCCGCCCTCCGAGCCGGCGGCGGCCTCGACCGGCTGCGCCGGGAGCAGGCCAAGGCCTGGCTGTGGTCCGAGCTGCGGGCCGCCCTCGAGCTGCGCCTCCGCACCGACGCCGCCGTGGCCGCCGCCCTCCCCGACGTGGAGGCGGCCGTCGAGGCCGGGACCCTCAGCCCCGCCGCCGGAGCCAGCGAGCTCCTGGGCCGCCTCGGCGCCGGCTGACCCCGTCCTCGTCCGCCGAGACGACGGGCTCCGGCACCGGCGGCGCCACCTCCTGGCCCGTCCCCAGCACCCGGTCGAAGCGCCGGTCCTCCGTCAGCTCCGGCACCACCACCTCCTCGGGGTCGTACGGCGCCAGCACCTCCAGGGTGCGGCGGACGAACTCGTCCAGCTCGATCAGCTCGCCCTCCGGCGTGCGCCACACGTACGACCCGACGAGGCCCAGCGAGGCGGCCACCGGCGGGTAGACGGGCCACACCGCCGCCGTGGCCAGCAGGCCGTCGGGGATCAGCTCCTCCCACGGCACGGCCAGGCGCTCCGGATCGGCACCCAGCAGCTCGGCCGCCTGGCGGGCCACGCCGACGATGGCCCCCACCCGCGGGTGGTTGTCGGTGAGCATGAAGCACCCGCCCCCCACCAGGGGCAGGTACCAGCGGGCGAAGTCGACGTCGGTCAGCTCCACGATGGTGCGCAGCATCCCCAGCCGCTGGTCCCAGCCCGTCGTGTAGCCCAGGCCGTCCATCACCGCCGGGGTGAAGCGGGCCACGATCTCGTCAGGCCCCAGCCCGTGGCGCCACCCCCACGTGACGATGGACGAGGAGTAGACGCTGGCCCCCGACGGCAGCTCGGAGCCGTCGGGCGCCCGGGCGTGGAGGATGTCGGGGTGGAACCCGAAGAACCACAGCATGGGGACGGCCACCAGCCGGATCGCCTCCCCCCCGTTCATGGCGGCCAGCACCGCCTCGGACTCGTGGCGGCGGGCGCACGACACCCACACGTCGGCCCCGGCCAGGCGCTCGGCCATGTCGTCGGGGACGAAGCCGGGGTACATCACCGGCTCGATGGCGTCGTCGGGGAGCAGGGCGGCCAGGGCGGCCGCCGTGGCGCCGAGCTGGCAGTTGCTCAGGACGACGATGCGACGACCCACGCCGTCCTCCTCCACCGACTCCAGCTCAGCGCCGGGGAGCCCCGCCGGTGGCCTCGATGGCCGCCTCGACGGTCTCCTCGTCGCACACCACCGCCGCCTCGGCCTCCTGGCGCAGGGCCGAGATGGGCGGGGGGTCGCCGGCCGCCTCGCCCCAGGGCCGGCCCTCCACGACGTGGCGGGTGAAGCAGCGCATGACGTGCTGCACGCCGAGATCCTCCACCTCCCGCCGGTCGGGGGCGTAGTAGGAGCGCACGCCGGTGGCCGGGGCGATGATCTCGTAGGACGGGAAGTAGTGGACGAAGGGCCGCTGGGCCACGGCCTCGTCGGCCGCCACACGGAGCACCGACTTGCTGACCGTGGTCGACACCAGGACGTGGCGGTCCTCGTAGGTGGCGATGAGGGGCACGGGCGAGATGGTGAGCAGCACGTGCAGGCCCGGGTTGATCTGGTGGAGGCGATCGCACAGCTCCAGCAGGCCGGACCGCACCTCGTCGATGCCGAAGTTGACGAACTCGTGGCGCTGCGGGTCCCAGGTGCCGCCGTTGACGCCGGGGGCGGCGGCGAACACCACGCCGTCGTCCCGGTGGCGCCACGCCTCGGTGAGGCCCAAGGTGAACACGAGCACGTCGGCCTGCTCGACCATGGTGCGCACGGCGGCCAGGTGGAGCTCCCGGTCGGCCCGCATGGCCGCCTCGTCGGCGAAGCCCTCCGGCTCCACCAGGGGACGGAAGGGGTCGACGACGGCGTCGCCCCGCCGCCACACGTCCTCGATCGGGTCGAGCTCACCGTAGGCCCGGTGCAAGAGCTGGAGGGCCTGGGCCACGGTGTAGACGTTGCCGTAGCGGGCCGAGAACGTGCCGTACTGGTGGCGCCGCCCCTCGTCCTCCGACATCCCGTCCGGCGCCGGCTCGGCCACGTAGTAGTGCAGGCCGGAGCGCTGGAGGTGCCGGGACAGGTGCTGGGCGAAGCAGCTCCCGATGGTGGCGATGCGGTCGTCGGGGCCCACTCGGAGCGAGCTGCGGACCACGGGGTCGAGGCCGCCGGGCGGGGCCCAGGTGACGCCCCGCGACCAGCGCTGGTAGGGGGCGATGCCGTCGTAGGGGTGCCGTGCGGTGGCCATCAGCGGACTCCGGCCGGGATGTCGCCGAGGGTCTCGGCGAAGAGGTGGTCGTTGCGGAAGCCCGGCAGCGTGACGTCCGCCGGGTCGAGGTGGCGGTAGCCGGCCAGCGTCTCGGACACGAAGGCGTCCAGGCCGAGCAGGCGACCGTTGTCGGCCCGCCACACGTGGCCCCCCACCACACCGAGGGTCTCGGCCACACCGGGGTACACGGGCCACACCGTCGAGGTGGCCAGCAGCCCGTCGGGGACGAGGCGGGCCCAGTCGACGGCCACCAGGGCGGGATCGGCGCCGAGCTGCTCGCCGACCAGGCGGGCCAGGCCCACCAGGGCCCCGACGGTGGGGTGGTTGTCGATCAGCATGAACACCCCCTGGGGGGCGAGGGCGAGCAGCCACCGGCTGAGGTCGAGGTCGCTGGTCGCGAAGATCTCCCGCAGGAGCTCCAGCGAGGAGTCCCACAGGGCCGTGTACCCGAGGGCGGCGTAGATCTCGGGCCGGAACCAGCTCCGGATCTCGTCCTCGCTCGCTCCCCGCTTCCAGCCCCACAGCACCAGGGCCGACGACATGGGCCCCGCCGCCGACCGCAAAGGGCGACCGTCGGGCCCGGCGATGTGGAGGATGTCGGGGTGGAAGGCGGGGAAGTAGACGAGCGGGATGCGGACCACCCGGGCCCGCGAGCCCGTGGCCTGCATCCGGGCAGCCACGTCGGCCTCGGGCAGGGACGTCGCCCACACGGCGGCACCGCCGAGGGCGCCCATGAGGACGTCCTCCGCCTCCGGCGTCGGAGTGGCCATCACTCGGTGGCCGGGGAGCATCCCCCCCAAGGCGGCGGCGATGGCCGCCGACTGGCACCCGCTGGTGACGAGGAGGTCGGACCCGCCGCCGGGCAGAGCCTCGGTCTGATCGGTCACACCTCGGACAGTACCGGGAGCCGGCCTCGGCCACCGATCCGGTGCCGGGAACCGGGGCCGCCGGAGAGACGACAGGTAGCCTCGCCGGCATGAGCCAGGCCCCGGCGCCCGACGTCAGCATCGTGCTTCCCGTCTACAACGAGCGGGGTCACCTGCGGCAGGAGATCGACCGCATCCGGACGGCCATGGATGCCTCCGAGTTCTCCTACGAGATCATCGTGATCGACGACGGTTCCAACGACGGCTCCGGCGACGCCCTCCGGGAGGTCGAGGGCATCCGCCTGATCCAGTTCCTCACCAACCGGGGATCAGGCTCGGCCCGCAAGTACGGCACCCGGGCGGCCCGGGGCGATGTGGTCGTGTGGACCGACGTCGACATGACCTACCCCAACGACCTCATCCCCGAGCTGGTGCGGGAGCTGGAGGGCCACGACCAGGTCGTCGGGGCCCGCACCTCCGAGCAGGGCACCCACAAGCTCTTCCGGGTGCCGGCCAAGTTGTTCATCCGCAAGCTGGCCTCCTACCTGGTGCAGACCCCGATCCCCGACCTCAACTCGGGCCTGCGGGCCTTCCGCCGCGACGTCGCCCTCCAGTACGTGAGCCAGCTCCCCCCCGGGTTCAGCTGCGTCACCACCATCACCCTCACCTTCCTGGCCCACGGCTACACCGTGAAGTACTGGGACATCGAGTACTCCGAGCGGGCCGGGAAGTCGAAGTTCCACTGGTGGACCGACACCCGGCGCTACCTGCTCCAGGTCATCCGCATGACCCTGTCGTTCAACCCGCTGCGAGTCTTCCTCCCCCTGGGCATCGCCCTCACCCTCCTGGGCAGCACCAAGCTCGTCTACGACGTGGTGCGCTACGACGGGCGCCTGGCCGTCAACACGCTGCTCATCCTGTTCGCCGCCTTCCAGGTGTTCGTGGTGGGCATGCTGGCCGACCTGGTGGGCCGGGCCACCCGGGCCACCCATGAGGTCATGCCCGCCGCCGGCTTCGTCCGCGACACCACCTCACCCTCCCCCGTCCCCGCCGTCCCCCGCTCGGAACCCGTCGGCTGACGAGCAGAAGCCCGTCGACTTATACTTTCTCTGGCGAAAAGCTAACTCCATGGGGGAGCGGCACGATGGCTTTCAGTTTTCTCGGACCGCACCCGCTGGAGCATCAGCTCCAGCGGGTGATGGACCGCCTGGCCGCAGGGGATCCACCGAGCCAGATCGAACTGACGCAGATCGACATCAAAGAGGAACCGGGGCGGCGCGCCACAGGCGGAGCCATCGCGCCGGGGGCTCCTGAGAACGAGAAGGCCGCCCGCTACCTTGCCGGCGAGATGGCGTGCCTGGCCAACACTCCGGGTGGGGGCGCCATCGTCCTGGGGATCGCCGACGACGGCATGCGCATCGGCACCGAGATCGACGCCGAGTGGCTGCGCCATCGGTTGTGGCAACTGACAGGGGGGCGCTTGACCACCTCCGTCCGGACAGGTCACCTCGACGGCACCCGCCTCCTCATCCTGACGACACATGAGGCCATCGAACCGATCCGCTACGAGGGACGATTGAGGTGGCGAGTCGACGCCAACTGCGTCGACATCGACCCCACCTCCTGGCATGCGGAGCGTCTCCAGCGCACGGGAGTCGACTGGTCAGCTCAACCCTCGGGGCACACCTCCGAGGATGTGAGCTCCGTCGCCATGACGATTGCCCGTCGCTATCTGCGCGCCGCGGGCGACGACGCAACGGAGGATCTGGCCACAGCCACGGACGATGACCTGCTCCGGCGCCTCAACCTCCTCGACGGCGAAGGGCGGCTGACCAACGCTGGCTCCCTCCTCTTCGTGTCCACCCCGACGACGGGGATCGACTACCAGAGGCGCGACGTTCCCGGCGGGGACAGCACCAGCCGTGTGACGAGTCGCCGTGCTCTCTTGGAGCAGGTATGGGACGTCGACCAATCGAGCCAAGCCTCCAACAGGACACTGCACGTACCCGACGGGTTCGCTCACGGGCAGGTGCGCGCCATCCCCCCTCGAGCCCTCCGCGAAGCGATCATCAACGGCATCGTCCACCGTGACTGGCTCTCCGATCAGCCGACGGTGGTCGAACACATCGGCGATACCGTCACGGTCACGTCTCCGGGTGGCTTCATCGGCGGTGTCGCCCCATCGAACATCATCACCCATCCCGCCGTTCCCCGATACCGGAGCCTGGCCGAGGCCATGTCTGCTCTTCGTCTCGCCGAGCGAGAAGGGATAGGCGTGGACCGGATGGTGCGGGACATGCTGGCCAACGGCCTACCCGAACCCGAGATCTCCGAGATCGCCGGACCCTACGTCCGCGTGACGCTCCTCGGCGGTGAGCCGGACACCAACATGTTGGAGCTCCTCACCTCCATCGAACCTCCCGCTGTCTCCTCGGACGTCGACGCCGTGTTGATCATCGACCACCTGGCCAAGCGGGGGTGGATCGACGCTCCCACCGCCACTCCGGTCCTCCAGCGACCCCCCCGAGAATCGGAGGCGGCGCTGCAACGACTGGCGAAGGCGCGTGTGGCCACAGAACCAGTGGTCATCACGATCAGTGGGGTCCCTGGCGACGCGGCCCCCGCCTATCGCTTGAGCAACTCCGCTCGTGCTCGACTCCCCCGTCGGACGAAGCACCTGCAGACACCGACCGGCCGGGTCCAGATGATCATGGAGTGGGCCCATGACCGAGGCCGAGTGTCGAGCACGGAGGTTGCCGACATGACAGGACTCAGCGTGGTCCGTGCCGGACAGGTTCTGACATCTCTCGAAGAGGAAGGGTTGCTCGACCCGGGGCGCGCGGTGAAGGCCGGTCGAGGGTTCTTCTACGTCCCCACGACGACGACCTGAGCAACGCCACCCGCCTGGCTCAGGGGGCAGAGTCGACCCGGCCCACCCAGACGCCGAACTGCTTGTCGCCGAAGGTCGACGGCGGGGCGGAGATCGTCAGCGACAGCATGGGCGAGTGCCACAGCTCGACGTACTCCTCGTCGGTCGCCGTCGGCGCCATCACCCGGAGCTGCTCGGGGGTGTGGGCCACGACCCACAGCGTGCGGGCCTCGGCCCGGGCCCGGTCGAGCAGTTCGTCGAGGGGCAGCGGCCCGGGGAACCCGTCCGTCGCCCGGGCCGCTGGGATGCCGCAGAAGCTCCGCACCGCCGGCAGCATCGTGATCCCCACCCCGACCTGGTTGTCGAGGACCGCCGTGGCGTCCGGTCCCATCACCGCGCACAGCCGCTCGATCCCGGCCCGGTGCCCGGCCTGGACCCGGGCATCCCGCAACGGCACCGTCACCGGCAACGGACCCCCGATCACGGCCACGGCGGCGAGCACCGTCACCATCACCGGGGCCAGGCGACCCCACGGGGGCGCCGGCCGCCATCGGGCCAAGGCCCGCCCGGCCGCCTCG
Organism: uncultured Iamiaceae bacterium; assembly: GCA_964643485.1. Classification (GTDB taxonomy): domain Bacteria; phylum Actinomycetota; class Acidimicrobiia; order Acidimicrobiales; family Iamiaceae; genus Iamia. The sequence continues at coordinate 2,724 of CAZXRA010000067.1, read as the reverse complement.
GCCGCCAGCGCCCCGAACAGGAGCAGGCCCGGGAACACCTGGGGCAGGTAGCGGCGCATCATCCACGGCTGGTCGGGATAGATGCTGGGCCGCCAGACGTAGAGCACCGTGGCCGGCACGGCCACCCCCACCAGCAGCAGCTCCACCGTCCGGGCCCGCCCGGACACCACCCGGCGGGCGACGACGGCCAGGCCAGCGATCCCCAGGGCCACGGCCGCCGGGCCCAGGTACCAGGCCAGGCGGCGCACCGCTCCCTCGGCGTAGGTGCGGTTTCCGTCGGCCGGGTCGCCCTCGTGCACCTGGATGGACTCCATCGAGGCCTTCCCCCCCGGCGGGCGCTCCACTCGCATGACGCCCAGCTCGGGCCACACGAACCAGGCGAAGAGGGCGACGACCACGGCCAGCGCCGCGGCCCCGGCGGCGAGGGCGGGCAGGAGGCGCGCTGCCCGCCGGGCCGCGACGCTCAGGCGATCGGCCAGGGAGCTGCCGGCGACCCGCCAGCGCCACACCAGCTCGGCCGTGGCCAGGCCCAGGCCGGCCAGGGTGAAGGCGACCAGGAAGGCCAGCAGGGGCCGGAAGGAGTCGGTCTGGTACCGGAAGTAGAAGGTGTTGTGCCACCGGGTGTCGAGGTAGCCGATCAGGGCGGGCCCGGCCAGGCCGGCCAGCACCACCAACAGCATGGGCAGGCCGGTGGCGCCTCCGTCGGGCGGGGGCTCCCCCGCGGCCACGGCCCGGTGGCGGGCAGCGGCGCGCCGGGCGGCGAGCAGGCCGACCATGGTGACCACGACAGCGACGGCGATCCCGGCATCGAGCCGGGCGGCGAAGCCCGTGCCCATCACCAGGCCGGCGAGGGCGAGCCGCCCCCAGCGCCCGTCCTCGGCCGCCACGTCGAGGAGCCAGGCCCCCCCGAAGGCGACGAGCAGGACCAGCGGCTCGCTGAGGGCGTCCCGCACGGCGTAGAGCCAGACGAAGTTGACGACCAGGCCACCCAGGGCCACCAGGGCCAGGGGCCCCGGCACCAGGCGCAGGGCGAACAGGAAGAAGGCGGCCAGGCTGAGGGCCCCGATGAGGGCCGGGGCGACGAAGAGGGCCCGGTTGCCCCCCAGCCACTCGGCCTCGCCCAGGAACGTGTGGAGCAGGTGGGGGGCCTGGATCTCCAGCTCGCTGTCGGTGTCGCCCTCCCCGACCTGCTGGCCCAGGGCGTTGACCTGGACCTCCTCGATGCCGGCGAAGTCTGGCCCCCGCCCGTCGAGCTCGAGCGTGCCCTCCTCGGCGATCCACTTGCCGCCGTTGACGTAGATGGCCTGGTCCCGGTCGGTGAGGACGTGTTGGGACATGTGCAGGGCGTTCCACGCCGTCGACGCCCCGATCACCAGCACCCCGGCGACGATCACCCACGACGACACCGGGCGCCCGGTGCGGGGCCGGCGGTCGGGCCGCCACACAGCGAGCAGGCCCGCACCCACCAAGGCGGCGACGGGGAGCACGACGACGGGCCGGGCCACCCCGGCGATGGCGGCCACCAGGCCGACAAGGCCCACGGCGACGAAGAGCAGGATCCCGCTCGTCACCACACCGCCGTACCAGTCGAGCAGCGTCGCCGGTCGGGTCCGGTCGTCGTCCCCGGGCTCCGGCGGGCCTCCGGGACCGGGCAGCACCGCCGACGCGGCAGGGGCGGAGGAGGCCTCGGGCACGGCGGGCGATCCTACGCGACGCCTCCCGGGTGCCGTCAGCCCGCTCGCTCGACCGCGGTGCGCAGGTCGGCGGTGAGGGCTTCGGACCGGTCCCGCAGGGCGGCGGCCCGGCCCGCCAGGGTGGCCCAGAACGGAGCCGGGTCGGCCCGCAGCCCAGCCACCTGGGCCGCCACCGCCGCGGGGTCGAAGGCCCGGGCGCTGTGGACGTAGCTGTCCAGGCCCAGATCCTCGTAGGCCCCCCAGCTCTTGCGCTCGTAGCCGAGGTGGATCGCCGGGTAGCCGGCGAGCAGGGCCTCCAGGGCGCCGTGCAGGCGCACCGACACGACGGCGCTCCACCCGCCCTGGGCCAGCAGCTCCCCGGTGCGCCCGGCCACGGGCACGCCCAGGCCCTCGTAGAAGGTGCGGTCGCTCTTGGCCGCCGACCCCTCGGCCTGCACGGCCCAGGCCACGTCGCCGAGGCGGTCGGCCAGGTCCCGGAGGCGGGCCCCGGCCTCGGGGGCTCCGGGGAGGGCCCGACCGATGAGGAGGACCGGGCCGTCGCCCCGGGCCGGGGAGGCCGGGGCCGCGGGGCCGAGCCTCTCGGCCAGGTCGAGCACGGCCAGGTCCGGGGTGCGGGTGACGTTGGGGGCGCCGTCCAGGGCGGCGAGCGACCGGTCGTCGCGGACGTGGACCGACCCGACTCGACTCAGCGACCGGGCCACGGTCCGGCCCACGGGACCGTCGAGGGGCCCGATGCTCTGGGGCAGGTACACCGCCGGCCGGCCGGCCCGGGCCACGGCCACGAGCTGGGGCAGGTGGTTGAGGGCGGTGCCCACGGCGTTGACCCGGGTGCCGGTGCGCAGGTAGCCGCCCCCGACAGCGACGCAGGCGTCGGCCCCGGCGATGGCCCGGGCTGCGGCCGAGCGGGCCAGGGCCGGGTGGAGGGCCCCGCCGAGCAGGGCCGCCCCCCGGCCGGCCGCGGCCAGGGTGGACAGGTCGATTCCCCGGCCCGGCGTGCCCGCCCCGACGACGTGGGGGAGGTCGGGGAACG
>CAZXRA010000066.1:0-4646 GCA_964643485.1 uncultured Iamiaceae bacterium | reverse complement strand
AGGCCGGCGGGGTGTTCGGCGCCGCCATCGACGACTGCAACGCCGCCGCCGAGGGGCGCTATCAGATCGAGCTGGTGCCCCTGCCGTCCAACGCCGACGAGCAGCGCGAGCAGCTCGTGCGCCGCCTGGCCGCCGAGGACGGCGACATCGACCTCATGAACATGGACGTCCCCTGGACGGCCGAGTTCGCCAACGCCGGGTGGATCCGCCCCTGGCCCGATGACCAGGTCGAGGCGGCCACCGAGGGCCGGTTGGGCACGGCGGTGGAGTCGGCCACGTTCGACGACACCCTCTACGGCATCCCCCTCAACACCAACGCCCAGCTCCTCTGGTACCGGAAGGATCTCAGCGACGAGGCCCCGGCCACCTGGGACGACATGCTCGCCGCGGCCGACGAGCTGCAGGCGGCGGGGGAGCCCCACCTGATCTGGGAGCAGGGCCAGCGCTACGAGGGCCTGGTCGTGTGGTTCACCTCGCTCCTGGCCTCGGCCGGGGGCACGATCCTGAACGAGGAGGGCACCGAGGTCACGCTGGAGGAGGGGCCCACCCGGCGGGCCCTGGAGGTGATGCGTGACTACTCCCGCTCGCCCCACGCCCCCTCGGCGCTGGGAACGGCCCAGGAAGACCAGGGCCGTCAGGGCTGGGAGTCGGGCGACGCCGCCTTCATGGTCAACTACGGCTTCGTCTGGCCCAGCGCCAACCAGCTCGCCCCCGACATCGCGGCCGAGATGGCCTGGGGGCCCTTCCCCTCCGTCGAGCCCGACGTGCCCTCCCGGGTGTCCATCGGCGGCTTCAACATCGGCGTCGGGGCCTACGGCGACCGTCCCGACCTGGCCGTCGAGGCGGCCACCTGCCTGGCCAACCAGGACAACCAGACCCGCAACGCCACTGACGCCGGCCTCCTGCCCGTCACCGAGGCCCTCTACGACGACCCCGCCCTCACCGAGGCCGAGGCCGACGGCGTGCCCCTCTTCCCCTATGCCGCGGCCATGAAGGAGGCCCTCAGCACGGCGGTGCTGCGCCCCCGCACCCCGTACTACAACGACGTCTCCCTGGCCATCATCAGCATCCTCCACCCCACCCGCGACATCGATCCCGAGGCCGACGTGGAGAACCTGCGCGACGCCATCGCGCTGGCCTTGGAAGGGGAGGGACTGTTGTGACCGCTACCCGCGGGGCGCTGTCGAGCCGGGCCCGCTCCGAGCGGAAGCTGGGGTGGCTGCTGTGTGCCCCGGCCGTGACCGTGATGCTGCTCGTCACCGCCTACCCCATCGGCTACGCCCTCTGGCTCTCGATGCAGCGCTACGACCTGCGCTTCCCCGACGAGCGCGAGTTCGTCGGCCTCGACAACTACGGGGCGGTGCTGGGCAACGAGCTGTGGTGGCAGGATCTGGTCAACACCCTGGTCATCACCGTGGTCTCCGTGATCATCGAGCTGATCCTGGGCTTCGCCCTGGCCTTCGTCATGCACCGGGCCCTGTTCGGGCGGGGGATGGTGCGGTCCTCGATCCTGGTGCCCTACGGCATCGTCACCGTCGTCGCCGCCTTCGCCTGGCGCTTCGCCTTCGATCCCACCAGTGGCTTCGTCAACGGCCTGCTCGAAACCGAGCGGAGCTGGTTCACCGAGCAGTGGAGCTCCTACCTCGTCATCATCCTGGCCGAGGTGTGGAAGACCACGCCCTTCATGTCGCTCCTGCTCCTGGCCGGCTTCACCCTCGTCCCCGACGACGTGGTGCGGGCGGCCCGGGTCGACGGGGCCTCGGCCTTCCAGCGCCTCCGCCAGGTGATCATCCCGCTCATGAAGCCGGCCATCCTCGTGGCCCTGCTCTTCCGCACCCTCGACGCCTTCCGCATCTTCGATTCGGTCTTCGTCATGACCCGGGGGGCCCAGAACACCGAGAACGTCTCCATCCTCGGCTACAAGACCCTGATCGGGCGCCTGAACCTGGGCCTGGGCTCGGCCGTCTCGGTGCTCATCTTCGCCTGCGTGGTCATCATCGCCTTCCTGTTCGTGAAGGGCTTCGGGGCCAACCTGTCCCAGCAGCGGGGGGAGACATCATGAAGACGTGTCGGCGCAGCCGATGCCGCCAGGGCGGCGGGTGGGGTCGGCGGACGTGAACCGCCGCACCACCACCAGCGACCGTTTCTTCTGGGCCCTCGGCATCGCCGTGGTCGTGGGCTACGCCCTGGTGCCCGTGGCGTGGATCGTCTCCCTGTCGCTCAAGCCGGCCAAGGAGATCAGCCAGGGCGGCTTCTGGCCCCGCGACCCCACCCTCGACAACTACTTCGGGGAGGGCACCGGGGTGTTCGACGACCCGCAGTTCCCCTCGGCCCTCCGCAACTCCCTCGGCATCGCCCTCATCGCCACCCTGCTGGCCGTGGTGCTGGCCACCTTCGCCGCCTACGCCATCGTCCGCCTCGACTTCCCGGGCAAGGCCATCGTGATGTCGGGCGCCCTGGCCATCGCCATGTTCCCGCCCATCGCCATCATCGGCCCGCTGTTCGACATGTGGCGGTCGCTGGGCCTCTACGACACCTGGCCGGGCCTGATCATCCCGTACATGACCTTCACCTTGCCCCTCGCCATCTGGACGCTGTCGGCCTTCTTCCGGGAGATCCCGTGGGACCTCGACAAGGCGGCCCGCATCGACGGGGCCACGCCCTTCCAGGCCTTCCGCAAGGTGATCGCACCGTTGGCCGCGCCGGGCATGTTCACCTCGGCGATCCTCGTCTTCATCTTCGCCTGGAACGACTTCCTGTTCGCCACGTCGCTCACCTCGACCAACCGGGCCCGCACCGTGCCCGCCGCCATCACCTTCTTCACCGGCTCGTCGCAGTTCACGTTCCCCACCGGTCAGATCGCCGCCGCCTCGGTGGTGGTCACCATCCCCATCATCGTGATGGTCCTCGTCTTCCAGCGCCGCATCGTGTCCGGGCTCACGTCCGGCGCCGTCAAGGGCTAGCCCCAGGAGGCCTCGCACCCATGGCTGAGATCGTCCTCGACAAGGTCACCAAGCGCTACCCCGACGGGGTGGAGGCCGTGAAGGCCGCCGACTTCACCATCGGCGACGGCGAGTTCTTCATCCTCGTCGGCCCCTCGGGCTGCGGGAAGTCGACGCTGCTCAACATGATCGTGGGCCTGGAGGACATCAGCGACGGGGAGCTCCGGGTCGACGGGGATCGGGTCAACGACGTCGACCCCAAGGACCGCAACATGGCGATGGTCTTCCAGAGCTACGCCATCTACCCGCACATGACGGTGCGGGAGAACATGGAGTTCCCCCTCAAGCTCCGGAAGGTGGACAAGGCCGAGGTCGTCCGTCGGGTCGAGGAGGCGGCCGGCCTGCTGGAGCTGACCGAGCACCTCGACCGCAAGCCCGGCCACCTCTCCGGTGGCCAGCGCCAGCGGGTGGCCATGGGGCGGGCCATCGTGCGAGAGCCCGAGGCCTTCCTCATGGACGAGCCCCTGTCCAACCTCGACGCCAAGCTCCGGGTGCAGATGCGCACCACCATCTCCAAGCTCCAGCAGCGACTGGGCACCACGACGGTGTACGTCACCCACGACCAGGTCGAGGCCATGACCCTCGGTGACCGGGTGGCCGTGATGCGGCGAGGCGTGGTGCAGCAGGTGGGCACGCCCCGCGAGCTCTACACCACGCCCACCAACCTCTTCGTGGCCGGGTTCATCGGCTCGCCGGCCATGAACCTGCTCCCCGGCGAGCTCGACGGTCGCCACCTGCGGCTGCCCATGGTCGAGCTCGACCTGGCCCCCGACATCGCCGAGCGCCTGGTCGAGGGGGCCCAGGGCAAGGTCATCGCCGGCATCCGGCCCGAGAACTTCGAGGACATCGCCCTCGTGGGCGACCCCGATGCCCCCGGCGTGACCTTCACCGCCTCCGTCGACGTCATCGAGTGGCTGGGCTCGGAGCTCTTCGCCCACTTCGAGGTGGAGGGCTCGGCCGCCGAGGAGCTGACCGACCTGGCCGCCGACCTGGAGAAGGTGGCCATCGGTCGCAAGGGGGAGGACCACGCCGATGTGGTGGCCCGCCTCGACGTGCGCAGCGAGGCCCGCGAGGGCCAGGACGTGGAGCTGTGGCTCGACACCCGGGCCATCCACCTGTTCGACCCCGAGTCGGGCGAGGCGCTGATCCGCCATCCCGGCGACGGCGACGCCGCGCCGTCGGCCTAGCCGGCGGGCTCGGGCCAGGGAGCCTGGCCCCGGGTGATGGCGGCCACGTCGGCCAGGGTGCGGGCCTCCAGCAGGATGCGCATCTGGCGGCCGGCGTCGGCCCACACGGCGAGGAGGACGCACTGGCCCTCGTGGTCGCAGGCCCCGTTCTGGTGGGGCTCCCCGAAGTCGCCCACCACGATGGGACCGTCGACGGCCGACACCACCTGGGCCAGGGTGATCTCGGCCGGGTCGCGGGCCAGGACGTAGCCCCCGCCCACCCCCCGCTTGGAGCGGACGAGCCCGGCCCCCGTGAGGGCGAGGAGGATCTGCTCCCGGTAGGGCTGGGGGAGGCCGGTGCGCTCGGCGATGTCGCGCACGGCGGTCGGCGTCTCCTCGGGGTGGAGGGTGAGCGAGAGCAGAGCGCGACAGGCGTAGTCGCCCCTGGTGGAGACCTTCACGCCGGCCATGCTACGGG
>CAZXRA010000065.1:0-3864 GCA_964643485.1 uncultured Iamiaceae bacterium | reverse complement strand
GTCCAGACGTCGTTCAACCAGCCGGTGCTGACCGGGGAGATCACCGGTCTCGGCGTCACCCGCTTGCTCGACGCGATCCGGATCGTCGACCCGGACATCCGCTTCTACCAGGCGAGCTCGAGCGAGATGTTCGGCAAGGTGCAGGCCGTGCCGCAGTCGGAGACGACGCCGTTCTACCCCCGCTCGCCCTACGGCGTGGCCAAGCTCTACGGCCACTGGATCACGGTGAACTACAGGGAGTCCTACGACCTCCACGCCTCCAGCGGCATCTTGTTCAACCACGAGTCCCCCCGCCGGGGCCTGGAGTTCGTGACCCGCAAGATCAGCCACGCCGTGGCCCGCATCAAGCTGGGCCAGCAGGACGAGCTGCGCCTGGGCAACCTGGACGCCCAGCGCGACTGGGGCTTCGCCGGCGACTACGTCGAGGCCATGTGGCTCATGCTCCAGCAGGACGAGCCCGGTGACTTCGTCGTGGCCACGGGCGAGACGCACCCGGTGCGGGAGTTCTGCGAGCTGGCCTTCGGCCACGTGGGGCTCGACTACGAGCAGTACGTGAAGATCGACGAGCGCTTCTTCCGTCCCGCCGAGGTCGATCTCCTGGTGGGCACGCCGGAGAAGGCCAAGCGGGTACTGGAGTGGACGCCCAAGACGTCGTTCCCCGAGCTGGTCCGCATGATGGTCGACGGCGACCTGGCCCTCCTGAACGGCGACCTCGACGGGCTGAGCTGACACCCCGTGCGGCGGGGAGCCGGGGCGCCGGTAGCGTCCGCCCGATGATCTGCGTGCTGGCCGGGGGCGTCGGGGCGGCCCGGCTGCTGACCGGGCTGGTCCAGGTCGTCCCTCCGGGGGAGATCACGGTCGTCGGCAACGTGGGTGACGACGTGGTGCTCCACGGGCTCCACGTCTCCCCCGACCTCGACACCATCACCTACACGCTGGCCGACCAGGTCGACCCCGAGCGGGGGTGGGGCCTACGGGACGAGACGTGGAAGGCCATGGAGATGGTGGGCCGCTATGGCGGCATCGACTGGTTCAACCTGGGTGACCGCGATCTGGGCACCCACCTCTACCGGACCCAGCGCCTGTCCGAGGGGGCATCGCTGTCCCAAGTGACGGCCGAGATCGTCGCCGCCTGGGACCTGGGCTTCACCCTCCTGCCCGTCACCGACGAGCCCCTCCGCACACGGGTCACCGTCGTCGATCCCGACGGCGAGCGGGAGGTGGGGTTCCAGGAGTGGTTCGTGCAGCGCCGCCACGCCGTCCCCGTCACCGGCCTGCGCTTCGTGGGGGGCGACGTGGCCCGTCCGGCGCCGGGCGTGCTCGACGCCCTGACCGAGGCGGACACGGTGATCGTCGCTCCGTCCAACCCGCTGGTGTCCATCGGCCCGCTGCTCGCCGTGGACGAGGTGGCCGACGCCGTCCGGGCCCGGCGGGGCGCCACGGTGGCGGTGTCGCCCATCGTGGCCGGCGCCGCCCTGAAGGGCCCGGCCGACCGGCTGATGGCCGACCTAGGCCATGAGGCTTCGGTGGTCGGCGTGGCCCGTCTGTACCGCGACGTGGCGGCGACGCTCGTGATCGACGAGGCCGACGCCCAGCTGGCCGGCGCGGTCGAGAGCGAAGGCATGGTGCCCGTCGTCGCCCGCACCGTCATGTCCGACGCCGAAGCCGCCGCCGGCCTGGCCCGCGCTGTCCTCGCCGTCGGGGGGGCCTCATGACCGGCGACATCCACTCGTCGCCGCCCCGCCTGGAGGTGTGGGCCGTTCACGGCATCGGAGAGGTGGGACGGGCCGACGACGTGGCCGGCATCATCGTCGCCGCCGTCCGGGCCCAGGGCGACGAACTGCGGGACAGCGATGTCGTGGTCGTCACCCAGAAGATCGTGTCCAAGGCCGAGGGGGCGATGGTCGCCGTCGACCCCGACGATCCCGACGCCCACCGCGCCGTGGTGGAGGCGGAGTCGGTGCGAGTGCTGCGCCGACGGGGCGACCTGGCCATCACCGAGACCCGGCACGGCTTCGTCTGCGCCAACGCCGGCGTCGACCTGTCGAACGTGGAGCGGGGCTGGGCCGCTCTCCTGCCCGAGGATCCCGACCGGTCGGCCCGCCGGCTCCGCGATGGGCTGCGGGCCCGGGCCGGCGTGGAGGTTGGAGTCGTCGTGTCCGACACCTTCGGCCGGGCCTGGCGGCGGGGCCTCACCGATGTGGCCATCGGGTCGGCCGGCCTGGCCGCCCTGGTCGACCTGCGAGGCACCGAGGACTCCCTGGGCCGGGAGCTGCACGCCACCGAGGTCGCTCTGGTCGACGAGTTGGCCGGGGCGGCGGAGCTGGTGATGGGCAAGGCCGACCGGGTGCCCGTTGCCGTCATCCGGGGCGGACCCGCCTGGTGGTTCCGCCGGGGCAGCGTGGGCGAGGAGCTGGTCCGCCCTCCCGCCGAGGACCTCTTCCGCTAGGTCGTCAGGCCGTAGCGAGCAGGGAGGGCGACTGATCAGGGGGAGGGGCAAAGGCGGGCACGCCGTGCACGATTCGCACACAGCACCCCGGATGTGGCCTACGATCCGTCCATGAACAGCATCGACCAGCTAGACGCCAAGCTGATCCTCCTCCTGGAGGACAACCCTCGAGCCGGCGTGATGGAGATGGCTCGTCAGCTCGGCGTGGCCCGCGGGACGGTGCAGGCCCGCCTCGACAAGCTGGTGTCGCGGGAGATCATCACCGGCTTCGGCCCCGACATCGACCTAGAGACGCTCGACTACGGCGTGCTGGCGTTCGTCACGCTGGAGATCGCCCAGGGCCGTCTCGACGACGTGGTCGATCACCTGCAGACCGTGCCCGAAGTGATCGAGGCCCACGCCACCACGGGGGCCAGCGATGTGCTCCTCCGGGTGGTGGCCAAGTCCAACCGCGACCTGCAGGACGTGTTGCACCGGGTCCTCGAGGTCTCGGGCATCGAGCGCACCGTCACCCACATCGCCCTGTCGGAGCAGATCGCCTTCCGGGTGCGCCCCCTCGTCGAGCTCCTCGACGTCGAGGGCCCCGAGGACGACTTCGGCGACGCCTGATCTGAACCGATTCACTCCCCCCGGCGGGAGCGGGCCAGGTCGGCGTCGGGCACGAGCCGCCGTGACACCCACTCCCGGCCCTCCTGATCAGCCCACACCAACATGGGCGGCAGGACGACGAGGGCGGAGAACAGGGCAACCACGACGTTGAGGGCCACGATGAGCCCGAAGTCGCGGAGGAGGGGCAGGCCGGAGGTGGCGATCACGGCCACGCCGGTGATGCCGGTGAGGCCCGAGACGATGAAGGCCCGGCCGGTGCGGGCCGCGGTGACGCGGATGGCCTCCTGGGGGGCGAAGCCCCGCTTCCGCTCCTCGACGAAGCGCAGCAGCATCAACGATGTGAACTCGGTGCAGATGGCGACCACCAGCGGGCCACCCACCGCGGTCATGGGGCTCAGCTCCAGGCCGAGGGCCCAGGCGACCAGCGAGGCCAGGCCGGTGGCGATGAGCACGGGCACGAGCGACAGCAGCGACCGGGTGATGCTGCGCAGGCGCACGGCCAGGAAGAGGGCCACGAAGGCGATGGCGTAGTAGGTGAGCAGGGCCCGGTTGGACTCGATGTTGTCGAGCAGGCCCACGCCCACCACGGCCAGCCCGGAGGGCACGGCGCTGATGTCGCCGGGCGGGTCGGCGCCGTCCCGCAGGTGGCGCACCACCTCCTCCCCGTCGGACAGCGACGAGTAGCCGGTGCGGAAGATCAGGTTCATGGCCGGCGCCACCACGTCGTCGGTGGGCGGCACCTGGGACACGTCGTCGACACCCTCTGCGGTGGCCGTGAAGAGCTTGATGTCGTCGGGGGCCTGCTT
>CAZXRA010000064.1:0-6877 GCA_964643485.1 uncultured Iamiaceae bacterium | reverse complement strand
GGGCTCGTCGTCGGCGAGAAGGGCATCGCGGTCGATGGAAGCTCCATCGGCATCGACCACCTCGACCCGCTCGAGGACCCAGTCCATGGCCTTGCGGGTGCGCACGTCGGAGCGTACCAACGGCACCTGCTGGTTGCGCTCGAACTGCTCGCGCACCCGGGCCGCGGGCTGCCCGACGCGGGCGGCGACCAGCTCGATCTCGGCGTCGAGCTCGTCGTCGTCGACCTCGAGGCTCTCGGCCGTGGCCACGGCCCGGAGGGCCAGGTCGACCTTCACCGAGCGCGGGGCCGCGCCGCGCAGATCTTCGCGGAAGGCGTCGGGGTCCTGGCCGGTGGCCCGCATGTAGTCGCCCAGGTCGATGCCCTGGGCCTGGAGCCGGAGGGCCAGATCCTGCAAGCGGGTCTGCATCTCGGTCTCGACCATGGCTTCGGGCGGCTCCTCCTCGACCAGCTCGGCCAGGGCGTCGGCCGTGCGCTCCCGCAGGGCCATCTGGGCCTGCATGCGCTTCACGGTGGAGAGGCGGGTGGACAGGTCGTCCCGCAGCTCGGCCAGGGTCTCGAACTCGGAGGCCTCGGCGGCGAAGGCATCGTCGACGTCGGGGAGGACGGTCTCCCGGATCTCCTTCACCTGCACCTCGAAGTCGACGGGCTCGCCGTCGCCGGGGTGGTCGGCGGTGAAGTTCAGGGTGGCGCCCGCCTCGGCGCCGGTGAGGTTCTCGTCCAGCTCGGACACCACGGTGCCCGCCCCGACGCGGTACTGGTAGCCCTCGGCGGTGAGGCCGTCGAGGGCCTCGCCGTCACGGGAGCCGGCGATGTCGATGGTGACGGTGTCGCCCTCGGCGGCGGGGCGGTCGACCTCGGCCAGGGTGGAGAACTGTTCCCGCAGGTGCTCGATGCGCTCGTCGACGTCGGCATCCGAGGCCTCGGGGCTGTCGATCACGACGCGCAGCGAGGCGTAGCCCCCGACCACGACCTCGGGGCGGATCTCGACGACGGCGTCGAAGGCCACCGGCCCCTCGTCCTGGCCCGAGGTGATCTCGATCTCGGGCGGGGCGATGGCGTCGACCTCGTGGTCGCTGATGGCCTGGGCGTAGTACTCGGGCAGGGCGTGCTGGAGGGCGTCGTTGCGGGCCGCCTCGGTGCCCAGCCGGGCCTCCAGCACCTTGCGGGGCACCTTGCCGGGCCGGAACCCGGGCAGTCGCACCTCGCGGGCCATGCGCCGGAACGCCGCATCCACCTCCCGTTCGAAGTCGTCGGCGGGAACCTCGACGCGGACCTTGACCTTGTTGCCCTCGACGGGCTCGACGCTCGACTCCATGAGGTCGCCCACTGTACCGGTGGGCACCTCCGCGGCCGGCACCCTGGTCACCCGTCACGTCCGGGGGGATCGACGCGGGGGACGACGGGGATGTCCTACGGTGACGGGCGCGGCATCCCCTTCCATCCCCCTCGTGATCGTCTCCAGCCTCTCCCCCGCCACCGGCCCTCTGCTCTTGGCCGCCCTCCTCTTGGTCGTGGCCGGGGTGGCCAAGCTGCGCCGACCCGCCCCGACGGGCCTGGCCCTGGCCGAGCTCGGCCTGCCTGGGGCGGATCCCGCGGTGCGGATCCTGGGCGGCGTCGAGGTGCTGGCCGCCGTCGGCGCCATCGCCCTGGGCGGACTCGCGGCCGGGGCCGTGGCCATCCTCTACCTCGGCTTCGCTCTCGTCACCGCCCTCCAGGTCCGACGATCCCGTCGCACCGGCGAGGCGGCCGACTGCGGCTGCTTCGGTGAGGCCGGAGCCCCCGTCGACGCCACTCACGCGGCCGTCAACCTCCTCCTCGCTGCCGGCGCCCTCTGGGCTGCTCTCGCCCCTGCTGACGGCTTGGCCGGCTGGCTCGACGCCCCGGGGGCTGCCCTGGCCGTCGCCGCCCTCGCCGGGGTCGGGGCCATCGGGGTGCGGGCCCTCCTCACCGACCTGGCCGTCGTCCGGGCCCTCATGCGACTGGACGGCAACCGATGACGGCCATCGTCGTCGCTCTCACTGTGGTCGTCGCCGTGCTGACCCTCCTCGTCCTCGGCCTCCTGCGCAGCCACGCCGACATCCTGCGCCGCCTCCACGAGCTCGACGGCGGCATCGAGAGCGACGGCACCCCGGCCCGGCCCACGGGGTCACGGCCGGTCCGGCGGGAGGAGATCAACACCTTCCCCGAGGTGCAGGCGCCGCCGGAGCGGGAGGGCTTCACCGAGAGCCGCGACCTGGCCGGCGTCGGCGTCGACGACGACGCCCTCACCGTGCGGGTCACCGACGTCCAGCACCGCACGCTCGTCGCGTTCCTCTCCGGGAGCTGCCTCACCTGCCAGCGGTTCTGGGACGCCTTCCAGAAGCCGGGCAAGCTCGGCCTGCCCAAGGACGTGCGGCCCGTCATCGTCACCAAGGGACCCGAAGCGGAGAGCCCGGCCGCCATCGCCCGCCTCGCCCCCAAGCAGGTGCCGGTGGTGATGACGAGCGACGCCTGGCAGGCCTACGACGTGCCCGGCTCCCCCTACTTCGTCCTCGTCGACGGCCGCTCCGGCAAGGTGCAGGGCGAGGGCACCGGCATCGACTGGCCCCAGGTGAAGGGGTTGCTCACCCAGGTCACCGACGACGCCACCTACGCCGCCGAGCTGGAGAGCCGACGGGTGCCCAAGCACGGGGCCGACGACGAGCGGGAGCGCCGGGTCGATGCCGAGCTTCTCGCCGCCGGCATCACCCCCGGCGACCCGAGCCTCTACGGCGATCCCGGGGAGGACGCCCCCGAGCCGTCGGCCGGCGCCGTGATCGATCCCCGCCCCTCGACGGAGAGGACCACCCCGACATGAGGATCGAGGCCCACGGCATCCGGGCCGAGCTCCCCTCCGGTTGGGAGGGCCGCATCTCCCGCCGGGCCCCGAGCACCGTCCCCGCCTCGCGGGCCCCGCGGTCAACGCCCGGGAGCGACCCGTCCGCCGGGCCCGTCCTGGGCGAGGACACCGGGCCCGTGCTCCACCTGGCCAACTTCGCCCTGCCCGAGAACCGGGGCGACTTCGGCAGCGGTGCTGTCGACGTGATGGGCACCGGCCACCTGCTCGTCGTCCTGGTGGAGTACGGCTCGGACAGTGCCGGCACCGCCCTGTTCCCCACCGTCAGCCAGGTCCCGGGCCTCACCGCTCGCATGTACGACCCCAACGGCCTCCAGCGGGTCAACCCGGGGCAGGCCGGGGCCCAGCGCTTCTTCACCCTGAACGGCCGGGCCTTCTGCCTCTACTCCGTGGTGGGCGACCGGCGGGATGCCCCGAGCCTGGCCCGCACGGCCAGCGACGTGACGGCCCGGATCGCGGTGGCCCCCCGATGAGCCCCATCGACACCTTGCGGCGCCGCCTGAGCCGCGCCGAGGCCCCGCCTCCCGGCGCCGCCCGGCCGACCGTGGCGGAGCGGGTGGTCGCCCGCACCGCCGGCCTCCTCGCCGGCGGCCACACCCGGCGCCGCTTCCTGGCCCGCACGGCCGTGGTCGGCTCGGCCCTGGCCGTCAACCCCGTGTCGTTCATCCTGAAGCCGGGCACGGCCTACGGCGCCCTGTGCGGGAGCTGCGGCGACGGGTGGACGGCGTTCTGCTGCACCGTCAACGGGGGCAAGAACTCCTGCCCGCCGAACTCGTTCGTCGCCGGTTGGTGGAAGGCCGACAACGCCGCCTACTGCTGCGGCGGACCCCGCTACATCATCGACTGCAACGCCACCTGCCCCACCCGGTGCGGCTGCCGGTGCAGCGGGGCGAGCTGCGACGGGCGCCGCACCTGCTGCAACCAGTTCCGCTATGGCCAGTGCAACCAGCACATCTCCTGCTACGGCCCGGTCGTGTGCCGGGTGGCCATCTGCATCACGCCGTGGGCCTACGACGCCGCCTGCTCCACCCGCACCCTCACCGACAACGCCACGTCCCAGCACGGGGCCAACTGCCTGTCCGACGAGTGCGACTCGGCCATCACCCGGCGCTACTACGCCCTCGACGGTCCTGACGGCGTCCTCGGGGTCCGCACCTCGGTCGAGGCGAACACCCCGGGCGGCGGGCGCTACGCCATCTACCGGAACGGCCGCCTCTACTGGAGCGGGGCCACCGGGGCCCGGGAGGTGCACGGCTCGCTGCTCAGCCTCTACCTGGCCAACAGCGCCACCACCGGGCCCTACGGCTTCCCCACCTCCGACGTGGTCACCGGGGCGGGGGGGCGGGCCCGGTTGTCGCGGTTCCAGAAGGGGTCGATCTACAAGTGGGGCCGGGGCACCTTCGGCGTGCCCCAGCCGTACTACGGCGTCTATCGGGACTACGGGGGCGAGAGCCCCAACGGTTCCTTCGGCCTGCCCACGTCCAACAGCCAGCTGGTCGGCGACTACCGCCGCATCACCTTCGAGCGGGGGCGGATCTACCGGCGGGGCAGTCTCACGGTGGGGATCTTCGGCCCGCTCTTCGAGAAGCACGAGCAGCTCGGCGGGGTGGGCGGCGTGCTCGGCCACCTCACCAGCAACGTCCGCACCCTGCCCGACGGGCGGGGACGGTCGAGCAGCTTCCAGAACGGCGGCATCATCTATTACACCGCCCAGACGGGGGCCCGGGCGGTGTGGGGATCGGTCCTCGACGCCTACGTCGCCTACGGGGGGCCCGCCTCCGACGCCGGCTACCCCACCACCGACCGAGTCGACGTGGGCGACGGGCGGGGCACCACCTTCGCGGCCGAGAAGGCCCAGGTGTGGCACACCGCCGCCACCGGCGCCCACGTGGTGCCCGAGGCCGTCCTCGTCCTCTACCGGGCCCAGGGCGGCCCGACCGGTGGCCTCGGCTACCCGATCGCCGCCGCCACCCGGCCTACCTCGAGCACGTGGCGGCAGGAGTTCGAGCACGGCGTCATCACCGCCTCGTCGCCATACCCGGCGTTCATCAAGGCCGCCTACCAGGACTTCCTCGACCGGGCTCCGACGTCGGCCGAGATCGACCTCATCAGCACCAGCCTCGCCGGCGGGGGCTCCACCCGGGCCAGCGTGGTGCAGGGCCTGTCCCGGTCGGCGGAGTACGTCGAGACGGTGGTGGAGCGCCTCTACCGCGACACCCTGGGCCGGCCGGGTGACGCCGCCGGCACGCGCTACTGGGTCGACCAGATCCGCACCGGCCGCTTCACCGTGGCCCAGGCCGCGGCCCTCTTCTACGCCAGCGGCGAGTACTACCGGGGCCTGGGTGGGGGGACGGACCGGACCTGGGTGCAGGACCTCTACCGCAAGCTCCTGGGCCGGGAGGGCAGCGCGGCCGACGTCGACTACTGGGTCGGACGGGTCCGGGCGTGGGGACGCACGCGGGTGGCCGCCGCCTTCTACCAGACCCCTGAGTCACGGCAGACCCGGGTCCAGGCCCTGTACGACAGCCTGCTGGGCCGGCCCGCCGACGCCGCCGGCCTCGCCTTCTGGGCGGCGCGGGTGGAGGCGCTGGGCGACCTAGCCCTGGCCACCAACCTGGCCGCCTCCTACGAGTACTTCAGCCGGGCCCAGAGCCGCTTCCCGTCGCCGCCCTGAGGACCCGAACGGCTAGGTTCACCGTCCCCGCGGGTGTAGCTCAATGGCTAGAGCACCAGCCTTCCAAGCTGGTGATGCGGGTTCGATTCCCGTCACCCGCTCCATCGTTACCGTCGATCGACGGACGCTCAGCTCGAGCGCAACTCCCGCTGGCGGCGGCGAGCCAGTCGGGTCAGGTCGCGCACCCGACCCTCGTCGAAGGGCAGCTCGGGCAGGCGGGGGATCCACTCGTCGGCCTGGGCGCAGAGCTCGTCCACGACCCGGGCCGCGGCCCGGGGGGCATAAGTTGCACGATCGTGCGTCTCAGGCTGAGCGGGCCAGCCAGCGGGTGCCCTTCTCCAGGCGGGTGCGGAGCTGGGAGGTGGTCGCCTCGGTCACCCGGGTGATGCCCGACAAGCGGTTGAGCTCGGCGTTGACCTGGGCGTGGGACCAGCCCGTGGTCCGCACCAGATCCCGGACGAGCTGGGCGTTGAGCTCGCGGAGGCGCTTCTTGTCCTCCTTGCGGGTGAGGGCGGACGCCGTCTCCCCCACCAGCGCCGGGCCGGCCAGCGGGGGCGGAGGGGCCAGCTCCAGGTCGAAGCCCCCGCCGTCCTCGTCCCCGTCGTCGATGTCGTCGTCGTCCCCGTCCGACCCACCGTCGGCATCGGTGGCCACGGCGGAGATCACGGCGAAGAGCGACATCTGCTCCTCCCCCGGCACCTCGTCGAGGGCCGCGGCCTCGCCGTCCAGGCCGTCGCGGTCGGTGGGCCGCTCCCGTCGTTGCAGGGAGTGGCGGCGCTGCTCGGCGATCTGGTGGGCCAGGGTCCGCAGGCGGGGGTCGTCGGGGATGAAGAGCCAGGCCCGCTGCCGGGGCACGCCTCGGGTCCAGCGGACGAAGCGGCCGACGGCCTGGCGGAAGAAGAGCTCGGTCGTCGTGGTCGTGGCGTAGACCCCGACCCGCAGCCGGGGGATGTCGACCCCTTCGGAGACCATGCGCACGGCAACCAGCCACGGCTCCTTGCTCCCGGCGTAGAGGCCGATGCGGCTCGACGCCCGGGGGTCGTCGGAGGTGACGACGGTGGCCCGAGTGGCGAAGCGCGACCGGAGCAGCTCGGCGATGCCGTGGGCGTGCTCTTGGTCGGTGGCGATGACGAGCCCGCCGGCGTCGGGCTGCTGGGCCCGCACCTCCATGAGACGGGAGTGGGCGGCGCGCAGCACTGTCGGCAGCCATTCCCCCTCCAGCGAGAGGGCGGTGCGCAGGCGCTGGCTGGAGCGGGCCGCGTCGAGGGCGTCGTCGAAGCTGGCCGAGTGCTCGCTGCCGTCGGGCGCCGACCACTCCATGTGCCC